>DASREJ010000026.1:0-23259 GCA_035652115.1 Bryobacteraceae bacterium
TGCAATTCCTCATCGGTGTAAGGCGCTTTGTTTGCGACACGGTTCGCCCCAATCGGCGGCCTGATATCGGCACTGACGGGATTTTCAGCGAGCCATTTCCGATTCATGCAGAAGCGGAAAAACGCGCGAAGCGTTCCGAGACGCTTGCTTTTCGCCCGCGCCCCGAGTTTCCAGCCTGAATAGAACACGTCGATGTCGGCGGATGTGAATTGATCGAGCATCACATAGCCGCGCAACTCCGCAAAGGCCGCGAACTGCTTTGTAAATGTTCGATATTTGCGCAGCGTCGCGGGCGCGATTTTTGCGCCTTCCCGGTTGCTGACAAAAACTTTGATCGCGTCGGCAATGGTGATACGAGCCGGGGCTGGGTTTTCTATCGGCGCGGGTTGCGGCGGTGCCGGTGTGCCGTCCCAGGAACCCGCCTGCTCCCACTGAGCGGCTACGGCTCTCGCTTTATCCCAATCGGTCTTGCCAGTGTATTTGCGTTTGAAGCTGCCGCTGAGGGTGCCGGAAGCAAAAATAAAACAGGCGCAACGCTTCCAGCCTTTCTTGCGCTCCTCGAATTCCCCGGAGCGGGATTCTTCCGGGTGCCCGCCTTCGCACTCCTGCCGGTGCCTTCTATAGAGGTTAAGCGGCATGCTTCATTGTACATCCGCATTGCCCGCTATTGCCCGCAAAAATCGCTGTTTCCGGCTATGTGCTTGATTCTATTCTGGCGGTGAGGGTGGGATTCGAACCCACGGAACCCGTAAAGGTTCAACGGTTTTCGAGACCGCCCGATTCAACCACTCTCGCACCTCACCTCACCTCTAACTTATCAGTTTCCTTCCGTTCGGATGTCCAAAGTCCTGCTCCCGCAGCGTGAGCCGGAATTCTATAGCATCGCTGCCAAGCTCTCAGCGTGTGCGAAACGTGTCACATGCCGACAGATCGCCAGAGTCGAAGCCGCGTTTGAACCAGTGGACACGCTGCGCAGAAGTGCCATGTGTAAATGTCTCCGGGCTAACGCGGCCTGTTGACATGCGCTGCAGACGATCGTCGCCGACGGCTGCCGCGGCATTCAACGCCGATTCGATATCGCTCTCGTCGACAATCCTGCGTTGAGCCGTTGTGTGACCCCAAATGCCCGCGTAACAGTCCGCCTGCAACTCTAGGCGGACAGACAAAGGGCTGGCTTCATTGAACAACGCCGAAACAATCGATAAAGAATCCAGATTCCGTTCGCTTGCGTGGCGGAAATGGAGCGATTTAAGGTCTACCTTCACGAGCAGTGTTACGGTCGGGTCGCCGTTATTTGGCTCGATGTAGCCGGTTTGCAAGACAACAGGAATTTCGTTCCTCGGGTCGCGTGAAAAGAGGGCGTCATCGACTTCCAGGCGCGCAGCTTGTTTTTCCGAATCTTTTTCGAGCACGTAATAACCGCGCCGCGCTTCAATGGTCAATCCCTTCTCGTTTGTGAGACGAATTTTGATGGGATGGAATTTGCCATCCGGCTTGGCTTCGGCTGGTTGAAAACCGAGTACGTATGAATATTCGGGGGGCGCTGCCAGGCGATCAAACGCCGCCTGAAAACCGTCGTTGTTGTGGATATAAATTCCGCCCGTGCCTTGCGTCAGGTCTTGGAGGATGCCTTCAGCCGCCAAGCCGCTTTGATGTTTATACTCTTGCCAAAGTTGGTTAGGTGGTCCTTTTTCGCTGGCATCGGCGGCTCTGTAAAAAGCCCGCGGGCATCAGTGCACTGATTGTGACATCCGCTTTGGCGGCGATCTTCAGAAGCTGCTCGCGGTCGCTAATCGACTCGGGAGTTTGTACAAAAAATCCGGGTGACGTCAACACAATAAGCCGCTCGCCGGGCATGTCCGCCAGTCGTCGAATTGCTAGTCGCAACGATCGCAACGCCATTCTGCTCGCCAATGGACCGTATAGGAGCTGCCGTTGGGTAGCGCCTTCAACAATTGACAGCGCCGCGAATTCGTCGACGTGCATACACGACATGGTGTGGTCCACAAGCGCTTTGTGTGCGCTCTGATCGTTTTGGTTTCGGTTCAAGTCGGCAAGGAAGTAATCCACGTTAGGGCACTCTTTCGCTTCGTTGGCGCTGATATCGCTCAGGCTTGCTCGCAGCTTCGCGACTGCGCCGTCAAGTTTGTCCTTGTCATTCGTGAAATCAATCGCTGCGCGGCCTGAAAACGTGTAGATCGCCGCCTGATCGATATTCTTAAGGCCGCGAATGTGGCGGGACATTGCGGATCGGACTGCGGCCATGTCGGCGAATGTGATATTGAGGTCGTCAAACAGGTAAATAACAAAATGGCGTGGGTTTTCCGCGGCGGCCCGAGGCGCAGCAACGGGCGAAGAGGCGTGTCCCTTTCCAGTCGCAACGGCTGGAGTGGAGGCGTCTGGCTCAGATGATGATGCCGCGTTGTCACGTTTGATCGCTGAAAAACCTGCGATTACCTGCCGCTTTCCACGATCAAATATCTGAAAATCGCTCTGGGTCAGATTGCCAATTGCCTGTCCCTGTTTATTGCGAACAATGACTGGCACCAGAACAAGATTGACCCCGCTCTGGAATGTCGTGACTGCGTGATTATCAGCCGACTGCCCGGTGGATGTACCTTGGGCGAGTGTCGCCGCGCAAAAAAGTACTGCGAGCAGCGCACCACGGCGCAGATAGGAGCTCCCCAAGAGTAAATCCAAGTTCCTAACTTTAATACGAAGCACTAAGGCAACGGGTTGCCGCGGAATACCGTCAACACCGCTATGCTTGTAGACGCGGTGGTGAACTTGCGTGGATCTTACCGGCTGATATTAATTGGCGCCATCGCATGATGGCGCACGCCGATGAGGGAATGTGGCTGTACAACCACTTCCCGAAGGCTGCGATTAAGCAGAAGTACGGCATTGAAATCAGCGACGATTTCCTGACTACAATGCAGCGCACCTCTGTACGGGTGGGTGCTGGGTCGGGCGCTTTTGTGTCGGATAGCGGTCTGGTCCTTACCAACCAGCATCTTGTATCAGCGTGGCTAAGCGGGCAAAGTTCACGTGCACACGATTATCTGAACGACGGATTTTAGGCAGCTTCGCACGCCACTGAGATGCGCTGCCCGAATTTAAATGTCCAAGCGTTGACGGCTGTGGAAGATGTGACATTGGCTGCTTCGGCGAAATAAGGCGAGCATGGCGACGTTGCGACTGAAGCTGACAGTTGCGCTGTTGGTGCGAGGGGCGAAGCTATGGCTCCAGCCGACCGAAGCGCTGTTTCCGTAGCCAGTGGACGTATCGCGATAGCCGAAGAGTTGCTGCGTTTTCGAATTGCGATTCTGATATTGAATATTGAAATTTAGCCGAACCAACGCGGTTGCGGGTCCGCCAAAGCCGCCACCTGGGTCTCCGCCATTTGGAACGCCCGCATTCATCATGCGTTGACGGCGCACATCGTCTTCACTCGATTGCGCAAGGCCCCGGCCGCTTATGGTGTCGTTGACAAGCAATGATTCTTCGGCGTCACCGGACGCGGTCGCCCCCCGGTCAGATCTCCAGAAGCAGCATCTGCGGCGGCGCCGGACAACGATTCCTGACTGTTCTCCCCAGCACGTACTTGCGCGTTTTGGAAGTCCGGCCTTTGTGCGCTGCCTGTCGCATTAGAATTTGGGGCCCGGAGTACTTCCATTTCCACCCCAATTGGGACGATCGCGACGCCAATTCGAATTGCCGTTCGCGCGTGTCCGATTTGGCCGTTGTGATGGAGAAGCGTTTGCAGCGCCTGCGGTTTGGCTGACGATGGAGTCAAGCGCGGCATATCGAGAGTCCACTCGCGTGTAAGTGGTTTGTTGTCGACTTCAATCTGCTGTTGAACCGACGTGAAGCCGAACATATCGACTTTGAAATTCCAAGTGCCAGCGGCCAAATCCACAACTCGAGCGGGAAGGGGTTTCCGGGAAGCATCGAGCAAGACTACTTGTTTCGACTAGGCGGTGATAGTGCCTTTGTAGTATAGTGACTTTTTCGGAGGAATCAGAGGTGCGGGCGCTCTGGGGGTTTGGGGTAGAGCGCCCGCGGGGTTACGGGGATGTACCTATAGAACGACTTTTTATCTACGGTGGTTACTGATTCTCCGCAGTTTCTCTTAGTCTTTATTAGTAAAAGAAATAGCTTAGTCGAACATCCCTTCGAAGAGTGCAGAACTAAGATACCTTTCGCCAGCATCCGGCAACACAACAACAATTGTTTTCCCGGCCATCTCCGGCTCTTTTGCCAAACGCGCAGCAGCAACCGCAGCGGCTCCGCATGAGATGCCGCAGAGTAGCCCTTCCTCTGTAGCGAGTCTGCGGGCCATCTCAATGGATTCCTCATTGGTGACCTGTTCGACGCGGTCTACGATTGACAAATCCAGATTCTCGGGAATAAAGCCAGCCCCAAGCCCCTGGATCTTGTGCGGACCCGGCCTCAGTTCTTTTTTCTCTCGCGTCTGAGTAATGACGGGACTGCTAGTGGGCTCCACCGCCACAGACAACAACGGCCATTTCTTTTCTTGCTTGATGTACCGCGATACGCCCGTGATTGTTCCCCCTGTTCCTACACCGCTTACCAAGACATCTACCTGACCATCCGTGTCTTCCCAGATCTCTGGGCCGGTGGTCTCGAAGTGGATTTTCGGATTAGCCGGATTACTGAACTGCTCGGCCATAAAATAGCGGCTCGGATCAGAGGCTTGTAGCTCCTCAGCTTTCGCCATAGCACCCTTCATCCCTTTGGCTCCTTCGGTGAGCACTAGATTGGCTCCCAATACCTTCAGAACCTTGCGCCGTTCCAAGGTCATGGTGTCGGGCATCGTCAGAGTGACCTTATAGCCACGTGCAGCGCCCACAAATGCCAGAGCAATTCCGGTGTTGCCGCTGGTTGCCTCGATGATCTCCATGCCTGGCTTAAGGGCACCACGCTCTTCCGCATCCCACACGATGGATGCGCCGATGCGGCATTTCACGGAAAAGGCCGGATTACGGCCTTCTATCTTGGCGAGAACGGTTGCCTTAGCGCCGTCCACCACGCGATTCAGTTTGACTAAAGGCGTGCGACCGATACTGAACGAATTGTCCTGGAAAACCAATGGTTGCCTCTCAAATGTCCCAATTGGGTATAAACTGTGTATGCTTTTCCTGCCAAGTACGGGCCAGTTCGGCAAATGTAGTTTCATCTAGTACTGCGGAAACGGCCGAATCGACTTGTTGCCAGATCTCGGCGAATGGATCTTCACGATTGTTGCGCGCGGAAACCTTCACATTCTCGACGGCGCGCAAAACATCGCCGACGCTAATCGCATCGGGGGATCGCGCCAACAGGTAGCCTCCTTCAGCGCCACGCCGTGAATCCACGAAGCCGCTCTGTTTTAATCCGGCTAAAATCAGCTCCAAAAATTTTTGCGGAATCTTCTGCCGCTTCGCGATGTCTGCGATTTTCACGGGCGACATAGGCGTTGTCGAGGAGCGATGTTCCAGTTGCTGCGCCGCCAGATCAAATACAGCCTTGAGCGCATATTCGCTCTTGACCGAAATGTTCATCCGATTTCCACTAATGATTGTATTCCGCGCTTCCGATGGGAGTTATGGATATGTGTGGCTAACGGGAGCGGAAGCGTTCCCTGGGCGTTTACCATGGAAAATGCAGTTCTAAATGCCTGAGACTATCTCAAGACAACTTTTCGGAACGGACGGTATCCGCGGCGTCGCTGGCGAGCCGCCGCTTGACGACCGCACCGCCCATGCGCTGGGCTTTGCATTGGGGGGCTGGGTGCATAAAGGTGAGAGCAGCCATGGCGGACCTTCTGCGCCCGAAGTGCTCATCGGCATGGATACGCGCGAAAGCGGGCCCTGGCTAGCCGAACAGGTAGCGGGCGGACTTGCCGAAGCGGGAGTGGCCGCCCGTTTTGCAGGAATTATTACAACTCCGGGCGTCGCCTATCTCACTCGCACCGGGCCATTCGCCGCAGGCGTGATGATTTCCGCTTCGCACAATCCGTATTATGACAACGGTCTCAAGGTGATTAGCCACTCCGGCTATAAGCTGCCTGACGAGATCGAACTACAGCTCGAGAATTCGATACAACGTTGGCTTGATGGAAACGCATCGGTCGCAGCAAAACCGCTGAAGGTTGATCCGGCCCTCGACAACTTATATGCGGATTACTTGGCGGGTACGGTCTCAGGAACATTTCCGTTCCGACTGGTAGTGGATTGTGCCAACGGCGCTGCGACAGAAGTAGCTCCGCGCCTCTTCAAGCGGCTGGGCGCCCAAGTGGATTGGATCGGTGTCTCGCCGAACGGCCGGAACATCAATTTGGATTGCGGCTCGCTCCATCTGGACGGCTTGCGGCAGCGCGTGATCGAAACGGGAGCCGATTTCGGCATTGCATTTGACGGCGATGCCGACCGCGCGCTTTTCGTGGCTGCCAATGGGCGCGTGGTTGATGGCGATGCCGTGCTGTATCTGGCGGGATCAGCGCTAAAGAGAGCGGGAAGGCTAACGTCGGATCTTGTCGTCGCCACCGTGATGTCCAACTTGGGACTTGAGAAGGCTTTGGGCAGCTCAGGCATCCAAATGCTTCGGACACCAGTAGGCGACAAATATGTCCTTGAGGAAATGTTGAAGCGAGGTGCGGTGCTGGGCGGAGAGCAATCCGGACACGTCATATTTTCCGAGTATGCAACGACCGGAGATGGTCTACTTACCGCCCTGCGCGTGATGGAAATTGTGCGCGATGCCGAGCGGACACTTGACGGTCTCGCGGCCGATATCACAAACTTTCCCCAAAAACTTGTCAATATTCGTGTCAAGAACAAGCGTCCATTAGCGGAGCTTGAATCCGTACAAGCGGAAATTCGGGCGGCGGAAAGCGAATTCAACGGGAGCGGCAGAGTTGTGGTGCGCTTCTCAGGTACCGAGCCGCTGGCGCGGGTGATGATTGAGGCCAAAACGGATGAGGAAGTTGAAAAATGGACCGCCCGGATTGCCGATGCCATTCGTGCCGAGTTAGGCTCAGCTAATTAAAAGAGACACGTTCTTACTTCCAAATACGGCATGATGCGGAGTATTGCCGACCGTCTGCTGCTCTTCGGCTTCTGCGCCTTCTTTCTGATCGCGGCCCGAGAGGCGCGCGTCATTGCACAGACGGCGGGACCGGTCGCCACCAGTCACGAGGTTTATCGGTTTGTTCCGTTCTATCGAAACGAATTCGACTTCCCGCAGAAGATTGTGCGTGAGAAAGATCTCATCACGAAGGATTCGCACGGGGTTTGGCATCGCAAAGCTCTGCCAGATCCGGATGCCGAATGGGTTGCGGAAGGTTGGGGCGGAGCCGAGATTCGCGATGGAGCTTTACGCGTCGCACCCTGGCCATTTGACACTGCCGGTAATCCAAAACTGATAGCGGGTAAGGAACCCTCCCACATGGTGGTGTGGAATCGGCATAAGTTGCCCACCAACTTCTTCCTCCGCTACGACATGACTCCCGACGGATCTACCAGTGGGCTGACCATACTTTTCTTCTGCGCCGACGGCGTGCATGGCAAAGATCTGTTCGACCTTTCATTGCCACCGCGGAGAGCTGATTATGTCGCCTATCACAGTGGCCAAATCGTCAATTACTCAGATTCTTATTGGAGCCGGAATACCAAGACGGAAAGTGTCACCAACCGCCTACGCAAGAATCCGGGCTTTACGTTAGTTGCGGAGGCTCCTAGTGGCACCACAGGCCCGGCAAACGTTACGTACCACGTGCAAGTGCTCAAGACTGGCGGCAGAATACAGGTGACCATAAACGGCAAGCCCAACGTTATCTGGACCGATTCTCAGCCGCTAGGCGCAGGTTATATCGGGTTTCGGTCGATGTCCGGCGTAACCCTCGTGAGTTATTCGCACTTGCAGATTTCGGAAGGTCGGCTTGTGAATAATTGACTTCGCAGTACGCCCATTACCCCGTTTAGACACATTAGTTAGTTGACAAGGTTGCAGCAAGTAAATACGCTGGAAACGGGCAACCACCGCGGTTGGCGAATAAAAGACGAATCAATAAGGCTATCGAGTTTGCGGCAGTGGCTGCCGACGCTCGAAGTTCCGAAAGTGAGATTCCCGTCTGGCTCGATCGAATTCGGAGCCAGATCTCGCTCGTTCCAACGGACGGCGCACACCGAATTTTTATAGAGCGAGCGTTCCAAGCGGTAATGGAGATTACTAAGACTTTGCCATCGAAAGCTCTGGCGGAAACCGCCGCGGCAAATAGCAATTTCTTGGTCTTGTTCCATGCTCTGCGAAGTCCGGAGATCTTATCGCAGTTAGAACAATATGAACCGCTGGCGTCGCCCTACCTAAAAGGTCTCGAGGTACAGCAGCAACTTCTTCACCGCGCGGGTGGCTTGATGACCGCTGAAGAGGTTGCAAAGGTATTACGCTTAACCCGGCAGGCTGTAGACAAGAGAAGGCAAAACGGTAAACTGATCGCCATTCCGCAAGGACAACGAGGCTTCGGCTATCCCATATGCCAGTTTGACTCGAAAGGGCCGATAGCTGGCTTGGAACAAACGCTAACAGCGCTCAACGAGCGCGACGGCTGGAGTCAACTTACTTTCCTGCTAAGCCCCAACTCACTTTTAGAAAATCGTGCACCGCTCGATCTCTTGCGGGCGGGTTCCGTTGAACGTGTCGTCAATGTGGCAGGCACTTTTGGGGAACAGGGTACTGTCTAGGTGTGTCGTTCCCGGGGCCACTTCCCCCACCGCCGGGTGATTTCAGTCGTTTCGAGCTGCCTCTGCGGCAGATTTCGGGCAGTTGGTTTCGTTCTCATTTAGTCGACCGCTCGCCGATTTATTACGGCAGAAATGGGCGATACCGTTTCGACGATCCCGATCGAAGCTATGGTGTCCTGTACGTGGCTGACGATGCGCACGGCGCATTTGTCGAAACATTCGGTCAATTTTTAAGCGCGCCACAGCGGGAGCGGCAAGTTACTTCTGAACAGCTTTCTCTGAGAGCGCTAAGTGAACTTATCTGCGATAGGCCGCTTAGGCTTGTTGACCTCACCAGTGGCGGTCTAGCTCGATTAAATATCGATTCGAGAATCTTTGCTGGCGATTACAAGGAAGCGCAGATGTGGTCGCGAGCTTTCGAGCGGCATCCGGAAAAGCCGGACGGCCTTCTTTACCCAGCCCGTCACGATCCGGCTCGTAAAGCAGCCGCCATCTTCAACGAATCGCTGCGGTGGACAACACTTTCCCGGAAGACATGGCTCTCGCTTGGATTTCTGTTGCGAGACATCCTAAACGAGTACGGATTTGCCTTGATCGAAAGTCATTTCGTGCAGCCGGCGGTTCGCAAAGGCCCGCAGCAGGAAACGCTGTTTTGATGCGCTGCTAACTTCGCGAAAATTTCTTCCGGCGGCCAAAGGACCGTTTCGGCGCGCCTGCATATTGCGATGGAGAATGTTTGCGCGCAACTTTTTCTGGCCGGCTCACTTTTACCTGATGCGCCGCAGCGGCTTCCTGGCTGCGTAAAGCCGCTGCAATTTCGCTTAGCAACGCCGGCGAAATTTCACGACGGTTCATGCGCACCTTACATTCGCGCTCGATACGATGAATCTCTCCGCGCTCCGCTTTCGACACGAATGTTGAAGCTGATCCGCGCTGTCCCGCTCGACCCGTGCGCCCCACGCGATGCACGAAATCTTCCGGCGCTTGGGGAAGATCGAAATTGATCACGTGTCCCACGCTGTCCACATGAATGCCGCGTGCGGCGACATCGGTGGCAACGAGTACCCGGTATCGCCCATCCCGAAATCCGGCAAGCGCCTGGTTCCGCTGATTCTGTGTGCGGTCCCCATGCATCGCTACGGCGCGTACGCCACCCGCCGAGAGTCGCCTCGCCAGACGGTCGGTACCGTGTTTCGTTCGCGCGAACACCAGAAACGATCCGTCTTCCTGATTCAACATGTGATGAAGCAGGCCGACGCGCATCTCGCTTTCAATTTCATATAGATGTAGATCTATCTGGTCGGGAGTCCTTGCCGCGTTTCGCTCGGTTGTAATCGTTACGGCGTCGCGTGAATGGCGCTGAATCAGGCGCTCGATACTCTTGTCCATCGTGGCTGAGAAAAAGAGGCTCTGACGAGCAGACGGCAATGCGCCCAAGATTTTCTCGATTGCCGGAAGAAAACCCATATCGAGCATCCGATCTGCTTCGTCAAGTACCACTGTTAATACACCGCCCAGGCGGATCAGCTTGCGGTTTAGGAAATCTTCGAGGCGGCCCGGCGTAGCAATGACGAGTTGCGCACCGCCGCGTAGCGCAGTGAGCTGTGTTTGCTCGCTAAGTCCGCCAACAACGACCGCGCAACGCAGTCCAGTGTTGGCGCTGATACTTGCGAAGCTAGCGGCGATTTGAAGCGCGAGTTCGCGCGTAGGCGCCACGATGAGTGTCTGAATTGTCGAAGATGCGGCCGATTGAGCGCCAGCGGCAGATTTCATCAGCGTTTCCACTATAGGAATCAGAAATGCCAGCGTTTTTCCGGTGCCTGTCTGCGCTGTTGCGACGAGGTCGGCTCCGGTAAGCGCCACGGGAATCGATTGCGCCTGCACAGGGGTTGGCCTCACAAAGCAATTGCGCGCCAGGTTTTGGTGCAGACGTGGATCAAGTGTAAGTTCAGAGAAATGGTTCATAAAGGATGTATGTGCCGAGTACCGGCAGGAACGTCCTTCAATGAACTAAGGGAGGTCTACAAAAACCAAACCGAAAGATTCGCTACGCGCCAAAAACGCGAGCAAAGGACGAATGCGGCAGAAGACTACTTATCAAGGTAGCACGATATCAAAGCCGCGCACCCAATGGACAGCTTTTTTCTGCGCTCTACAGCGGCAGCGGATTGCGTTCCGTAAACTGCGCCTGATGCCAGTATGGATATGGCCGTTCGACAGCACTCGCGTCATCCAGCTTCTTTATCTGCTCGGAGCTGAGCTTCCAACCTGTCGCTCCAAGATTCTGTTTTAGCTGCTGTTCGGTGCGTGCTCCGACGATGACACTGGCAATTGTCGGTCGCTGCAGAAGCCAATTCAGTGCAATTTCCGGAATGCTTTTCCCAATGTCGCGCGCCATCTCATCCATCGCCTCGACTACCTTGTAGATGTATTCATCCGAAACTTGCGGACCCATGTCCCCGGTTTTGTGCAGGCGGCTCGTCTCAGGAAGCCGTTGGCCTCGGCGAACTTTCCCTGTAAGCCGCCCCCAGCCTAAGGGACTCCACACCAAGGCGCCTATTTTTTGATCTATACCGAGCGGCATCAATTCCCATTCGTAATCGCGCCCGATGAGCGAATAGTAAACCTGGTGTGCCACATAACGAGCCCAGCCATATTTCTCCGATATCGCCAGCGACTTCATAAGATGCCAGCCCGAGAAATTAGAGCAAGCAATATAGCGAACCTTGCCGCTTCTGACCAGCGTGTCGAGTGTTTCGATCGTTTCCTCTACCGGAGTCGTCGCATCGAAGCCGTGCATGTGGTAAATATCGATGCGATCCGTATTGAGCCGGCGCAAACTCTCTTCACAAGAGCTAATTATGTGGTAGCGCGAAGAGCCCACGTCATTGGGCCCATCACCGAACCGGAATGTGGTTTTGGTTGAGATCAATAGTCGATCGCGCCTACCGGAAATTGCTTTTCCCAATATCTCTTCTGAGAGACCCTTTGAGTAGACATCAGCGGTGTCAAAAAGATTAATACCTGCGTCGAGACATACATCGACAATTCTTGTGGCTTCTTCTACGCCTGAAGACCCCCACGCGCGAAAGAATTCGGTGCCCCCGCCGAATGTAGCGGCACCAAAACTTAACGAGGAAACTCTCAGGCCCGAATAGCCAAGCTGTCTGTACTCCATACTGTGGTTGATGCAAACTTAACAGATCAAGGTGCCGCAATACTCGAACACAAATTCAATCTCCGGCATACTGAAAAACAGTGAAACGTTCGAGTTTGTTACTGCTTATTATCTGGAACTCCTTGTTGGGGCGGGCGGCCGATCTTAAATTCCTGAACGATAATCGGCCTGTGCGCGATTCACACAATTGTTATCCCTATGACGGGCAGTGGACGAATCGCGTGGACCGTGCGCTAAGCACCGGTTTTCCGGTAGCTATTGAACAGGATTTGGCATGGTTCCTCGATCCAGCAACAGGGAAAGGTCGCGTGGTGGTCGATCATTCTGCTAAGGCAAACGCAGCCGATCCTGATGAACGCCAGTATTTCTTTGAACGTGTGCGGCCAATCATCGAAAAAGAACTGTCAAATGGCGATACTTCGAAATGGCCTGTGATTGTTCTTCATTTCGATTTCAAAGACAATCAAGATCCTCTCCTGCATGCGTTGTGGGATCTTCTTGGCGACTACGAACCATGGATCACAACTGCGATTAAAACGGCGAATCCGCAAGAATTGACCAAATTCGACCGCAAACCGATCTTAGTTCTGACCGAGGATTCGGATGCGCAAGAAAGGGTCTTTTTCGACGCCGTGCCGGTGGGCTCACGCCTTCGTCTCTTCGGCTCAGCTCACACGCATATTCCGGCTACTCAAAATAAAACGGAGTGGAATCATTTGGCGGCTACCTTGACTCCCGAGCAGTTACTTACGGATAAACCAACCAATTACCGGCGTTGGTGGAACAACTCCTGGTATGAGGTGGAAGAAGGCGGGCAACCGAATGCAGGGGCGTGGACCAAAGACGATGCTGCCCGTCTAAAAGCTCTTGTCGATCACGCGCACAAATTAGGTTATTGGATTCGTTTCTATACGCTGGACGGGTTCGCTCATGAAGCAGGAAAACAGAATGGCTGGTTCGAAAGCTATAATTTCGGTACTTTGGAAGCTGTCGAGCAGCGATGGCAGGCAGCGATAGAGGCGGGCGTCAATTTGATTGCTACTGACCAATACGAAGAGCTTGCGGCGTTTATGCAAAAGAATGCCCCCCACTAACGGGATTCTATTTAGATTGTTATGATGCTTTGCGGGTAGAGTGTTCCAAGCTTGGCTAAGCGGGCTTTGAGCCTGTTTTCGGCCTCTCTGGGGTTACCCCCAAGGGAATCGTGTATAACTTGCATTTCGTCGCATGAGCGATGCTGCGCTTCACGCAGACAAGCTCACGCAAGGTCAGATTCGTTGGACGCTCTACTCTTGTCTGAATGCACCACCCGTCGCTTCTAAGAGTGCTTGCGAGAGCGTTTATAGCCGGTCAATCCAGCACTGACGAGATCGTGAGCCGCGCGAGTATTGCGCTTGGCAAGCAATGGTCTTGGCTAACTCCGCTCGCCCAGCGCTACGTTGCGAATACCGCAGGCACAATACGTCCACGGCGCCGTGATGTCATTCTCTTTTTAATCCGAGACCCAGGATTTCGCCGCGCCTGCAGAAAATATGCGGATGAGCTCGCCGTCGAACACTGGATCACCGAGTCTCCCAGCATGAGGCCTGTTGCCGCAACCCGGAACTGGGACCTTCCAGCTATCACGACGGCCGGCGATCTTGCTAGTTGGCTGCAAGTGCAAACCACGGAACTCGATTGGTTCGCCGATTTAAAAGGACTCACATCCAACACTAATCGGCCACCTCTCCATCACTACCACTATCGACTGCTGCCGAAAAGCTCGCGCGCTGTTCGGCTAATTGAAGCGCCAAAATCACGCCTGAAGGAACTGCAGCGCCACATCCTCAGTGGGATTTTGGAAAAGATACCGGCTCACCCGGCGGTTCAGGGCTTTGTGAAGGGGCGCTCGATTCGAACCTTCGTCGGTCCTCATATCGGTAAAGATGTTGTGCTGCGCATGGACTTTTGCGATTTTTTCCCAAGCATTGGCGGTGCTCGCATTCAAGCTTTATTTCGGACGATCGGTTATCCCGAATCGGTTGCCGATCTGCTGGGCGGTATCTGCACCAACGTAGTGCCGCGGGATGTGTGGCGTCAATGCAAAGGTGATGTGGATAGGCACGAGCTTTGGGAAATAGAAGCACTGTACGCACGGCCGCATCTGCCGCAAGGGGCGCCTACATCGCCCGCGCTCGCCAACATCTGTGCGTATCGGATGGATTGCCGCTTAGCGGGATTAGCAAAATCGGCTGGGGCGCAGTACACGCGCTACGCCGACGATATTGCGTTCTCGGGCCGCAAGAATTTTGCGGATCGAGTACAACTTTTCTCCATCTATGCCGCCGCGATTGCGATGGAAGAGGGCTTTGCCGTCCATCATCGCAAGACACGCATCATGCACCAAGGCGTACGCCAACATCTCGCTGGCCTGGTAGCTAATCGGCGCGTTAATGTCATTCGTGCGGATTTCGATCGCCTTAAGGCAACTCTGATGAATTGCGTTCGACATGGTCCGCAAACTCAGAACCGCGACAATCATCCTGACTTCCGCTCCCATCTCGAAGGCCTGGTCGGATTTGTCGAGACGATCAATCCTGAGAAGGCAAAACGCCTTCGTAAACTTTTCAACCAGATTCCGTGGGCATAACTATTCTTCCCGCAATACTTCGCTAGGCTCTACGTGCGCGGCACGAAGCGCAGGGATCAGGGAAGCCAGAGCGGCAATGGCAACGATCAGCACGACGACCCCGGCGAAGGTCTGAGGATCTTCCGCAGAAACACCGTAAAGCATTCCCGAGAGTACTTTCGAAAAGGCCAATGCCAGGCACACACCTGCCATGCAACCGAGCACTGAAACGCGAATGCCCTGAAGAAAAAACTTCGTGAGGATTTGGGCTTGTAAGGCGCCCAGCGCCAGTCGAAGTCCTATCTCTCGCTTGCGAATTGCAACAAAGTAGCTCAATGTTCCGTACAGGCCGATGCAGGCAAGCGAGACAGCGGTGGTCGCGAAAAGAGTTAGCAACAGCGTACGCAGTCGCGTCTCCGCAAAGCTATCGGAAAGGTGCTGCTCAAGAGGCGAAACATCGAAGACGGATCGCGCAGGCTCAATCGCATGGATTTTGCGCCGAATGGTGTCCGCCATCGCCATCGGGTTGGCTTCTGTACGAATTAAGAAATTGGGCGATGGCCCCGGCGCGAGCACGCACCAATATACGGTAGGGCCGGGCTCGCGATTCAGGCCCTGTTCGCGCGCATCTCCTACAACGCCCTGGATCGTCGCTGTCGACGTATAAAAATCGGTGGTCAGCCTAACGTGACGGCCAATTCCCGACTCGCCTTTGAAATATTCACTCGCGAAGCTCCGGTTGATTAGCACTTTGTCGAAAGTTATCGAATTGCGACAATCCTCCCCGCTCAACAAAGGAATTCGCATTACGGCTAGATAGCCGCTTGAGACGAAGCGGCTATCCGCTACGATTTTGTGGTCGACGCCTGCGCCCCGCTCAATAATTTTCATTTCGCTTCGAGAATCGTCGGGGATACCTGGCAGGGTTGCTGAAATGGCTGCTGCACGTACTCCCGGCGTTGCGCGCAGCTCGCCCAGAGTGCGATTGATCCGTTGCTGAAGGTGCTTCAGGTCCGCAGTCTCACCCCAATTTGCGCTAATGCGAAACGTCAGGACATGAGCTACATCGAATCCGGCGGATACGCGGCCCAACTCTTGGAAGCTTCGAAGCAAAAGTCCGGCGCCCACCAACAGAGTCACGGCGAGCGCCACCTGGACGGACACGAGCATCCATTGCAGTGGATTGCGAGCGGAGACTTGTGCACGACCGGTGTGGGCCAGTTCGCCTGAAATGCTTCGGCGCGTTCCACGTAGAGCAGGGAACAAGCCGAATAAGACGGTAGCGATGACCGCACAAGCGAGCGTGTATAGCAAAATGTGCCAATCGAGTGTGATTTCGTCCGCCCTCGGCAGGCTCTTTGAGAGGCTTCGAAGCCAATGGAAACCCGCTGCAGCAATGGCAAGCCCGACAACTGAACCGGCGAGCGCGAGCATGAAACATTCCGTTAACAACTGAACAATTAGGGAACTACGCGAGGCGCCCAGCGAAAATCGAATTGCAATTTCGCGTTCTCGTTCTGTCGTTCGTGCCAGCAGCAGTGCGGCGATATTGGTGCAGGCAATCAGCAGCAGCAACGATACAGAATCGAATAACACCCATAACGAACGACGAATGACACCGACAGTGGTGTCTTTGAGCGGTTCAATTCGGACACTCAAGTCGGCGTCGGTTTTAGGAAATTGCCGGCCCAGTTGCGCTTGAACACTATCCAGGTTTGCCCGTGCCTGCGGCAGGCTGACGCCCGCCTTCAGCCGACCGAAGACGATAAACCAGGTTGATTGTCGGGATTGTGCATAAGGGGCATCCATCGGACTGGGCGTCCAGACATCCACATCGTGGTCGGGAAATAGAAACGACGCGGGCATCACTCCGATGATCGTGGCCGCGCGCTGTTCAAGATGCAACCGTTTGCCTATCGCGCCGGGATCAGCGTTGAACAATTTTCGCCACAACCGATCGGAAATTAACACCGCCTCAGGTCCGCCAAAATGCTCTTCTTCGGCGTCGAAGTCGCGCCCGAGAGCCGGTGCGACACCCCACACTTGTAGAAACCGAGGAGCAACCAGAGCTTCGGTCACTTTCTCCGGCAACGTGCCGGAAGTCTCAGAGACGTCTTGCGTGTAATATCCGGTGATTGCTTGGAAGGCGGTGTTCAGGCGGTTCCAATCTTCTAAACGAACCGGAGCAACGAAGGACTGTCCTGATTTGGCTTTGTGGTCGTATTCGCGCAAAACCATCAACTCGTCGCCGCTCGGGAACGGCAAAGGCCGCAGCAGAATTGCGTTTATGGCCGAAAAGACAGCCGTGTTAGCGCCAATTCCAAACGCGAGCGTCAGAATGACCGCGGCCGAAAACGATGGCCACTTGCGGATGAAACGGACCGCGGACTTGAAATTAGCGCGCATGCCGGGCTTAGACGTTGTTGCGGCGATGCGGTTAGCCGCACCTGCAGATAAGTCGGCTAGCTAGATTTGTCCGGCCGTTATCGCTGGCGTCTGCCGCTGCTGCTCGAATGTCGCGCGGGGATCGCGCGCCGAACGCTTTCCCGCTAGAAAATAAGCAAAACGCATGCACACGCTAGCGGCAGTCCCAACCAAGCCGGCGGCAATTCGCTTTTTAGGGGAACGCCCTGGCGCGATGGCAATTACGGCGCTACTCACGAGTAGAACCTTTGCGCTCTGCCAAAGCAGGCCGCTAAACCCACGATGAAATGGCCGTGCCACGCGATCGATCCGCGCCGCGTCTTTTTCGATTGCGTTGGCGGTGACTATTTCGCCTATCTTACCGGCCAGCGAAAAAACTTCTACGGTTCGCGACTCCTTGGCATTTAGTGGTAGAAGTTCGAGCAGCGAGCCCGCAGCCGCCGTGCTAGAGCACAGCGCCAGTACCGACCAAAGCGGATTTTTCCAAACGGGCACAGCGGTCTGTACAATCAACACTCCTGTGTAAGCGGCCAATGGCAAACCGAGCAGCCCGGCAATCGCGCCAAAAATTCCCGCCAATGAACGAAATACACGCGGCCCATACGGGAGCACGGTTGCCGCAGCGGCGGCGCTCGAAAACGCGCTGAGAATCCAACTGCCCATGCTCATTGGCGACGTTAACTTAAAAACGCGGAGCATGTTCAGAAAACGTTCAGGCCGCCCCAGATCTTGAACCAATATGCCGGTGCTGACAAGAGCTCCAGTGGTTGCGATCCACCGCGTTTTTATCACAACCGAGCGCATCTCGCGGCCGCCGAAGAGTTGCGTCGCGCTCCCCAGTGTTGCCGACATTCCGGCCACGCCACCAACATAAAAATAAGCCGCAATCGGCCAATGCCAAACGGGTTGCTTGAGGACAGGCGTGCCATAGTATGTTGGTGTTTCGCAAGGCTGATGGCTTGGCACATGCGGGAAGATTTGCGATTGCAGACCTACGTCCTGCCGGCTGCCTGGCGGCTTCTGTCCTGCACCTTCTCCAGATAACGCGCCGGTTTGCAGATCAACGTTACGGCCATCGTCATTTGCAGCCGGAATCTGCGCTCCTCCAGGTATCTGCAGAAATCCCGGAAGACTCTCGCTCATATTCGGTCGACCTCTTCCAGACTCATGTGCTATCCCCTGGCCGTCCTCCCGACCAACGCGGAAACTAATGCCAAGGCAGCGACGCCAATAGCAGCGAGTCCCGCTGATTTCCAGCTCTGATTAGCTCGCATGGTCGGCACTTCGGGATCGGGTGGCAAGTTATAAACCTCCGGTTTATCGACCAGAAGGAAAAAGGCATTTAAGCCACCGGTGCCGGGTTGGCTCGCGGCATCACCGCCATAAAGGTAGGCTTCCTTCACTCCTTTTTCGTGCAGTGTCTCGACACGTTTACGCGCGCGTTCTTTTAGCTCTTCGACGTCGCCAAATTGGATTGAATCGGTAGGGCAAGCCTTCGCACATGCTGGTTCCAGGCCATCTTTTTGCCGGTCATAACACAACGTGCATTTCCACGCCCGTCCATCGTCGTGATTGCGATCGATGACGCCGAACGGGCAGCCCGAAACACAATAGCCGCAACCGTTGCAGACATCCTGCTGCACATAAACGGAGCCAAACTCTGTACGCATGATCGCGCCTGTCGGGCAGTTCTCCAAACATCCTGCGCGCGCGCAGTGCTTGCAGACATCCGAGGCCATCAGCCATGAAAACCCGGTATCGGAGCCATTCAAGGCGACCGGACGCTCAATAAAGCTGACATGACGCCACGTGGACGCGCCCAAGTGCATCGTGTTGTCAAAGGACATGCCGGTGAAGTGGTAACCATCGTCGGGGAGTTGATTCCACTGCTTGCAGGCTACTTCACAAGCCTTGCAGCCGATGCAGACCGTTGTGTCGGTGAAGAATCCGTTGGCCATATCAAGTTTGATCGCCCTGCTTTGAAGAGGGCGCGTGAACGTGATGCTTCCCTATGGGCCGATGGCGCGCAATAGGCAAATCGCGCAGTTCTTCCTCGGGTGCGTTGGTCGCTTCTTTTGTGATTGCTTTACTGTGATCGCGGCGGCCCGGGCGGATATCGCCAATTAGCGCTTTCGATTCCTGTATCGTCGAATTCGGGTCAGCACCGAAAGCGAGCAACTCATTTGTGGAATCTCCGGTAACGAGACCGCGATTGCCCCAATGGTACGGCATTCCAATCTGATGTACTGTGCGGCGGCCGAGCTTAATAGGGCGCATGCGCTCCGTTACCAGCACGCGGGTCTCAATTTCCGCCCGCGGTGTCGAAACCACCGCCCAGTCACCGTTGCGAAGCTGTTTTTCCCGCGCGAGCTCCGGAGAAATTTCGCAAAACATGCCGGGCTGCAACTCAGCAAGCCATGATAGCCAGCGCGACATTCCACCTGTCGTGTGGTGTTCCGTCAGACGATACGTAGTGATTACGTACGGGAAACGTGGATCTGCGATGGGCTTAGCCATCTGATTGTCCGAGCGGTCATACTCCAGCCGCACCGGGTTGCACTGCTGCCCGTATAGCGGATTGTGCACTGGCGACTCGAACGGCTCGTAGTGCGTGGGCATCGGGCCGTCTTGTAAGCCGGCGGGTGCGAACAGCCAACCTTTACCATCCGGGTGCAAAATGAACGGATCGTCGCCGGAAATTGTTTGAGTGCCTTGGGAATCTTCTGCCGCGCGATAATCCGGCGGGACAGTCTTCATAAAATCGGGCGTATCGTAGCCCGTCCATTCTTTCTTAACTTCGTCCCACCAAACCAGCGCCTTGCGCTCGGACCAAGGACGGCCTTGCGGATCCGCGGCAGCGCGGTTATACAAGATATGTCTGTTGGAAGGCCACGCAAAGCCCCATTCCGGACCATAGCCGTAATGGTCGGTTGCGCGATTCTTTTTCGCCGCGTGATTCACGCCTCCCGCATAAATCCCTGAATAGATCCAACAGCCGCATGCGGTCGAGCCATCGTCTTTCAACTTAAGGTAGCCATCTACCGGCTTGCGGTCCGCGACTGTATATCCATTCACCTCGGCAAGAACGGCTTCGGCGGAAGGCTCATCGCGAGCATCGTGCACCGGGTACTCCCATGCAAGGTCTTGAATCGGACGGTCCTTTGGGTCGCTCGAATTCGCATATAGTTCTTTCAGCCGTTTGCCCAAGTGATAAGCGAAATGCAATTCGCTACGGCAGTCGGCCGGCGGCGCGATCGCCTCATGATGCCATTGCGCGACCCGCTGCGTTTGGGTGAAACTACCGTCTTTCTCCACATGGGTTGAGGCGGGAAAGAAGAAAACTTCCGTTCCAATCGTTTCGGCGCTCACTTCGCCACGCTCGTGCTCGGGCGAATCTTTCCAGAACTCCGCAGTCTCCACTAAATAGAAATCGCGAACCACCAGCCATTTCAGATTACGTAGCCCTTTTCTCTGCAGGCCGGCATTCGGCGATCCGACCACCGGATTCTGGCCCATCACCAGGTACCCATCAAGATCACCATCCGCCATGTTCACGACTGTGGTCATATGTGAGTGATCGCCGGTGATCTTGGGCAAGTAATCAAAGCAGTAGTCGTTATTTTGAGTCGCGGCATCGCCGAACCAGGCTTTTAGGAGGGAGATCATGTACTTCGGAAACTCCGTCCACCAGCCGGAACGCGCCGTGTAATTCTCCAAATACTCGGCTAGCGACTTATCGGTCCCGGCTTTCGGCATCGGCAAATATCCGGGCAGCAAATTGAAAAGAGTCGGAATGTCTGTCGAGCCCTGAATCGTGGCATGACCGCGCAGCGCCATGACTCCGCCGCCTGGGCGCCCGATGTTTCCCAGCAACAACTGTAATATTGCTGCAGCGCGGATGAATTGCGCGCCGGCCGAGTGCTGCGTCCAACCGACCGCATAGCAAAATGCTGTAGTACGTTCGCGTCCTGAATTGTGGCAAAGGTGTTTCGCTACTTTATGGAACTGTTCCTGGCTAATTCCGCAAGCCTCTTCCACCATCTGCGGTGTGTAACGCGCAAAGTGCCGCTTCAAAACTTGAAAAACGCAACGCGGATGCTGAAGAGTGAAATCCGTATCGTGTGCTTTGACTTTAGGGCCGGCCATTTGAGCGGAGCGCTCGGCATGTGATTCAGGAGTTTGTTGCGAGTCCTCGCCTTTGTGCTCTGTGCTTTCATAGCGCCACGTGGGGCCTTCGTACTGTCCCTTTTCTTCCTGCCAACCGCTGAATAACCCGTCCAGGTCCTCCGTGTCGCGATAGTCGTCGCGAAGAATAACGGGCGCGTTTGTATAGGAGACAACATAATCTCTGAAGTACCGCTCGTTTTCGATTACGTACGAGATCAGAGCTCCAAGAAAAACAATGTCAGTCCCGGCGCGCAGAGGCACGAATAAATCCGCCATTGCGCTGGTCCGGCTGAAGCGCGGATCGACATGGATGACAGTTGCTCCTCGCCGCTTTGCCTCCATCACCCACTGGAATCCAACCGGGTGAGCTTCCGCCATATTTGAGCCTTCGATCACGATGCAGTCTGCATTTGCGAGATCTTGCAGCGCGGTTGTCGCTCCGCCTCTCCCGAACGAGGTCCCCAGACCGGGAACCGTGGAAGAGTGTCAAATACGGGCCTGATTCTCTACTTGAACAATGCCCAGCGCGGAATAGAGCTTCTTAAGTAGATAGTTTTCCTCGTTATCCCAAGTGGCGCCACCTAAGTGCGCTACGGATAGCGTGCGATTTACGGCTTCGCCGGAAGCAGCCTGAGCTTGCCAGTTGTCGTCACGCGACTTCTTGATACGCTGCGCGACCATTTCCATGGCCTGATTAAGCGGGATAACTTCCCATTCTGTTCCGTAAGGGCGCCGATATAAGACGTTAGTGACACGATGGCTACTGGTCACCAACTGAAATGTCGCTGATCCCTTCGGACATAGGCAACCTCGGGATATTGGGGAGTCGGGATCTCCTTCGATATTTATAATGCGTTCATTCTTTACGTAAACGAGTTGTCCGCAGCCTACGGCGCAGTATGGGCAAACCGATTTCACAACCCGATCGATACGCCGGGTGCGCGGCTCGAGAGCCCGGGTCCGCTCAGACATTGCGGTACATCCTAGGGAGTGCCTATCGCTGGTTTTAAGCTGCTTCAACAATGGCCAATCGTTCAGGTTTGGAATCTTCATGGTTCAAGCCTTCGTAATATTCCCTGCTTCGTTACAGGTCTGTTACTTGCCCCGCGCGTTGGATGCGACAGCGCGCGGGTGGTTTCAGATCTACCCCTACACGCCGATCTAACTATTTGCTTGAAGAGTTACCAGTGCTTTCATATCATACAAGCGAAACGTTAGCTGCTCATTCATCAGGAGAGTAACTGGTCTGTGACAAATCGCTGGGCTATAGCAATCGCTGGAGTGTTTTTACAGATGGCGCTCGGGGCTGTATATGCCTGGAGTGTATTTCGTGTTCCGCTCTCCAAGCAGTTTGGCTGGAGCATCTCACAAGTAACCCTCACATTCACTATTGCCATCTTTGTGCTGGGATTTGCCTCCTTTTTTGGAGGGCAATGGCTAAATCGCAGCGGCCCGCGCGTTGTTGCGATGACCGGCGGCGCGCTATACGGCATCGGCGTGTTTCTTGCCAGCTTTTCGGCTTACAAGCTCTGGTGGCTTTATATCAGTTATGGCCTCATCGGCGGCATCGGCCTGGGATTTGGTTATATAGTTCCGGTCGCGGTGCTGGTCAAATGGTTTCCTGATAAGCGGGGACTCATTACCGGCATCGCCGTCGGGGGGTTCGGAGCCGGTGCGTTAGTGACGGCGCCGGTCGCCAGCCGCGTGATCCAAAGTGTCGGTGTATTGTCTACCTTTACCTACCTCGGCGTTGCGTATTTGATCGTCGCGGTAATTGCAGGCTGGTTTATGCAGAATCCGCCTGCCGGATATCAGCCGGCTGGTTGGACGCCAAGCGCTTCAGTCACCGCCCAACGAGCAACACGCGACTATGTACTACGTGAGGCGCTAAAGACGTGGCAATGGTGGGCTCTGTGGCTTTTACTCTTCCTGAACACGTCCGCAGGCATCTCTCTCATTTCGCAAGAAGCGCCCATGTTCCAGGAATTCGCGAAGATCACAGCCGTTGTTGCTGCCGGGATGGTCGGAATAGTGTCTATCGGAAACGGCGTTGGCCGCGTTTTCTGGGCGTGGGTGTCGGATTTTGCCACCCGCCGCATGACTTTTCTGGTCATGTTTGCGCTGCAGGTTTTGTTGTT
>DASREJ010000027.1:0-38619 GCA_035652115.1 Bryobacteraceae bacterium
GAAAACTTAAAGATCCACGATGGCGAGGGCAAATACATTTTGAAGCGCGCCGTCGAAGGACTTTTGCCCAACGACATCATTTACCGCAAAAAAATGGGCTTCCCTACCCCGCTGCGCCAGTGGTTTCTCGATCGTCGCGCCGGGCCTTTGTTTAACCTCCTGCTCGATCGCAAGAAATTGCTTGCTGAATACATCGATCTGAGCTTTGTGGAAACCCTCATTGAGCGCCAGCGCGCCCATACCGAAGACGCAACAGATCGTCTTTGGCGGCTTGTGAATCTGCAACTCTGGGGCGAGATTTTCTTAAATGGCCGCGCCGACGGACCGGAGTCTGGTGACGAGCTTTTCGAGGGTTTGCTCGGGTCGCCTGTACTGCAGCCCGTCGTATGAAGATTCTGTGGGTCAAAACGGACTTCTTGCACCCCACCACGCGAGGCGGACAAATTCGTACGCTTGAAATGCTTCGTGAGTTGCACAAGCATCATGAAGTGCATTACGTCGCCTTCGACGATCCTCGTAATCCGGAAGGTTTTGCCCGCAGCCCGGAATACTCAACATGTGCGTATCCCATACAGCACCGAGTCGTATCGAAACGCTCTCCCGAATTCGCGCTCCAGCTCGCGTTTGGTCTGTTTGACGCCTATCCGGTCGCCGGCACGCGTTATCGGTCCCGGCCCATGCGCGAGCGCATCTCACAACTGCTCAAGTCGCATGCCTTCGACGCCAAAATCTGTGACTTTCTCGCTCCCAGCATCAATATCGACTCGATGGATGGCTGGGTTCTGTTCCAACACAATGTCGAAACGATTATCTGGGAGCGTCACGCGCAAACAGCGTCTACGCCGCTGCACCGGGCCTATTTTCACCGTCAGGCGAAGCTGATGTTCAATTGGGAAAAGGCGGCTTGCAACTCGGCTTCTCACGTCATCGCGGTTTCCGAAGTGGATCGGAAGATCATGCGAGAGCGCTTTGGCTCACGCTCAATCTCCGCCGTAGGAACTGGCGTCGATCTAGACTATTTTGCTGCGCCACAAAGTAAATCGCGGCAGTTCGATTTTGTTTTCGTCGGCTCCATGGATTGGATGCCGAATGTGGACGGCATGGAGTGGTTTCTTTCTGAGGTCTTCCCCATTATCAAAGCAAGCAAGCCCGACGCACGGCTTGCCATCGTCGGCCGCAATCCACCGCCGGCGCTTCTGGCCAAGGCCGATCAGTCGAACGTGACAGTAACGGGTACTGTCGCGGATGTGAGGCCCTTTCTCTGGCAATCTGCTATTTCCGTTGTTCCCCTACGCGTCGGCGGAGGCACGCGTCTTAAAATTTTTGAGGCCATGGCAGCAGGAACGCCAGTGGTCGCCACCACTATTGGGGCCGAGGGACTGCCCGTTGAGCACGGGAAAACCATACAAATAGCCGATAATCCTCAGACCTTTGCTTCGGAATGTCTGCATTTGCTGAACGACTCTCAGCAGTGCCTCGGTATCTCCCAAGCTGCTCTTGAGATGGTTCGCGCGAACTTCTCCTGGGAACGAGTGACGCACGATTTCGAAGAAATTCTTCAGGCTGTTGAGCCATCAAAAGCCAGGCCGGCGATGAACGCTCGAAGAACATGATTGCAGTGTTCTTTTTTTTCGCCAGCATCGCCCTCGCAGCCTATGTTTTGGGCGTGTATCCGCTTTTACTTGCGCTATATGCCAGATGCTTTTCTAAACCGATAAAAAAAGAATTCTGGTATCCACGAGTCTCGGTGGTTGTCCCCGTTCGCAACGGTGCCGCTTGGATTGAACCCAAGATTCGCTCGCTATTGCAGTCCGATTATCCGGCCGAAATGCTCGATATCCTGATCGTCTCCGATGGTTCTACCGACGGCACTGACGACCTGGTTGCCAACTATGTAAATAATCAAATCGCATTACTGGCGCTTCCTGCTGGTGGCAAAGCGACCGCGGTTACTCGAGGACTCGCTCAAGCCACCGGCGACATCATTGTTCTCACCGATGTTCGTCAGGAATTTGATCCGGAGGCCATCAAAAAACTGGTTGCCTGCTTTGCAGATCCCACCGTAGGAGTCGCGACCGGCGAGCTTATTATTCGCGAAGGGAACAGGCTTGAGGAGTATCAGACGGGTCTGTACTGGCGATATGAAAAATGGATTCGCCGCAATCTCAATTGCATCGATGCGATGCTCGGCGCCACCGGATCCATCTATGCCATTCGCCGCGAACTTGCGACGTCTATTCCGAAAAACACTCTGCTTGATGACGTTTATCTGCCCTTCGCCATCGCGTTCAAAGGCTACCGTATTTATTTTGAAGACGACGCGAAAGCTTTCGACTTACCTACATCTCTTCAATCCGAATTCTGGCGTAAGGTGCGAACACAGGCAGGCGTTTATCAGATCATCTTCGATTTTCCGGTTCTTCTGTGGCCTGGAAACGGGCGTTTTTTTCACTTTGTCTCGCATAAAATTGGGCGCCTCCTGCTTCCATTCGCGCTGCTGGCCGCATTTGTCAGCAGCTTCGAACTGCCCTTTCCTGCGAACTGGATTGCGGTTTCGGCTCAAATCCTCTTCTATGGTCTCGCGCTACTTGATGGCCTCATTCCGGAACGCAACCCAATCAAACGTGTGAGTTCCATCACGCGAGCCTTCGTTGTTTTGGTGGGCGCCGCCGGATGCGCTCCTTTAGTCTTCTTCTTACCGGCCGGTAAGCTCTGGAAAGAAACGCGCGTGGAAAGTGCCCGGACGTCGGAAGCGTCGCTTCTACGCTGAAACGATGTCGCTAGACGAGGCCATTTCCACCGTCTGCACAATTCCCGGTTCCGAGCGTCGTCTGCGGACAAAAGCAAGTATGCCCCAGAACCCAATCACCACGTATAGCAACGCTTGATAAAAAAGAATGTAAGCAATTGCATCGGTGCGGCTAACACCGAACGGCGTCAGCACATTGACCGCGACAAACTGCCAAACACCCACATACCCAGGCGTAGATGGCAGCGCACTTCCCAGACCTAAGCCCGCAATCAAGAGCAGTGCATTCGGAAAACTGATATTCAGCGCCAGCGCCTTAGCACCAATGATAGTAGTAACCGCATCAAGAAACCAAATCACGCCTGTCAGAGCGAGAAATCCACCCAAGCGCCCTGGATGATGAAAGCTCCTAATACCACGCAATACGTGCTCAATCAGATGATGCAGTGTGATCTCTATTTTTTCGGGTAACCGCACTGCGCGGGTGAGGGTCTTGAATACTGCCTCCAGGTACGGGAGCACTGCTAAAGCGACTAAGCCGATCCCTCCAGCGATGGCAAAAGGTTTAGCGGCCTGGGAAAGCCATCCTGGGCGCGATGGCAGGGTAAGCAGCACCAGCGCACTAATAGTGACCAGCGCGATTGCATCGGCCAGCCGTTCCGATAACGCGGTGGTTAGCACAAATGCCTTGCTCAGCCCCGACCTGCTGCTGATCATCATGGTTCGCACAACTTCGCCAGCGCGGGCCGGAAGGAAGTTATTGCCGAAATACCCCGCCGCTGTCGCCCAAAAGGCAGTGCTGACTGAAACTTGTCCTTCTGCTCTCAGCAATATGCGCCAGCGATATGCGCGCAAGAACAGCGCCACAGTGCAAAGAATGCAGCATACGATTACGTATGGAACGTTTGCTCCAACCAGAATTATGCCAACGCGCCGCCAATCGATTCCTTTCAGCGAAAAGTAGAGCAACACGGCCGCGAGGGCAATTGCGACGATTGAATAAAAGATTTTCGTAGCGGAACGCGAGGCCTTAGCAGTTTGCTGCGTTTCTTGCTCCTGAATCAAACCCCTAACTCTCCTGAATGGTGCGCATGAAACTAAGTCTTGAATTATTTATGGGAGGGGAACGCGCCATCCATCAGACGCGCTCGTCCGAGTTTAACACCGCGCTACGCGGAATGCCTAACCTGGTAAACCATTATCTGGCCAGGTCCATACCTCGATTGGCCTTCGAAAGTCCGTAGCAATTGAAATTGCTGCCGGTCCTGCAAGGCCTGACGTAGTAAATCGTTATGTTCCAGCCTTTGGGTTCCTTCAAATGTGTCCACTACAACGAGATTGACGTGAAGCCTATCGATTGCCTCTGTGACCTGCTGAGGTGTGGAATAAAGGCTTTGATAGTGAGTAGCATTCCAATCGACATCGGCGAGCGCTTTTGTGCCTCGCAAAATGATATTACTTGGTCTGTGCTCGCGCATCGCAATCTCAGAGATAAGCAAGCCTTCACCCACTGAATTGTCGGAAACCAGAATCGTTTCTTTCGATAGGTCAGGTCTAGCAGTCACGAAACGCGCCACATCTTCGTATCCGTAGTGGATTTGCCTGGGAATTAAAAACGTGCCCAGTCCAAAGGCAAGCGCGGCCGCGGTTGCTACTAAATAGGTTCTCCATCCGCCAAGCTTGTAGCCGAGGGGAAGTCTATTCGCGAGCCAGTAGCCGCCAGCGAAGACGAACAAAACCAGCGCTGGCACGGCAATCAGCATCTTGCGATCTTCAATTCCCGCGGGAACAATTGCGTGAAAGATCCATGTCGAAACGATTAATGCAAACATCGATGCCGGCGCGGCCTTGATGGTGTGGCGTATCGCGGGTGCGATTACTATGACAACAATGCCTAACAGGGCTAAAACGCCTAGGACCAGCCCGGCGGCATTTAGCAAGATTGCCCCGAATTGTTCTATTGCAGTAAGCGTATATTGCATCGAGGGTTGTGAACCGCCCGCCCACCCCTCCTCCGCCATCCGCAATGTCAATAGCTGCCACGGAAGGCAAAGTACGGCAACAATAGCCGGCGCGATCCAGAAGCTCCAGCTACGCATAAGGCGCATCTTTCGCGTCAGTAGTAGAGCCACGGGCACTATTCCGGCCAGCAGCCAACCATTGCCCTTGGTCAACACAGTGAATGAGAAGAAAAGTCCAAATAGCATGTTGTCTTGCCATCGCTTGAACTCCAGGTAGCGCGCAAAAAACACTGCGGCCCAGAAGCAGAGTAGCGTCAACAAGATTTCCGACATCTCCTCATCGGTGTACGTCTGAACCATCGGAATGCACACGGTCAATATCGCGGCCAGCATCGGCGAGAGAGAGCCCGAAAACCATCGCCGGCACTCCAGATAAACCGAATAAGCGAGGAGTGCGGTCGTAAATGCAACTTCGAGCCGAACGGATGAACGCGAGGCGGAAAACACCAGCATCCATATCGCCTGCACAACGTAGAAGAAAGGGGGCCAATGCCCGAATGCGACTTTAGGGTAATGATGATAGTACTCGCGAGCAAATTGAAGCGGCGAACTCCAGTTGAAGCCCGCCACATAATCACGCACCATTAAAGATGTGATGTAGTGTGCCGGCTCATCCGGATATCCGCCAAACTCCGCGTGATAGGCTCCGCTGGCTAGTTGAAGGCAGACAATTAGGGTTAGAAGAAGAACAAACGCACCAACGCTTCGAGCCGCGGAACTCGCAAGCATGGTTTTTTGGAACCGGCTCGCAGCAGTCGCGCGGACCGGAGGCGCTTTCAGCTCGTGGTCCACTAACATGCAAAAGGTTCTACCGCGGAGGCGACGGGCTTTTCTCTATCATACTGGCATGCACACATAAATTTGTCGTAGATATTCAAGATTATTGATCCTACTTACTCGTCTCCGGTTTATTTTCTTTTAATAAATGAAAACTATAAGACTGATAACTGCCTTTACAAAGCTCACCCCGTTTCAGTTGGGTGTACTTCTTTTCACACTGGCATTCCTAGTAAGATTGGCAGTCATCGTTTATTTCCGGCCATATCATGACTTAGGTCGTTACGAACTGGAGCGCACGGCAATTTCGCTGGCAAATACCGGTGTCTATGGCAATCCTTATGCTGTCCCCACCGGACCCACGGCTCATGTATCGCCCGGATACACTCTCATACTTGCAACTCTGTTCCACCTTTTTGGTACCGGAATCAGGGCGGAAGTTATCAAAGAAATTCTTGCGGTATCCGTAACTTCTCTCCAGATTGCTCTTCTCCCTGCTGTCGCTGGCGCGATAGGCATACGGCAAGTTGCCGGCCTTATTGCAGGACTAGTGATGGCGCTTTACCCCGCACGTCCCCTGGTGGAAATCGATGGCGATTGGGAAACACCGTACATGGCCCTTTCTCTCATGTTGGTTGCGGTACTCGCTGCACAGCATTGGAGACGCCGGGATTTGCGAATCGTAACCGCTATCCGGCATGGAATCTATTGGGGTATCGTGCTCCTTTTTATTGGCGCGTTGCTGCCGCTGTTCATCACGTTTGTCGTGGTGGAAGCATTCTGGGAGCGGCGTCGACTCGTAAAATACTTCCAATTTGCTCTCATCGAGATCGTAGTCGTAGCTGCTTGTTTGACTCCGTGGATCATTCGCAACTATTTCGCACTGGGTGCACCGGTCATCACCCGCACAAACGCCGGTATCGAGCTCCGAATCTCAAACAATGATTTAGCCGCGCCGGACCAGCGGGAAAATTATTTGCACGGCCTGTTTAATCGCTACCATCCGCTGCAAAGCCCGACGGAAGCCGAAAAAGTTCGGGAATTGGGTGAAGTCGAGTACAATCGCCGGGCCCTCTTGCAAGCAAAGCTGTGGATACGCACTCATCCCACACGTTTCTTCGAACTAACCCTAGGACGCATCCGTTGCTTTTGGTTCTACACGGATCCTACCTCACGAATCAAAACACTCTTTTGTTGGCTTGTGAATGTGCTTGGGTTCACCGGGCTAGCCGTGGCGCTCGCCCAACAGCGCCTAGAAGGAAAAATCCTTGGCCTGATCGCGCTCATATACCCTTTGCCAAACTACTTAGTGCACGTCGGGCTGCGTCAATCTTATCCTGTTGAATGGTTAATGCTTTTGCTCGGAATATCCCTGTTAGCCAGAGCGCTCACGCCTCGATCTGCCGGCGAACATGCGCTTGCGGCAGCGCACTAGCTGACGGCCAATTCCTCCTGCGCTTCTTGTGATGCTGGCTGCTCTTCAGCCTTTTCCTCGTGATATTCCTGCTCCGTGTTAAGCGCCCAAAGATTATCGCGGCTGCGAATGTTGCCGATAATGTTGTCTACTGCGGTCATTGCGGTTAACATTGAATGATCCTGGTTGTTGTATTTGTGCATGCCGTTGCGCCCGACTAGGAACAAATTGTCGAGCCCGTCAACCCAGGAAATCACCTCTGGAAAACGTGCGTAGGAACCGAAATAGGCCGGATAGGTCTTCTCCATCCGAATAACGGTGGCATCGTGCACATCTTGTGGTTCGAGAATGTTCATCGAAGCTAACTCGCGCTTTGCCAATCCAATCATCTCGGCGTCGCTTTTATGCCATAACGCATCGGTATCGTTGCAAAAGTACTCCAGACCGATCCAGACCTTTCCCTTCTCTGCCACCATGAACGGGCTCCAATTGTTAAAAATCTGCAATCGGCCAACCAGCACATCTGGCTCCTGTATGTAGATCCAGTTGTCTTTCACCAATTCGCCGTCTAATTCCCGGAGTTTGATGCGCTCGCAGAGGACGCCAACTGTGATGAAGTCCCGATACATTAAGCCATCGGAAATTTGACGCACCGCAGATGGCGCAGGCGGATTCATATCGGCTATCAATTCCTTCACGGGCATCGTCGAAAAGAAATAGTCGCCTTCGAAACGGCGCGTCTCCCCAGTTTGAGAGTTGCGCGCTCGCAGCGCGGTTATGCACCGGTCCGTGCGCTCGATCTCTTCCACTTTCCAATGCAGGAGTATCTCGCCCCCGCGCTGGCGGACGATTTGAGCGACTTCTTCCCACATCTGGCCTGGACCATACTTCGGATATAGAAAGCGCTCAATCAGCGACGTCTCTACGTTCTTTTGTGAAATATCGCCTTGCCGCTTCGGCAGCATCTTTTTCAAAATATGCGTAATCGTCTTGAGAATCGACAGGCCTTTAATGCGCTGCGCACCCCATTCGGCGCTGATCTCTTTACATTCGATTCCCCACACTTTCTCGGTGTACGACTTAAAAAAAGTCAGATACAGCTCGCGTCCGAACCGGTTGATAAAAAACTGTTCCAGATTCGTTTCGTTCTTGATCGGAAACAACAGTGAGCGCAAGTAGCTTAGGCCAATGCGAAGTGTTTTTACTAGTCCGAGCTTCGATAATGTATCGCCGCTTAGGGTAATCGGATACGCAAAAAATTTCCGCATAAAGTAAATGCGGGATTTACGATTGCGCACCAACATCACGCGGTCTTCTCTCTCGGGATCGGCTGGTTGAAGATGTGCGGCGACGTTCGTGGTGCGCCGCTGATACGTGATCTGCGTCTGTTCCCCTTCGATAGCCTGCATGGGCAGGATGTTCAGCCACCATTGCATAACGCGATCCGACTTCGAGAAAAATCGGTGGCCGCCAATATCAATACGGTTGCCCTTGTAGTTGACCGTGCGCGATATGCCGCCAACATAATCGGTTTTCTCGAGAACGACAGGGACAATATTCGTACGGGTCAGCAGCTCAAATGCGGCTGTCAGACCCGCTGGTCCCGCCCCTACAATGACAGCACGCTTCTCACTCCCTGGAGACAATTCCATATAATCCTTATTCAAAGTCTATGAAGCACGGACCGTTCAGCCTCTATCGCTGGGTCCTCGTCGGTAAGTTCGTACGGCTTAGGCAATTTCTTAACAAGAATGTAATTCTTACTCCGAAAACTACTGGATTCTTCGTGAAGCGCAAATATCGCTCGTATCCGTTCGACTCCCGTAACGCCCTTTTACAGTTACACTTATCGACCTTATCCCGTCATTTTCGAGGAGATCATGGTGGCAATTCCACACACATCGCCCCAATCAGGAACTGATTTCGAGCGTCGCGTTTATAGACGCGTTACGCGTCGTCTGATTCCGTTCCTTTTTCTTTGCTATATCTTTGCCTACATTGACCGCGTCAACGTAGGCTTCGCCAAGCTTCAGATGCAACAGGATCTGGGCATTAGCGATGCCGTTTACGGCACCGCCGCCGGCATTTTTTTCATCGGCTACTTTTTCTTCGAAGTCCCGTGTAATTTAGCTCTCCAAAAAATCGGCGCGCGCCGATGGCTGGGTCCCATCATGATCGTGTGGGGCATCGTCTCTGGATGCACAATGTTTGTTCGCACGGCCCACGAATTCTATGCCGTCCGTTTCATACTGGGCATCGTGGAATCCGGCTTCTTTCCGGGAGTTATTCTTTACCTCACCTTTTGGTATACACGCAAGCACCGGGCCAAGATGGTCGCAGCCTTCATGACTGCCATTCCGCTATCGGGAGTCTTGGGCGGTCCTGTCTCTGGATGGATTCTGGATCGGTTCTCCACTGCAGGTGGCCTGCGGGGCTGGCAGTGGCTTTATGTAGTCGAAGCCGTTCCCTCAATCCTCGCGGGCTTGGCGACACTTCTCTTTCTCGAAGATCATCCCAGTAGAGCAAAATGGCTAAGCAATGAAGAAAAAGCCCTGGTTCTCGACCACCTGGAGCAGGAAGAGCATCTTAAGCGGCAAGATGGTTCGCATCACCACCGTCTGACGGACGCCTTCAGAAGCCCACGCGTTTGGATTCTTTGCCTGGTTTATTTCGGAACAGTTTCAGGCAACTACGCCATTCAATTTTGGTTACCACAAATAATTAAAGACACGCTAACCAAAGATCCGTTCCGCATCGGCTTGCTAACGATGATTCCCTGGAGCTTGGCAGCGGTCACCATGGTGCTGGTTGGACACCACTCCGACGCTACGGGTGAGCGACGCTGGCATGTGAGCCTGGCTGCTCTCACCGGCGGCTTTGGCCTGGCCATTTCCGCAATTCCTGGCGTGCCCGGTATTCTTGGATTTGCCGCGCTTACCATAGCAGCCGCCAGTATTGTGTCAGCTTCGTCGACGTTTTGGTCGCTTCCGACAGCCTATCTATCTGGCGCGGCAGCTTCGGCGGGTATCGCGTGGATCAACTCAGTAGGCAATCTCGGCGGCTTTGTAGGACCTTTTCTAATGGGGAAAATTCGTGATTTGACCCACAGCACGAGCCTCGCTTTATTCTGCGTGGCGTGTTGCTGCCTCATGTCCTCAATTCTCGTCGCCACCATCTTTCGCAAGCGATTTGCTTCCGCATAGAATTAGCGCCGCCGGAACCTGCTGGCATGAGAATGTGTAGTTTTGATGTAAGCGGCGAGTCTCGTGATGAATAAATACGAACAACAGGCACGGCAACAGCGAACTGCCTCGCTTCGCACTTCAATGTCCTTATGGACCGCAGGGTTGGCGCTTTTGGTAGTCGTCTTTCTGATCATCGGCCTCAGCAATTCGGCGCCGTCGGGTTTTTTCAAGGTCGGTGCCATTATTGCCGCGGTCCTACTGCTGATCCTGCGACAGCTCAACCGCCGCCTGCGCGGTCGGGCGCCGCGAGCCGCTCAACCCGATCCGAAGTCAACGCTCAAATTGGACTAGATCATACCCGATTCCAGGGATCTCACCTGTTAACATCGAGGTTTCATGAAAGGTATCGTACTGGCCGGAGGAACGGGAAGCCGACTATTTCCTCTCACGAAGATCACCAACAAACACCTGCTGCCGATCTACGACAAGCCGATGATTTACTACCCTATCGAAACGCTTGTTGAGGCCGGCATAAAGGACCTGCTCATCGTCACCGGTGGCAGAAACTCAGGCGACTTCCTTCGCCTGTTGGCGAATGGAAAAGAATTCGGACTCAAACACATCAATTACACATACCAGGAAGGTGAGGGTGGCATCGCCGAAGCCTTGGCGTTGGCAGAGCACTTCGCCGAAGGCAGCAAAATTTGTGTGATTCTTGGCGACAACATTATTGAGGGTTCGATAAAGGGCGTAGTGGATGACTTTCGACAACAGGAGCGGGGCGCCAAAATCCTTCTCAAAGAAGTTCACGACGCCGAACGCTTCGGCGTAGCTGAAATTCGGGGTGATCGTATCGCCGGCATCGAAGAAAAGCCGCGCAAGCCCAAGTCGAACTACGCCGTTACTGGTATTTACTTGTACGACGAGACTGTGTTCGATAAAACCCGCACATTGAAGCCCTCCGCTCGCGGCGAGCTCGAGATTACCGACGTCAACAACGCCTACATCCAAGAAGGCACTATGACGTTCGATTTTCTACAAGGTTGGTGGACCGACGCGGGTACTTTCGAATCACTACATCGAGCTACGAATCTCGTATACGAGACGCGTCAAAAAAAAACTGAAGTCGTTGGCACCCGCTTAGGAGCTTCCGCCTGATGACGGCTGCAGCAACAGCTTTGGGTGTCCTGGAGTCTGGTGCCGAAATAGCTGTTCCTAATTGCGAAGCAGGCATCGGCAAGGTAATCTTGTCGCCTACCAGCTCCGATCTCATTTCGGGCATTGAAATCAATCCGTTTCCCGTTTGGCCGGATGATCGCGGATATTTTCTTGAGATAGCTCGTCTGGGCCAGGGACTAATTGCCAACTTCTCTACGGAATCTACACAGGTATCTGCCGCTCTCAATTATCCCGGCATCATCAAGGCGTTCCACTATCATCGATTTCAAACCGACTACTGGGTACCCGCTGCGGGCCTTCTGCAAGTCGCACTGGTCGATCTCAGGACCAATTCCGAGACGTTTGGAGTAAAAAATACACTGTATGTGGGTGCACTTAGACCCTGGCAACTGCTGATCCCGCCGGGAGTAGCGCACGGCTATAAGGTGATCGGTGCACAGCCGTCGGTTTTGGTTTACGTAACCAATCGCATATACAACCCTAAGGACGAAGGGCGGATTTCGTATAACGACGCCGCGATCGGCTACAACTGGGAGCTGCAGCATAAATGAAATTATTAGTGACTGGCGGCGCGGGTTTCATTGGCTCGTGCTTTATCCGGCTCGCACTGCGCGAGGGTTGGGCGGACAAAGTTGTCAATTTGGACAAATTGACCTATGCGGGAAATCTAGAGAATCTGGAATCGGTTGCGGATCGTCGCGGTTACAAATTCGTGCAAGCCGATATCTGCGACGGCGCGGAAATAGAGCGCGTATTTGAATCGGAAACACCTGATGCTGTCATTCACTTCGCCGCTGAATCACACGTGGATCGCAGCATTCATTCCCCTGCTCCGGTCATTCAAACGAATTTTAACGGGACATTTTCGCTGCTCGAAGCCGCACGAAAAAACAAACTCGCGCGTTTTGTTCACGTGTCCACTGACGAGGTATATGGCAGTATCGAGCCGCCGCACGATGCCGACGAAAACTATCCTGTGCGGGCGAGCAGTCCATATTCGGCCTCCAAGGCAGGCTCTGATCTATTGGCCCTTTCCTACCACACGACATACAAGCTGAACATCTCTGTAACGCGGGCCTCCAATAATTACGGGCCGTATCAGTTTCCCGAAAAACTGATTCCACTGATGATCTCCAACGCACTCGAAGATAAGCCGCTTCCGGTCTACGGCGATGGTCAGCAGGTTCGCAATTGGCTTTATGTAGAAGATCACTGCCGGGCAGTCAGGTCAGTCCTCGAAAAGGGCGCACCCGGAGAAATCTATAACGTTGGCGGAAACTGTTCACTGCCAAACCTCGAAGTGGTACATCGCATTCTTAAGGCGACCGGCAAACCCGAGTCTCTGATCACGCGCGTCACAGATCGTCCTGGGCACGATCGCCGCTACGCCCTCACCAATGAAAAGCTGTCCCGGCAGACTGGCTGGGAGCCTCTGATGGATTTCGACCGCGGGCTTGCCGCAACCATCGATTGGTACCGTACCAATCGTGTTTGGGTAGAACGGGTCAAAAGCGGCGAATATCGTCACTTTTACGAGCTGAACTATGGGCATCGCGTCAGCTAATTGATTTCTCGCTCGCTATAATCAACGAGAAACCGGCTGTCTCTGTGGCTCGTTCACAAAATACATACTCGGCTCTCGAGGAGTTGGGACAGATCCAAGCTGAAGCACGGCGAGCCACTTCCGTCGAGGAGTTGCGCAGTTATTTCGACCGCCTCCAGGCGATCCGCTACGCGCGGCCCGACGATTTCGATACCCAACTGCGGCTCTCTGAAGTTCAAGAAGAAATCATCAACCGCGCTCGCAACCTTCAGAGTGCGCCGCCAAGCGCTGCTGTGCCCCGCGTTGCGGAACCGCTGAGAAGTGGTGACGATCTGCCGCCCGAAGAAGTAGCTCACATCCCAGACGATGTGCCGAGAATTGAACCCAAAACTTTAAAGTGGGCTCTCTATCTCGCGTTCCTGTTTACAGGCATCGTCTGCGCCGCTTTTTTCTATCTGATTCAGACAGCGCGCCGCATCAACTTAACGCCGAACGAAACTTCTACTCAACAAACGGCAACTGGTCCAACGGCAGGTAAGCCGGGAGAGCCTGGTAACGCATCAACTCCAATAGCCGTCCCCACTAATCCGACACTCCGTCTTTATACCGATCTGGTTCCGGGAACCGTCACCATTGACGATAATCCACCGCAGGATCTGAAGGACGGCGAGCTAATTCTCGACAATTTGCAACCAGGGCAGCACTCGATCAAGGTCGCCGGCCGCAGCGGCAACGCCGCCTTCACGTTTGATGTATCGGAAAAAAGCGCGCCTCGCATCGTTGGTCTACCGGTGGCGTCGAATGCGATGGCCGTACTTGTATCTGAGCAAGACGGCAAAGGCAAGTTAGTTACCAACGCCGACAATTCCACTGTGCTGATTGACGGAAAGGCCGCCGGTCAGGTCGGCACGGATGGACTAGAACTGACGGACCTTGGCACCGCCGATCACGATCTTCAAGTTACCCAGGACAAAGATCGTCAGCGCTTCATCCTGACCTACACGCAAGCCCCGGTGCTCACGGTTTACGTGAAATCGGACGTAAACGCCGGAACGGTGGTAGTCAAAACAGGCCAGGATGACGTAAGCATCTACATCAATGGCAAGCTATATAAGCGACAAACAGATCACGGTCAACTGCGCATACCGTTAAAAGTCGGTGAGTACACTATCGGCGTTCACAAACCGGGCTTTATTGATCCGCCGCCTGAAGTCGTCGATATCAAGAAGGCGGAAGAGGCAGCCGTCGAGTTTCGCATGGATCCCGCGCCGGAAGTTGCCACTCTGGACATCAAAGGCGCGCTCCCCGGCACGATGATTTACATCGACAAGAACATCGCCGCCACCATTGGGCCGGACGGTAATGCTTCTATTTCGAACGTCAAACCGGGTGATCACGTTATCGAACTGCGGCGCGATCAGGCTCTGCCAAAGCGTCTCGAACGAGTCTTTCGCACTGGAGATGTCGTGGTGCTGTCAGGCGCCGACGTCACTCTGGAAAAGGTTTTAACAGAAAACAAGCCTGCTCCGCCGCCGGCTCCGGTCCCTGGTACGGACGCAAATACGGCAGCACCTCCAGTGAACACGGAGATCCAGGGCGCGCAAGTTCGGCGAGTGGGCGGCAGCGACTTCGTTCCGTATCACACGCCAAAGATGACCGGGCACTATTCTTTCCAGGCACAGGCGCGCGTCGGCGGATTTTTCAAACACGGCAAGCTGCAGTGGTATGCAGGCTACCAAGATCCTCAGAATTACGTTCTGTTCACGATCGACGGAAAACATGCGATCATTCACGAAATCCATGACGGCAAATCGGTCGAAGTCGCCAAGACCCCGTTCAATGTGGATTCGAACGAGTGGGTACAGGTCGATTTATCGGTCAAACCAAACTCAGTTGACGCGCGCGTGAAAACGCCGGGCGGCGAGTGGCAGGACGTTGGCGCGGCGACCAGCCCCGGGCGGGATTTCACTCAAGGGAAAGTCGGCTTCTATACGCCCGGCAACAACGAGGTGGAAGTTTCCGGATTTCGCTTTTCAAATCGCTGAGATCTGGAGACAATCTCTAAGTGGATGAGCGTACCTTCTATCGCGAGTCGCAGGTCACAAAACCTGCCATGCTGAACTGTCCGTTTTGTCGCACCGCAGAGCACTATGATCTCAAATGGCTGGTGCGCCGCAAGGTGGATCAGCTTCCCCGGCAAGCGGATGAACGCGATCGTGCGAAGTTTGCCAAAGCAGCCAGTTACATGGTTTTGATGGAGGACAAAGTGGCATGCAAAAACCCCCGCTGCCGCAGGCCTTTTGAAGTTTCCGGAATCAAAACTACGGCGTTCTTGACCGATTGAGGCTCCGCGAGATACTGACACTGTGCTCTCTCGCGTAATCACGCTTCTAGCTTTTGCATGCCTCGCGCGTGCGGATTATCAACCGAAATGGAATCAGCCAGTCGCGCCGTACAAGATCATTTCGAATATCTATTACGTCGGCACGAATTATCTGGCTTCGTTTTTGATTGTCACACCGCAAGGCGACATCCTCATCAATCCCGACTTCGAAGAGTCGGTTCCAGTGATCCGTTCGAACGTCGAAAAGCTGGGTTTTCATTTCTCGGATATCAAAATCATCCTGATCAGCCACGGGCACGACGATCATGCGGCAGGTTGCGCGCTTGCGAAAAAACTCAGCGGCGGCAAGCTGATGGTGATGGATGCCGATGTCCAGGAGGTTGAAAGCGGCGGCAAAGGCGACTTTCAATATCAGCAAAACTGGACGTCAGTCCAAGTGGATCGCGTTCTGCACGACGGCGACACAGTGGAACTGGGCGGCGTAGTGTTGAAAGCAGTTCTTACGCCTGGCCACACGAAAGGCTGTACGACGTGGACGACGGACGTTCATGAAGGCGGCCGTACGTATCATGTTGTGGTCGTCGGGAGTCCCAACGTCAATCCAGGGTACAAACTGGTTGGCAACAAGCAGTATACACAGATTGCAAGCGATTACGAAAAGACCTTCCGTGTGCTTGCCAGTCTGCCGTGCGACGTGTTCTTAGGCGCTCACGGCGTTTACTACGACATGGACGAAAAAGTTAAAAAGATTCGGTCGGGTGGCCCGAATCCATTCATCGATTCTGCCGGATATAAGGCGTACGTGAAGGATCGACAGCAGGCGTTTTATTCAGAGCTAGAGGCACAAAAGCGCGCCAACTAGCGGCGGCTATGCGGCTGACTTGATGGATTCGCCGCAATATATCCATTGAGTAGCTGACGGTTTTCGGGATTGCAGTTAACGTAGTAGCCGCCGCCTGTCCGCGGATCTTGTATCGAACTTCCACTTTCCGCCCCATGGCAGGCTCGTTCAATTGCTCTGAGAAGCTGGGCACGGTTGGCGGTCCGGAAGAATGGTCGCACCGGCTTTAAGCCGTAGTGTGCCGGATCTCCGGTCATCGGAAGGAACCGTTCGAAATTCGTGCGCTTGTCCGCTATGCCTCGTTGTTCACGATGAGTGCAGGCAACGGACACTAGGGCCAACGCGGTCAAGGCCGCAAGAGGAGCCTTCATGTTGAGATTATCGTCCAGGCTTGGAGAAACCCGTTTTCGCCGACGTGCAAATAGGATATTTTTAAGAAAGACCATGCCTACTAAGCTGACTGTGAATGGGCGTCAGGCAACGGTCGACGCCCCCGGCGACACCCCACTTCTTTGGGTAGTTCGGGACCTGCTAAAACTTACAGGAACGAAGTACGGCTGCGGCATCGGACAGTGCGGCGCATGCACGGTCCACTTAAATGGGCAGCCTGTGCGCTCGTGCCTGACGCCGCTTTCCACCGCGGCAAACGCAAAGATCACCACTATTGAAGGCTTGTCGCCCGACGGCAAGCATCCGCTGCAAATTGCGTGGCAAGAGATGGATGTTCCTCAATGCGGCTACTGCCAAGCCGGACAGATAATGAGCGCCGCGGCGCTGCTGGCCAAACACCCCAAGCCGACTGATGCCGAGATCAACGATGCGATGAGCGGCAACCTATGCCGCTGCGGCACCTACGTGCGGGTACGTGCGGCTATCCACAAAGCAGCCGGCATGCCGCCTGCGCAGGCGCAGCGGGCTGAACTAGCCACAGTGACAGCAGCGGAGGAGGAGGAACTCTAATTATGGTTGTTACACGGCGTTCCTTTCTGCACGTCAGCGCTTTGTCGGGCGGCGGAATGCTGCTCGGAACTTATGTTGGTCCGAAGCTTTCCGGTCAACAACAGCGCCAGCAAGCGCATTTAGAACCGAACACGTTCATCAGGATCGATCCCGACGGGACGGTTACTCTCATCTCACGCAACCCCGAGATCGGCCAGGGCATCAAGAACATGCTGCCGATGCTAATTGCAGAGGAACTCGAAATCGATTGGAAGAGCGTCAAAGTCGAGCAAGCCGATCTAGACGAAAAATACGGCGCACAGACAACCGGCGGGAGCCGCGCCGCTTCGAACAACTGGATACCAATGCGGCAGGTAGGCGCCGCGGGCAAACAGATGCTGATTGCTGCCGCAGCCAAGACCTGGGGCGTTCCTGAATCGGAGTGCTTCGCTTCGAACGGCCGCGTCTATCACCGCTCCACTGATCGATCATTGGGGTACGGCGAGCTTGCGGCCAAGGCTGCAGCCCTGCCGCCGCCCGACCTGCAATCCGTCAAGCTGAAACCGGTGGATGAATTCAAGATCATCGGTCAAAGCACAACCGGTGTTGACATTCCTCTCATCGTCACAGGCAAACCGCTCTATGCCATCGACATTACAATGCCCGGGATGCTTTACGCCGTTTATCAAAAGTGTCCGGTCTTCGGCGGCAAAGTCGTTAGCGCCAACCTGGATGAGGTCCAAAAGCTATCCGGCGTCCGGCACGTCTTCGTGCTAGAAGGCAAGGTCAAGGTGGCACCGGTGCTCGAAGGTGATCCGGGATTGGAGCCGGGCGTCGCCATCGTCGCCGACACCTGGTGGCAAGCCAATTCCGCACGGCAGAAATTAAAAGTGCAATGGGAGGATGGGCCGGCAGCGCAGCAAAGCAGCGAAGAGTTCCAGCGGCACGCAGACGAACTGGCGAAACAGCCGGCGCAACGCACTATCAAGAACGACGGCGACGTCGATGAGGCATTCAAGAGCGGCGCAAAAGTCATTGAAGGCGCATATTCCTATCCGTTCATTTCGCACGCGCCACTTGAACCGCGCAACTGCACCGCCCATTTCAAAGACGGCAAGCTGGAGATCTGGAGCAACACGCAGCAGCCAGCCCGTGGCCGTGCGCTGGTTGCCAAGAATCTCGGTATCGACGAGAAGGACATCACAATTCACCTGTTTCGCGCGGGCGGTTCGTTCGGACGGGGCTTGACGAACGATTACATGGTCGAGGCCTCGGCGATCTCGCAAAAGACGGGTGCGCCAGTGAAACTTCTGTGGACGCGCGAAGACGACATGACGCATGACTACTATCGTCCCGGCGGCTTCCACTACCTAAAGGGCGCGATCGATGGCTCGGGCAAGCTCGTTGCCTGGCGTAACCATTTTGTCAGCTACGGCGAAGGCGACCGTTTCTCATCTTCGGCGCAGATTCAGCCGGGCGAATTTCCGGCGGGTTTCGTGCCGAACTTCCGGACGGAAGCATCGGTGATGCCGCTGATGCTCAAAACCGGAGCGCTGCGGGCACCAGGCGCGAACTCGCAGGCGTTTGTGATGCAGTCATTCATCGACGAACTTGCTCACGCCGCCGGCAAAGATCCAATTGAGTTCCGGCTGGAACTGCTCGGCGAACCAGCAAAGAAGATGGTGACCGAAGCCGCGAAGCCGAAAGTCGAGAATGAGCCGGCGCACCGGCCGGACGATCGAAATCAGCAGGCCTACAACACCGAGCGCATGCGCGGCGTCTTACACGCAGTTGCCGAACGATCCGAATGGGGTAAACGCAAGCTGCCGAAGGGCACCGCGATGGGCGTGGCGTTCCATTACAGCTTCCAAGGCTACTTCGCTCATGTAGCCGAAGTGACCGTGCTCGCGGGCAACAAGCTGAAGGTTAACAAAATCTGGATTTGCGGGGATGTCGGCAGCCAGATCATCAATCCGAGCGGCGCCGAAGCCCAAGTGCAAGGCGCAGTGATGGATGGCCTGAGCGAGCTAATGCATCAGGAGATCACGCTCCAAAACGGCCGCGTCATGCAGACCAACTACAACCAGCACATGCTGCTTGCGATGCGGCAGGCACCGCAGGTCGATGTGCATTTCGTTCACTCGGACAATCCACCCACTGGACTGGGCGAACCTGCCCTCCCACCTGTGTTGCCTGCCGTCACTAATGCGATCTTCGCCGCCACCGGCCAGCGCGTTCGTACGCTCCCACTCGTCAAGAGCGGTTTCTCCTGGGCCTAACGTGGTTAAAAGGGGCGTTCGGGTTCGACCCTGAACGCCCCAGGCGATTAATCGTTACTCAACTCTAAGCGCGGCGTGCGGATCGATGCGCGCGGCATTCCAGGCGGGAACGAAGCCCGCAAGCAGCGCGACGGTCAAGAGCAGCGCGGCTGCCGCTAACCATGACGACGGACTGTTCGGCTGCACTCCGTACAACGCCGAGCGGACATAGCTGGCGCTGGCAATGACGCAGGGAATTGCGCACAGCACGCCAACGATTCCCAGATAGATGGATTCGCGCAGCACCATGCTCAGAACGAGTTTCGGACTTGCGCCGATAGCCATGCGAATGCCTAGCTCACGGTAACGGCGAGTGACTGAATATGCCATTACTCCATAGAGACCGACAATTGCCAATAGCGTGGCAAGCAGAGCAAAGCCGATGGAAAGAAATCCGAGGCTGCGCTCGACGAAAAGCGATTCGTCAATCACTGCGCTCATGGAAGAAAGATCGTTTATCGGGAGACTTGAATCGACGTGATGAACCAAAGCACGAATTTCAGGCATTACAGCTTCGTCAGCGGATCGCGTACGCACGTAGAACGTGAGGGCGGCGAGACGGTCGGATGCTAAATACGGGAAATAAGTAAATGGCTTCACCTGTTCGCGAATTGTGCTGTGCTTGCTGTCGGCCACAACGCCGATGATGGTTTGATCGAGCTTCGCGCGGCCGGAACCACGACCGAAGTGCATGCCTACGAGATTTTTGCCGGGCAAGAAATGGTTGACGAATGTCTGGTTCACAATGGCCACATTCGAGGCGTCCAAATCGGAAGGCCTGAACTGACGCCCAGCGATCAGCGGAATCTGCATGGTGGAAAAATAACCCGGGCTTACGAAATTTCTCAATGCGTGATTACGAGTTTCTTCTTCGCCACTCAGGACAGTGGCGCCCTCAACGGTGACGTCACCGCCTTCGTCATCATCTTCCAACACGGGCACCGTTGCAATGGCGGCGCTCTCGATGCCTGGCAATGCCGCCAATTGCTGACGAAGATTTTCGCCGAAGCTTTTGATGCGAGGCAAGGAGTATCCCGCTTGCAACGGATTGACCGCGAACTTGATGAGGTGCGTCGTGTTAAATCCGACGTTGACGTTTTTCAAATTTTGCAGGCTGCGCGTGAAGAGTATCGCCGCGGTAACCAACATGAGCGATAAAGCGATCTGCCCCACTACCAAAGTGCGACGCAGCCAAACGGAGCCTCCGGTATGGCCGTAGCTATTTTCATTTTTCAAGGAAGAAGCTACATCCGTCCGCGTGGATTGCCATGCGGGCAGAAGCCCGAAAGCAAATCCGGCAGCGAACGTCACGCCAGCGGCAATCAAGAGAACACGCCAATCCGGATGCGCCGAAATACTAGCGGAACTCAGGTCGAAGCTAAGCAGCCGCAGCAAGACGGGCGTGCAGCTATACGCAATCAGGACTCCCGCGCAGCCTCCTAGAGCGGCTAACACGAGACTTTCAATGATGAGTTGCCGTGACAGCATCGCCTTCCCCGCCCCGATGGAAAGCCGTATCGCCATTTCGCGTTGCCTGGCGACACAGCGAGCAACCAGCAGATTGGCGACATTGATGACAGTGATAAACAGGACGATGCCTACCATGACCATCAGAATTCTTAACGGATTGCTCAACTGATCGCGTAATCCGGCAAAGCCTTTACCGCCTGGAGTCAGCTCAATTCGCTTTTTGGCGAAATTCGTCTTGAATTCCGCAGACGGCGATTTCATGTATGCGAGGTCCTGATCACGCAAGTGGGGATAGAGGACATTCAATGCAGCAGCAGCTTGTTGCGCCGTGACACCAGGCTGCAAACGACCTATCAGACTGGCCCAATGATCAAGACGATCAGTCAATTTGTAGTTCGTCGGTACGACATCCGTTTTCATGCACATCGGGACGAATATGTCAGCACGGTAACTGACGTCGGTGCCATAAAACTGCGGCGGCGCCACGCCAACCACGACATAGGGGCGACTATTTAGCCGAATGGTGCGGTTCAGAACGGCAGGATCGCTACCGAACTTCTGTTTCCAAAACCCGTACCCAAGGACAATGATGGGATTGCCGCCAGGCGTTTGATCGTCGGATGCGGTAAATAGCCGTCCCCGCCACGGCGCAACTCGCAACACTCGAAAAAAATTTCCGGAGACGAGTTCGCCATGTACGGTTTCAGTGGCATCAGTTGCGGCAGCAAAACTGGCGTTAATGGAATAAAACGCCAATATACCTTGAAAGATGTTATGAGTGGCGGCATCTAGGTCCCGATATAAGGGATAAGAGAAGCTGCTGTCCATTCCATTGCTGGATGTATGGCCCTCCTCTGGCCTCTGACTGTGAAGAATCACCAACTGTTCCGGGTTAGGCACGGGCAGGTAATCCAAAACTACTTGCTTCATTAAGGTGAAGACTACGGTGTTTGCGCCAATGCCCAGAGCAAGAGAAATCGCGGCGACGGCCGTCACTATGGGCGCCCGCCACAGCATACGAAAGGCCAGAAACACTTCCCGTTTCAGCGACTCCAGCCAGACAAACAAGTCGGAGTCGGAAGTGTCTTCTTCAATTAGCGTCACATTCCCCAATTGCTTGCGCGCCTCTGCACACGCGGCTTCGGCCGACATTCCTGCGTCGATATACTCGCGCGTACGCTGTTCCAGATGCCAGGCCAGTTCGTCGGACGCGTCCCTTTCAATTGCACTCCTGCGAAACGTATTCTTCAATTTGTTCAGAAGTCCCATGGCCGGCCTCCTACACAAAATTCAGGACGCGCGCAACGGCAGCCGTAACTTCTCTCCATTCGTCCTGCTCCCTGAAGAGTTGCTTTTTTCCTTTTGCGGTGAGCTTGTAGTAACGTACGCGTCGATTCGTATCCGACACAGCCCATTCCGAAGTAATCCACCCTTCTTGTTCCATGCGGTGCAACGCCGGATACAGGGATCCTTCTTCCACCTGCAGCACGTCTCCCGAAATCTGTTGAATGTGGTTGGTAATACCGTAGCCGTGCAGCGGTCCACGATTCAGCGTTTTCAGGATGAGGAGATTCAACGACCCTTGCAGTGGTTTCGATAACATACGGCCCATGCGAAATACGGTAGCATAGATTCCTAGGGATAGAAATCTATGGGCCGGAAACACTACTCGCGTCCTCCGCTATTGAAGCAAGAGCGTGGACGGGTCCCGACCGCTTTTTAAGCGGCTAAATTGCCCTGGTAAGGCGACGAAAAAGAGCCGAATTCCTTTTCCGCAGCCAGTTGAGCGATGAGAACCTTGATTTCGGCCAAGTCGAGCTTCTTTTTGTCGATAGCAACGGCCGTTTTGTGCTTGTCAACGCGGTAAACGTGAATCTCTTCGCAGCGCTTTTCACGCTGCTCAGACTGTTTCTGCGAAACAAAGCCACGGTCGGCCAATAATCTTTCTTTTCTTCTTTTTAGGAGTTCCGCGGAGGCGCGCTGATAAGCGCGATCATGATGCGCTTGATAGCGCATGAAGAGTTCGAGCTGCGGATGGATCACCGCTTGGCCTTCGAGATTCCCGCGCTGCTCGTCCGTGCGCGTAATTATGAAGCAGCCTTCCTGCAGACGGCTGGACCGTTCGGAACACCAGGTGTGCTCAGCCATCTTCTTCACCAACTCCACTTCAGCGAGGCAGGCAGGCTCTTCCTCTTTCATTAGCTGGTTGAGCAGCGCATCAAACATCTCTTGATCTTCGCCTTCGAGAACTTCGAAGGCTCCGGTGAGACCGTGCTTTCGCGCATTGCGCGAGACTCTTTCGCGGCCGATATCGGAAAGCGGGCCGGTGCTTTTGCGCGCGTTCGCGCGGTTAGCCGAAATTTGTTTGCGAGTTGCCATCTAAGTGTAAGTTCCTCCATCTTTCGTTCTCCCGTCGCTTACGCTCGGGGTTCTATGGGTCACAAGCGCAGTGCTGTAGCCCGGTTCGATTTTGAACAATGGCCGGGAAGGAACTGAAGATGCCTCGACGCAAGCCGTTGATAGAGAAGCGAAGAAAAACCGGCAGGCTTGTGACTGTATGAGAGCCAAGCGACGGAGCTTATGCCGTGGGCGCGGGCTTGTTGCAACCGATCATCCACGGGATACCAAACTGGTCAGTCAGCATACCGAAGCGAACAGCCCAAAACGTCTCGCTCATTGGCATCGTGATATTAGCGCCTACCGAGAGCTGTTTAAAAACATCTTCAGCTTCTTCGGCCGTCGGGAAATCCAAGCTCACAGCGAAGCCTTGCGGTTTTTCAAATTGGCCCGGCGGGCAGTCCGATGCTAAGAGCATGGCGTCTCCAAGTTTCATGGCGGTATGCATAATACGATCGCGAGCTGCCGGTCCCAGCGATTCGGCGCTTCCGCGATCGCCATATTTTACGGACGCAACGATCTGAGATTTAAAGCATTGAGCGTAAAACTTGAAAGCGGCTTCGCACTGACCATCAAAGAAAAGATACGGTGTAGGTTGCAAGATTCGTTCTCCTTGTACTGGGACGTCAAATCAGAAAGCCGCATATCGACAAATTCGCATCCGAATTTTGCGAATTGTTTCAGCGCACCCGACTTAAGCTATGGTGATGACACTCTGGACGCGCCTGGTAACTGGACTTGGTCTTTTATTCGCGGTGGCTTTGCCGTGGCTCCACTCGGCTGAAGCGCCGAAACCGAAAGTCCGGGCGATTACCGGATTCATTACTATCGATGCGAAATCCTATCCAACACAAATCGAAGACGCCGTGAGGTTTCTTAGCCAAGTGCGAAATGCGGTTCAATCGGCCGGTTACCAGGTATCGGGCATACGAATTTCCACGCAGCCGTTTCCAGAGTACACACGCGGACTGAGTCATGCTGACGCGCTGCATCTGTTGCGTTATATTGACGCCCTGGCGGCGAAGTTGAAGTTCGCGCCTAATATTGGCCCTGCAATGTTGGGAGATGACGATGCGGGGTCGGTCGATCTGCTAATCGAAGTTTTATCGACGCCGGGGAATCGTCTCAACGCGAATATAGTGACTGCGACTGAAGACGGAATCCATTGGAATGCGGTTCGTCAAGCTGGACGGATCATCCACAGGGTCGGCGAACTCAGCCCGCATGGGCAGGGAAACTTCAACTTCGCGGCTATCGCCATGGTGAAACCTTATGGTCCGTTCTATCCCGGCGCCTGGCATCCAGGCGGCGGACCTCTGAGCTTCGCTATTGGGCTTGAATCAGCCAATGTGGTGATGGATGTATTCGGGCGCGAGCACGATCCACGCAGAGCTGAAAAGGCGTTGGCAGCGGCACTTGCGGTTCACGCGCGAGCCGTGGAAATAGCGGCAACAAAGGCAGCGGTCGGCACCGGCTGGACGTATGCCGGCCTCGATCCAACACCCGCTCCTGGCGGAAACGTCTCAATTGGGGCGGCCATCGAGTCGTTCACGGGCGGCGCTTTCGGCGTTCCCGGTACTGAAACCGCTTCAGGAATCATTACTCGCGCTGTGAAGTCCGTGCCGGTCAAGCAAACGGGATATTCGGGACTGATGATTCCCGTGCTCGAAGATACCGTGCTAACCCGGCGCTGGACCGAACAAACATATGGACTCGATTCTATTCTGGCTTATTCGGCTGTCTGCGCCGGCGGCGTGGACACAGTGCCACTCGCCGGAGATACGAGCGAAGAATCCATCGCGCGTATCGTGGGCGACGTCGCAACTCTCGCATTTAAGTGGAATAAACCACTCGCAACGCGTTTGTTGCCGGCCCCAGGAAAGAAGGCCGGCAACTTGACGGAGTTTAGCGGTGCGCTGGCGAATGCAACCATCCAGCCGCTAAGCGGCTCAGTGCGCAAATAGCTGCAGGTACTTAGACCTTCTTACGCTTTATTATGCAGAGACCGAATTATGCAGAGACCGACCAGCGGAAGACCGAGCAGGGCGAAGGTGGCCGGTTCGGGAGTCGCCGTATAGTTGATGGTTCCGGCATAATCGAGGCCATAGGACCCGCCATTGCGCTGCGCCACATCGAATTCTAACGTGTTGGCGCCCGCTTGGAGCGCGCCGGTCAAGTTTACGTTTCCTTCCGTGATGGTGAGACACCCAATGGGCGTATCGGAGCAGGTGTTATAGGTGTTGCCGGACTGACTTGCTTCGGGCATTAGCGTAACGCCGTTCAGAATGACGGAGGTGGAATCGTCCGCGAGAACGTTCAATGTGCCGTCGAGAGGAGTTCCATTAACGACAAAGGTATCCGTAAAGGCAACCACCGTGCCGTTGTCGACTGAGACATAGCCGGGCGCATTAGGATCGCCAGACTGGACGAAAGACACCCACGAAGAGCCGGGGAGTGCATCAGCCCAAGCGCCGTTCTTGGGGATGTTCACGGTGGGGGAGCCTGAATTGTTTGCGGTCTCGGTGGCACTGCTTGAGAGCGAGAGCGAATCTGCATTGCTGCAAATGGTGAAGGCTGAAAGTGCGCCCGCCAACACCGCGTATTTGATGAAGAAAGACATCTGCATGAGCCCACTGTGACGGCATTCGCGTGTTTCAACAATTCACTCGGGTGGAATATTCAGAGAGGACCGTTGGACGTAGGGTGCGATTGGTTTAAGGTGCCCGCGCTGTCTTGTTTGGGCGTTGGAATACCAGTACCAGTGAATGGCGGCTCAGTAATTGCGCCATTTCTGGCGCCCTAGTCCTACCTCGAGGTACTGCTAAGATGCGCGATGACCGCGGCGCACGTTCCAGTACTTTGGCGCGGTTCAAGACCTAGTCAACGACGAAGTCGGAATTAGGGCTTAGATTTAGCCGGCCGTTCGATGGTCGCGTAACCGGGATGAACGCCTTTCAACAAGCCTTGCTGGTTTGCGACGCGTTGCAACAATGCGGATAGCTGATGCTGCTCGTCTGCGGAAAGCGACGCCAACAATTCCTGTTGATGCGCCCGCGCGATCTTGCCAATGGCCTGGAGCGTAGAGACGCCTTCCCCAGTGAGGCACAACGCGTAACGACGCCGGTCGGCTTCGTCCGCTTTTCGCTCCACCAATCCTTTGGCCTCCAATTCATCGAGAAGGGCAACCAGCCGGCTCGGAACCGAGCCTAGCGCGACGGCTAATGCCTGTTGCGTGATGGCGGGCGTGGCGGCCAAGATCCTCAAAATACCAGCGTGAGCTGGCACTAAGTTCAGCGTCCGCAGCCGTTCGGCAAACTTTGACGCCGCATGTGAGCCCACTTGGGCCAAAAGAAAAGCCGGCGAGGAACTGCCGTGAGGCGGTGAGCAATTTGCATCTTTCTGGCGAGGAATGGCCACACCAGAAATTGTTGCATACTGAATTAATTCACTGATAGAATGATTGCATAGCTGAATTAATCTGAGGCACATCAATGACTGCCAGCGTCCCTTCCACTTCCTACAAGCGTCACGCCGGGCCGCACATCGGCGTTGTTGCCTGCGTTTTTGTCGGTTTATTTATTGTCGGGCTCTTTCCTGTGACTGCCTTTGGAGGCAAACCCTATTTTCCGGGGCCGGCTGAATCGCTCGACACCATTGCGGCATTCTTTCAAGCGCGGCCTTCGGCTGTCCTGCTATGCGCTTTTTTTCAGTTTGGCGCTGCCATTCCGTTAGGGCTCTTCACGGCCTCCGCGGTGAGCCAATTGCGCTTTTTGGGTGTTCGGGCGGCTGGTCCAAATATCGCTTTGTTCGGAGGATTCGCAACCGCTTTCACCATGATTACCGCGTCATCGGTTCTGTGGACGATGACCTATCCTGGCATTGCACAGGCAGGCCCGCTGCTACAAGCGCTTTACCGGTTCGCTTTTGCTTTGGGAGGACCAGGCTTTTCGGTACCATTCGGCCTCCTCATTGCCGGTATATCGGTGTCGGCCGGCTTAGCGAGGCTTCTGCCAAAATGGCTCGCGATCGTAGGAGTGGTGATTGCGGCCATTGGCGAGCTGAGCTGGCTTCAGATCGTTTTCCCCAAACTGTTACCGCTGATACCTCTCACGAGGTTTCCGGGATTTATCTGGCTGATTATCGCCGGATTCGCGCTGCCGCGCGCGATCAAGACTTCCGAGGCCATGAACCGAATCGAAACGTAAACACGCCCTGGCAAAACGTGTGAAATCCAAGAGTCATTTACGCTGGTCGAGTGCCAGAACTGCCCGACATTCTTGCGTACATTGAGGCTTTAGAGCCGCGCGTGACCGGTAAGCCGCTCGAACGCATTCGCGTGGCAACGCCTTTTCTGCTTCGTACCGCCAGCCCGCCGCTTGCGATCGCTGAAGGACGGATCGTGCAAGGGCTAAGCCATATTGGCAAGCGCATTGTATTCGGACTGGACGGTGATCTTTGGCTAGCGCTGCACCTGATGATCGCTGGGCGATTGCATTGGCGGCAAGCAAATGCGAAGCTTTCGGGACGGCAAAATCTGGCCTCCTTCGATTTTGCGGAGGGTTCGCTCGTGCTGACGGAAGCGGGAACAAAACGTCGGGCGGCGTTACACCTGTTCCAAGGAGAACAAGCACTGCGAAGCATTGATCCAGGCGGCGTTGATGTTTTCAGCAGCGATCTTCAACGATTTCGCGCCGCTCTGACCGCCAGCAATCACACGTTGAAACGAGCGTTGACAGACCCGCGTATTCTGAGCGGCATCGGGAATGCGTATTCGGACGAAATTCTGCATGGGGCGCGGCTCTCCCCGATCGCTCAAACGCAGAAGTTGACGGCTGAGGAGTGGCAGCGGTTATTCGATGCGACGCGATTGACACTGAAGCTTTGGATCGATCGCCTTCGTGCGGAGGCCCGCGAAGACTTCCCCGCGAACGTTACCGCTTTTCGTGAGGGCATGGCTGTTCACGGACGCCATGGCGAGCCGTGCCCGGTGTGCGGGCACAAGATCCTGCGCATCCGCTACGCCGATAATGAAACGAATTATTGCGCGCATTGCCAGACCGGCGGCAAAGTGCTTGCGGACCGGGGATTGTCGCGGCTGCTAGGGTCAGATTGGCCGCGCAGCTTGGAAGAACTGGAGAATTTACATAAACACTAACGCGTCAAAGATCAGTCAAACTTGCGGAGCCAGATGTCGCGCACCGAGATCTTGCACGGCTGGCTTTCGATTTCGAAACCGATGAAGCCGGGCTGGTTATTGACGGAATCCTTGTTGTCATCGATGAAGACAGCCATCAACTGGCCGTTCATGATGTGCATCATCACTCCGCCGCGCGCGATGATTTCATAGTCGTTCCATTCGTTGACCTTGACATAGCCCCCTAGCGCCTGTTTGTCGCCGATGTTGGCCACCAGTCGATTGGTTTGCCCTGGAAGCGCCTGCGTTACTTGACCACGATAGGCGAGGATGCCCTGCATAGTGTTTTCCGAATACCATTGACCGGTGTACGACGCGGACCGGCCATTGACGGGAAACCAGAAGTCCGCCTGGGGACCAGTCATCATGAACTTGAGATCATACGGCGGCTGGCCGGCGGGCGCAGGCCGAGTCCATGGCACGCCGGTTATGCTTCGATACTGAATGCCGCCGCCACCACCTTTTTCGATCTTCATCTGCAGCTTGAGATCGAAGTCGCGAGTTTTGTCACCGCGATAGACGATGTAGTTGTTGCCTTTTGGCTTTCCTTCATACGTCTCGCCAATCATGATGCCGTCTTCGATGCGCCAGATGCTGAGGTCGGCATCCCACCCGGCAAAACTCTTTCCATCGAAGATCTGCTTGTAGCCGGTATGCTCGTCTATGTCGTACGGAGCCGGATCGTGAAATTTCGGCATGCCAACGAGTTTCTCGCCATGTGGACCGGTTATGGGTGGCCGCGCGGGAGGCGATTCGAGAGCCGGCGGCACAGACTGAGCGGCGAGACGGGCATGTGGCGCCAGAGGCAGAATTTCGAACGCGGCGACCACAAACAACGAGTAGCGACAGAAGGAGGTAATAAGCCTTGTCATGCAACTAAAATCTCGTTTACTGAAGGTGTGACGTGATGATGGCGTGGTTTCTTTTGCGTTTGTTGAACCACGAAACCGAGTAGCGGTCTTGTGCCGAAATAGTACACGTGCGGCCGGCGTGAGATCCTACTTCGCGATTGCGTTTCAGCACTACTTCTCGCTGGGGCTATCATCCGCCTTGAGATCGCCGATTGCATATTGGATGCCGGCAAGCATGTGAGCTACAAAGGGGCGCAAAAAGTAAACCTTTTCATCGTGGCCGTGCGCTTCGTAAAAAACACGGCCGTTGCCGACGCGCTGAATGTAACTCAATGCGTAGTCGCCGTCGGTGCGCCGCGTGGCAGCCGGTTCCTTGGCTTTGTCTTCGGCGCTCATTTTCTGGTAATTGACACTGGTCAACACATGAACGCGCTTCCGGCTGAAGGAGTCTTGTGCAAAGGTGTAAGTTTCGTCGACAATCTCATAGCCCTTGGCCGGGAACATGGAAGTCAACGGGCTGTTCGGATCGTCGATCTTGACGGCGATGAGAGTCGGGTAGGGCCAGTGAAATTTAAAAAAGCCGCCGATCATTTCGTTGAACTCGGGCCAAGTGCCCACGGGCGCGGGTGCGGCAGCGCCGGGTGAAGCGGGGCGCGGACTGGTGTGATAAGAATCCGTCGCGGCGTGAATGCCAGCCAGACCTTTTCCCCCTTTGACGAAATCAAGAAGCGCCTGTTTGCGCGCCTGCGTTACCGCTTTATCGTTGAGGTCATCTAAGAACTCGCCGGTAGTGCTGTCCAAAAAAAGCGCGTCATATTGCTTCAGATTTTCCGCAGTGATCGCCGCGGAATCATAAGTGATGGTGGTCATCCATGCGCCAGTTTTGTCTCCCAGATATTCGACCATCTTCGACGCTAACGGAATGGAGGTGTGGACAAAGCCAACGGCCTTGCACAAAACGAGTACGTGACGGAGACTTTGGGGCGGCGCGAATGGCTTGTCCGGTATGGCCGCCATCATGGCTGAGATATCAGATGGGTTGGCGAACTGCTTTTGTGGACAGCCGCGACTGAATCCCCCGCTGAAGCCCTCCGCCGGACACGGCCGCGCCGATTGCGTCTGCTGCGCCGACACAAACCCACACAACAACGCGATGCCGCCGAGTGAGAGCAACGTGAATTTCTTCATTGATGGTAGGAACTCCCTTTCTGAAAAACTGTCACGTGCTAGTGTATGTCATCGCACGACCAGAAGACGCTGGATGAAGCTTAGAGGCCGCCGTTAGTCCGATGTTGCGCCGCTTATCAGGAAGTCATTCCGGCGCATCTTCAGAAGCCGCTCGGCGGTCCAGGGTATCAAAAGGAACAAAATAGCATTGAGTATCTGAATAGAAACCAATGCGGTGTCACCCATCGCTCCGCGTATGAATGACAAAACCGATCCTATCAGGACGACGTGGATAATCACGCCTGTCGCAACTATTACCGCCAAGCCTTTATAGCTGATTCGGCCTGGCCCAAAGCAAGTGCGAGCCACCCAAACGAACGACGGCAAAAAGAGAACAAGGGCAGTAATGGCGCCCGGATTGTAGCCCCTGCCGAGAACCATAGGAGCAACATGCGTCACACCGTTGATAATGATCACGCCGTAGAAAACGAAACCGATTAAACGATGCCGCCGGCTGAGCAGTGCGGCTATTGGCCCTGCTACCCAAATCAGCGAAATATTTACCGCCAAGTAAAACGGTGGCGGCACAGGACACGCTGGATATGGTGCAATGCCCAAAGTGGAACATAGTGCATTTGGAAACTGATGTGTCCGCCCGAGCAGATCTATTCCGTACTCTTCGATGTTGTGAAGCATGTAAATGGGGACGGCCAACCAAGACAGCCAAACAGGATCGCGCCATCGCGTAAGAGAAAGATCGCTTCGCAATACCTGCGTGCCGAATAGCAGGATGAGTAGTATCGCTGCGGCAATCGACCCGATCCAGGGCCAAGCAAGATCAAACCAAGTCCAAGTCATTCTTCGCTCCGTTATAACTGCAAAGCGTGAGCGAGAGCAAGTTAAATTACAGCCGCAAGAGACACAATGGAGCTTATTCACTGCGCAGAGCAGTCATGGGGTCAACACGCAGTGCCCGGCGTGCGGGCAGCATCATTGCAAGTATCGCGGCGAAAAGCATTACAAGAATGACTGCGGCGAACGCAAATGGATCCGTGGGCGTGATGCCGTAAAGCAGGCTGCTCAGATAGCGTGTGAGCGCGAGCGAAGCTAACAGGCCGACCAGTAGGCCTGCCAAGAACGGAGAGCCACTTGCGCGGGCGATCAACGCGCCGATATCGCTTGTTTTAGCGCCGAGCGCCATGCGAATGCCAATCTCAGCCGTACGCTGCGCCACGAATTGAGCGAGCACTCCGTACAGTCCGACGGCGGCAAGTAGCACTGCCAAACACGAAAACGCGCCGAGAACAATCGCACGGAAACGTGGATATTTCAGGTAGGGCGCAAGGCGAGCTTGCATCGATTCGACATCGTCCAGAGCCGCTTGGCCGTCGACCGACGCGATCGCTTGTTCCATCTGGCGGCCGATAGCAGTTTGCGCTCTAAGGCTTCGGACCGCGATCGAAAAGTAATCCGGTGGATGTTGAGTTATTGGCCGGTAGACTGCCGGCTGCACGATCCACTTCATTTCTTCATAAACCGTGGGCCGCTTTTCGTTTCCAACGACGCCTACGACAGTGACCCATTCGTGTTCCGCGCCGATTCGGATTTTCTGGCCGATGGGCGCGCGATTTGAAAAATACTCGCGAGCGAACGCTTCATTTATCACCGCGACGTGGTCGGAACGTAATCGATCATGTTCATTGAACACGCGGCCGAGACGAACAGGCACATCGAACAGGCGAAAATACTTCGGGCTGACAGCTACATCGCCCACATCATGAACTTTTGCGTTGTCGGACACAGGCTTGCCTGCTATATCGACGGTGCCTAACCCTAAACCATAGGGCGGAAGCGTGGAGGCAATTGCGGCATTCGTGATGCCGGGAAGATCAGAAAGCTGTTGCTGCAAGCTTTCATAGAAGGCAACCCGGCGAGTTTCTTTATCGTAATATCCGTGAGGCAGCGAGCCGTTGGCGGCGAAAATGTTGTCGTGTGCAAAGCCAAGCGGAGCTGATTCAAAGCTCACTACGCTTCGCATTAACAACACCGCACCGACCAGCAGGATTACGGAGAGCGCCATTTCGGCTCCAATGAGCAAGCGCGCGAGACGCTGGCGCGCTGGCGCTATGTTTGCACCGCTTACTCGTAGTCCTGAGAAGACATCGCTACGCAAGACGGCCCACGCCGGGGTGATGGCGAAGATCACTGCCGTAAAAATAGAAACGGCCGCAGCAAAAACAAGCGCTGGAAGGCCGATGGAAACTGCCGAACCGACGGGAAGTTCTACCGGTTGGAGATGTATGAAGTAGCGCGTGGCCGCAAAAGCGAATAACATACCGACGGCCGCTCCCCCCAGTGAAAGCACAGTGGACTCGACGAGAAGTTGACGCACGAGACGCCGAGCGCCGGATCCGAGTGCGACGCGAATGGCGAACTCCCGGCTACGAGCAAAGGAGCGTCCGAGCAGCAGATTGGCGATGTTAAGACACGCGATAAGCAACACCAACATCACCGAAGCGAAGACGACCGCAAGCGTCGTCCGCAGATTCCTGCCAGCGAGCCAGGTGAATTGATCCTGAAGACCGGAAACCAAGGGAGTGAAATCTTTCTCGCCGTTTGTGTCGTGCGCATGAAGCGCCTTGTGCAAGGCCGTAAGCTCGGCCCTGACCTGGGCAATTCCAATGCCGGGCTTCAGCTTCGCGATCATAAATACACCGAAGTCGTTGCGCAGACGCACGTCATTGGGCAGAATTAGCGTCCAGATCTGCGTTTCTGGCGGATAGACAGCAAATGTCGCAGGCATAATCCCCCGAACGACACAGGATCGATCGTCAAGCGAAAGCGATTGGCCGAGGATGTGAGGGTCGGACCCGAGGGGTCCGCGCCAAAACTTATTGCTAAGGACGACGGCGCAAGCGCCGTGAAGATCGGCATTCGTGAAGGTGCGCCCCAGTTGGGGCGGCACGCCGAGAACTTTGAAGAAACCGGCTGTTACAGGGATCGTCAAGTACGTCTTGGTTCGACCACGACCTGTTAATACGGCACCGGGCCGGCCCGCCCAAGTGTCGGCCCCAATCGATTCCAACGTGCGGGCGTGACGCGAAAACTCCTCGAAATCGGAGTAGCTGGCGAAGATTTTAGCCAGTTCGCTTTCGCGCGTGCTCGAATCGAGAATATTGATGAGGCGGTCCGGGTCTTTGTAGGGCAGCGGACGTAATAGTGCTCCATAGATAATGCTGAACACGGCCGTGTTCGCGCCAATGCCTAGCGCGAGAGTGATGACCACAATGGCTGTGAAGCCGGGAGACTTCGCGAATAGCCGCAAGGCGTGTCTCAGGTCCTGCATGTTTGGGTTTGACGCATGAACGGAAAATCCGTTCGGTAAAAAACTTTCGCAGATTGTCTGATTCGGGCTTGTTGAAACGACCAATTTATGGAGGCGTCGTACGGATTGGCGAAACGCTTAATCAACCGACACACCTAGTAGATAACGAATAGAAGATGACAACCACAACTATTCTCAGACCGGCGAGCGAGTTGGCAGCTAAAAACAAAGCAAAATTTCCGAACGAGAGCGAGGAGTACCGGCGTGCGCGAAATGCACTGCTGGTCGAAGAGATTGAACTGAGAAGGCATATCGAACGCGTTGCAGAACTGCGGCGCGGACTCCCGAAAGGCGGCACGTTGGCGAGAGAATATACCTTCAACGGGGAGACGGGGGAAAAGTCGCTGATCGATCTGTTCGGTGACAAAGAGACGCTAGTAATTTACAGCTTCATGTTTGGACCGAAACGGGTACGCCCGTGTCCCATGTGTACTGCCATGCTGTCGTCATGGGACGGCGCGGCACAGAATGTGATGCAGCGGGTAGCCCTGGCGGCGACGGCACGGTCGCCGATGGAGCGGATTCTCGATTTCAAAAAAGAGAGAGGCTGGCGGAATCTGGCCTTGTATTCGGATTCCGACGGCGATTTCACACGCGATTACGTAAGCGCCGAAGATGGCGACGTACCAGGATTAACGGTATTTACGCGGCGCGATGGCGTGATCCGGCATTTCTGGAGCCCGGAAATGAACATGGAGATGGCCGATCCAGGGCAGGATCCACGCGGCGCTCCGGACCTTGATCCGCTTTGGGCGATTTTCGACTGCACGCCGGAAGGTCGCGGGTCTGACTGGTATCCAAAGCTGGAGTATTCCGAGGTCGGGGAAAAAGTACGGTAGAAAGTCAGCGCTCGACCGGCATACATGCGGTCGGCCGTTTCGTCATTCATTGTGTACTTGCGGCTCTTCGATAAAACAGCACTGCCGTCATAAAGCGTGTCATAATACCGGCCTCAGGAGGCGCGATGGTTTTAGTCGTAGGCGCTACCGGTTTAGTCGGCAATGCAGTATGTCAAAAGTTGGTCGAGCGGGGAGAAAAGGTCAGGGCGCTTGCTCGTGCAACCAGTATTTCCAGCAAGGTTAACGCACTTGCCTCAAGGGGCGTTGAAATCCACACCGGAGACTTGAAAGATGTGAACTCCCTTGCGTCGGCTTGCGCCGGCGTCGAGGCCGTGATCTCGACAGCGTCGTCTACGCTCGCGAGACAATCAGGAGATTCCATCGAGTCGGTGGACAGAGCCGGACAACTGGCTTTAGTACAGGCAGCCAGAAATGCCGGTGTGACACGGTTCGTCTTTGTCTCGTTCCGTCGATCGCCCGATCTTCCCTTCCCGCTATCTAAGGCGAAAGCAGCTGTTGAAAATGCACTTAACGACTTCAACTTCACGATTATTCAGGCCAGCTTTTTTATGGAGGTGTGGTTAAGCCCCGCGCTCGGTTTTGATTACGCCAACGCCACAGCACGCATCTATGGGAGCGGGACGAACCCGATCAGTTGGGTTTCCTTTGTCGATGTTGCAGAGATGTGCGCGATAGCGCTTCGACATCGAGGTGCCGAGCGGCAGGTGATTGAGTTCGGTGGGCCGGAAGCGCTGACCGCACTTGAGGTGGTGGCGCGAGTTGAGAAAACGAGCGGCCGCCCATTTCGTCTCGATCACGTTTCAGAGGAAACTCTGATTGCTCAATGGAAAGCCGCGGTTGAGCCAATGGACAAGACGTTCGCCGCCCTGATGCTGTCTTGTGCACGGGGTGACGCAATGAATATGACTCCAGTCGTGGACAGGTACGGAATTCGGCTCACGAATCTTGCCGAATACATACACGGCGTTCTGGGCAAAGCGGCGACAGCGTAAGTCTTTTCGCGTAACAGGTGACTCCGCGGTATCCGACCGCATGACGATGCGCCTGGGTCGGCACTCTACTGAGCGAACCGTGCGGCGGCACGTAGAATCGCCTCGAGACTTTTATCTACGTCTTCATCCGTTGTCGACCAATTACTCACGCTGATGCGCATGGCTGTGTGGTTTTTCCAAACGGTGCCGCCGCACCAGCACGTTCCGTCCTCTTGGATGGCCGCAATGGTCTGTTGAGTTTGTTCCGGAGTGCCGAACGACACGAGGACCTGGTTCAACGCAACCTCGTTGAGGACTTCATATCCTGCCTTCCGCAGACCGTCCGCGAACCGTCGCGCCTGTCGGCAGTTGCGCTCGATTATCTCGGCGAATCCTTGCCGTCCCAAAAATCGCAGAGCCGCATAAACTGGTACTGCTCTGGCACGGCGCGATTCCTCAGGTACGAACTCGTGCGGATCTCGCTGATCGCTTGTTGCAACGATGTAGGCGGCAGCCAGCGACATAGCGCTTCGGTGTGCGGTGGGGTCAGCGCAAAAGACGATTCCGCAATCGTAGGGCACGTTGAGCCACTTGTGGGCATCCGTCGCAATGGAGTCGGCCAACTGAATGCCGTCGACGAGCTTTGCATGCACAGGCGATGCCGCGGCCCAGAGACCGAACGCGCCGTCCACATGGAACCATGCTTTGCGTTTTTTTGTAACGGCTGCGATTTTGGCAAGTGGATCGATAGCGCCGGTGTTCACGTTGCCGGCCTGCGCGCAGACGATGCAGGGGCCTTCGCCATTCGCTAATGCCTGCAAAAGATCGTCGGCTCGCATCCGGCCCTGGCTATCTGTTGGGATTCTTCGAACGCGATCCGAGCCCAAGCCGAGAAGCCGCAACGCCATGTCTATGGTGTAATGCCGTTCCTCGCTCACCAATACGTCGATGGCTGGAGCGCCGAACAGACCGTTTTGTTCGACATCCCAACCGGCGTCCCGCAGCACTCGATGGCGGGCGGCGGCGAGCGCCGTGAAATTCGCCATTTGGCAGCCCGTGACAAATCCAAAACTCATGGTCTGCGGTAGTCCGGCGAGTTCCAACAGCCAGGATCCTGTGATCTGCTCAATCACCGAAACCAGCGGAGACAGTGCGTAGATGCCGCTGTTTTGATCCCACGCAGATACAAGCCAGTCGGCCGCCAGCGCAGCGGGAAGGCTGCCTCCGACGACGAAGCCGAAATAGCGCGGGCCGGCAGTTGCGACTGTCGCTTTCATCCCCAGCGCGGCAAGCGAATCGGCGACTGCCTCGCACGAAGTTCCTTGCGCGGGAATAGGGCGCCCAAGCGCATTTCGCAGTTCATCGGCTGAAACGGTAGCGCGTACCGGGCGGTTCTGGAGAGACGCAAACCAGGCCTGAGCGTGACGTTGGACGCTCGAAAGAAGATTGTTGATATCGTCGGCCACTTTTTCAACGTTATAACGGCTCAAGACTACTACAACCAGTTTTGGTTCGAGATATCTTCTTACGGGAGGAAGTCGTGGCGAATTGGACGAGAAGAGGATTGACGAGAAGAGGATTCATGACATCGCTGCCGGCAGGAGCCGCCGCACTATCGTTGACAGCTCAGCAGAGAGCCGCCGCGCCGCCTATGAGATCAAAACGCGCGGGAGAAGTGTCCATCAAAATCACTGACCTGCGATGCGCGATCATTGGCCGCAATCCGGTGGTTCGAATTGTCACGGACCAAGGCATTTCGGGATATGGTGAAGCGGAGTCCGCAAAGCCTTATTTGAAGCCGATGGTGCTGTTCTATCGTGACTATCTTCTCGGCGAAGATCCAACAAACGTCGAACGGGTGATGCTGAAGATCCGACGGCTTGGGGCATTCAAGCCTTGGGGCTCGGCGGTAAGCGCGATTGAGATCGCTCTGTGGGACATCGCAGGTCAGGTAGCCGGGCTACCCGTTTATAAGCTGCTGGGCGGAAAAATCCGCGATCGCGTGCGAGCTTACAACGGCGGCGTCCGTTTTCCGATGACCGGCCAAACTCCGCAAGACTATGCCGAAAACACAGCCAAGATGAAGGAGTCCAAAGAAGGCTTCACGCTGATCAAGCAAGCCGTCGGCTTCCACAATCCGGCGATGATGCACGCGATGCCTAACGGATGGTATGACGAGCCCAGGACGGGAGCACCACATTCGGACCGTGGACTTTTGACTGAACGTGGACTTGCTCACATCGTCGCCTGCGTCGAAGCTATGAAGAAAGTGCTGGGCGATGAAATCGGCCTCGCGCTTGATTGCGGGCCGGGCTGGGCAGTGAAGGATGCGATTACGTTCGCACGAACGCTTGAGCCGCTGCACATCACCTGGATCGAAGACATCATCACAGGCGACTACACACCGTATCCGAACGCCGAACTCTTTCGCGAGGTAACGCAGAGTACCTCGGTTGCCATTCACACCGGAGAAGAGATTTACCTGCGGGAGAATTTCAAAGATCTTATCGAAAAGCAGGCCGTCAATATTATCGGCCCCGATCCTGAGGATGTGGGCGGATTGGCGGAAATGAAATGGATCGCCGAATATGCCGACTTACATGGAATACAGATTGCTCCGCATGGAATTTTCGACGGGCTTATAGGACTGGCCGCGCACGTTCAGTTGGCGGCGGCATTGCCGCAGAACTATATCGCGTTCGAATATCCGATCGGTCAGCCTGATTGGTGGTATCAGATTGTGGAGGGCTTGCCCGACCCGATTATGAAAAGCGGCTTCATTGACGTTTGGGACAAACCGGGTCTCGGCGTCACGTTCAACGTTGCGGCAGCGAGGGCGCATCTTTCAGAGGAGGATCGTCATTTCTTCGACTAAGGAGATGAGATGAATGTCTTATCGTCCGGCGCGCGGTAGGCTCCGGGAGAGAACTCCCGGAGTAGACAGGTCACAGGCTGCATTGAAAACTGGGGCGAATCGACCCCGTGAAGGAGATTGGTCAGACCTGTGGCTGGAC
>DASREJ010000028.1:0-11963 GCA_035652115.1 Bryobacteraceae bacterium
GATCTAAGCTCAATCCAGTTACATCCAGCTATTGAATCCGGCGGCGACGTTACCCAGACCTCAAACACGAAGGTATGGAATGTAATCCCGTGACGAAACAAACCCAATTTTCGAAGGGGCGAAGCGCCGGGCAATTGCTCACGCTCCGGAAGCTCCCAAAAGCCTGGCATGAGGCGAGACTTCGGCGACCGTTGCCATGCAAGAATTTGGTTGTCACGTTCGATCCAGAACAATATCCGCCGTTCTTGGACGGATTTGCGAGGAACAATTTTTACGGGAAAGTTGGCTTGAGTGCCCGTTTTGCGGCTTTGGCACAACGTAGACACGGGGCAGACAAGACATTGCGGGTTTTTGGGCAGGCAGACTGTGGCGCCCAGTTCCATCACGGCTTGATTGAAGGCGCCTGGACGTTCCCGGTCCAACAGACTGTCTGCCATAGCTGCAAAATGCCGCTTGCCCCCGACAGAGGCGATATTGGTTGGGTCGGCCGCCATCCGGCTAAGAACTCGAAAGACATTGCCATCTAAAACAGCGTGCGGCAAGTCGAAGCCGATGCTGCTGACTGCCGCGGCCGTGTACTCGCCGATTCCAGGCAGTTCTCGGATGGCCGAATAGTCGTTTGGGAACGTACCCGTTTTCTGCATCTTCTGGGCGGCCTTCTGCAAATTGCGGGCGCGATAGTAGTAACCCAAGCCCGACCAGTAGGCGAGCAACTCCGCCTCAGGGGCTTCGGCCAGCGACTGAAAATCAGGGAAGCGCGCCATGAAGCGCTCGTAATAAGGGATCACGGCGGTGACTCGCGTCTGTTGCAGCATGATCTCCGAAATCCATATGGCGTATGGATCGCGAGTGCGCCGCCACGGAAGATCGCGTTGCTGTGTCGAAAACCAGTCAAGCAAATCCCGGCGAAAAGCGATTAGTTGATCAGTTGAGAGCAAACAGTAGCCCAGATGAACGTTCCGGCATTTTATACTAAGGAGTAACCTTCCACGCCGACGCCCGCGAAGGGCACTCACGTCCAGACGTTCGGAATGAACCTGCCAGAAATGCCGGAAAACTCCAGCTTATCGTCTTGTGAAAACATTGCCTCTGAACAAGTGGCTGAAGCGGGACGGCCGGTTCTCGCCATTCGCGGCGCGCGCGTTCATAACCTGAAAAACATCTCAGTCGATCTGCCGCACAATCAACTAACTGTCGTCACCGGTGTTTCCGGATCGGGCAAGTCGTCGCTTGTATTCGACACAATCTATGCGGAAGGGCAGCGGCGATATGTCGAATCGCTATCGGCCTATGCGCGTCAGTTTCTCGAACGCATGGAGAAGCCGGACGTCGACGAGATTCTGGGCATTGCTCCGCCTATCGCAATCAAGCAGAAAAATCAGACACGCAATCCACGGTCGACCGTTGCGACAGCAACGGAACTGTACGATTTTATGCGGCTGCTTTGGGCGCGCGCGGGAAGAACATTTTGTCCCAACGACGGCATCCGCATTCAGCGTGACACGGTAGATCAAGTGGCGGACACGATGCTCTCGCAACCGGAGAATTCGCGCTGGTATGCGCTTTTTCCTGTGAAAGTCGTGCAAGCAAGTACAGGGGACCAGAATGCCGCGGCAGCGGCGCTACGCGATCGGCTGTTCGACCTTCGCAAGAAGGGCTTCAACCGGCTGTTTCAGGCGGGCAAAACGTTCGAGTTTTCAACTCCTGAGTCGCTGCTTGAGGTCGATTTCGCTAAACCGTTATACATTTTGGCGGATCGCATTGTTATTCGGCCGGATTCGCATCAGCGCGTGGTGGATACGGTTGAGATCTGTTATCGCGAAGCAGGCGAGATCTTCTTTGAGCAGGCCGGCGCGGCCGAACCCCAGACTCTGCACTTTAGCGAAAAGTTCGCATGTAAGGTTTGCGGTCAGGAAGCGTTGACGCCCGAGCCGACGCTATTCAGCTTCAACAATCCTATTGGCGCGTGTCCGGTCTGCCAGGGATTCGGCAACACGATCGATTACGACTTTGATCTGATTATTCCCGATCCGACGATCTCGTTACAAGACGGCGCGGTCGATCCGTGGACAAAGCCGCAATACACGTGGTACTACGACGAAGAATTTAAGTCAAAGGCACGCGGCAAGGCGAGGCTGAATATCCCCTACGGCGATTTGAAAGCGGAAGAGAAGGAGTTTGTCCGGAAACACGTGTTTCGATTCTTCTCGGAAGTGGAGCGCAAGAAGTACAAGGTACACGTTCGGGTGTTTATGAGCCGGTATCGGGCTTACACGGAGTGTCACGCGTGCCGCGGCAGCCGGTTGCGCGCTGGAGCGCTTTGGGTGCGTTTAAGTGATTGCAACATCGCCGAGGTTTCGCGCATGAACATCGCGCGAGCACGAAATTTTTTTGACAATCTGCAGTTGAGCCCCGAGGAACAAGAAATTGCCGATAAGGTACTCACTGAAATCCGGCAACGCTGCAAGTTCCTGCACGACGTGGGATTGGAATACCTCACGCTCGACCGTCTTTCGGCAACATTGTCGGGCGGAGAGGCGCAGCGCATTACATTGGCAACTTGTCTCGGCTCGAGGCTTGTCGGCGCTGTGTACGTGCTGGATGAGCCGTCAATCGGGCTGCACAGCAGAGACACGGCGCGACTGATTCATATCCTGAAGGATTTGCGCGAATTGGGCAACACGATTATCGTCGTCGAGCATGATCCGGAGATTATGGCGGAGGCGGATTACATTCTCGATCTCGGACCTGGCGCAGGCGAGAATGGCGGGCGCGTGATCTTTGCGGGTACTTTTTCGGAGTTGTTGATACCGCCTTCCACTAAGGATCGTGAGAGTACCCTTTCGCTGACAGGGCGCTATTTGCGTGGCGAGCTTGCAGTGTCACGCCCGCGTGATCGCCGCAAAGTGAATTCAAAACGAACCATTCGATTCTTCGGCGCACGGGCGAACAACCTGAAGAATGTCGATGTCGAAATCCCTCTGGGAATGATGGTTGCGGTGACAGGCGTGTCGGGTTCAGGCAAATCCAGTTTGGTGCACGAAGTCATTTATCGGGCGCTGGATTTGTACGTCAACAAAGAGCGCCAGAAGGATAACCGGCCGTCGGATGAGGAAAGCACATCACGCAAACTCGCAATGAAGCGGGTAGATCGCGCGGATTTGCTAACCAGCGCCGTCATGGTGGATCAATCGCCTATTGGAAGAACGCCGCGGTCGAATCCGGTGACCTACGTGAAAGCATTCGATCTCATTCGGGATTTGTTTTCTTGTACTCCCGAAGCGCAGCGCCGCGGGTACACAGCGGGGCATTTCTCCTTCAATATTCCCGGGGGCCGTTGTGAGACCTGTCAGGGCGACGGCACCGTTACCGTGGAAATGCAGTTTTTGGCCGATGTGGAGTTGGTTTGTGAAGAATGCAAAGGCACGCGCTATAAGCAAAGCGTTCTCGACATTCGTTACAAGGGGCTAAACATTCACGAGGTTTTGCAATTGACGGTGCGTGAGGCGCTTTCGTTTTTTGCCGACACGCCGCGGCTCGCCGCCCGCTTGAAAGTCTTGCAGGATGTAGGTCTGGGATATCTACGCCTGGGCCAATCCGCCACAACTTTGAGCGGCGGCGAGGCTCAACGCGTAAAGCTGGCCGCGCATCTTGCCCAGGCGAGTTGCGAAGGAACGCTGTTTATTTTCGATGAGCCTACGACTGGCTTGCACTTTGATGACATCTCGAAGTTGTTGCAGTCGTTCGAAAAGCTGATTCAAAATGGCGGCAGTGTTCTGGTTATCGAACATAATCTGGATTTGATTCAAGCGGCCGATTGGATTATCGACCTCGGCCCCGAGGGCGGAGAAGCTGGCGGACGGATAATCGGTCAAGGCACTCCGGAGGCTATTGCCGGCATCCCGGAGTCATATACAGGCAAATATCTCAAGCAAGTGCTGCAGCAACGGGCGATTGCCTAAGGCCAATGCTGCGCGATCTGCCGTCGGTCGATCAGGTCTTGCGCGGTCTGAAGCACCTGGACCGTGTTCCTCAGACTCTTTTGACTTCTGAGATTCGCGCGGAAATTGCGGAAAGACGCAAGGCGCTCACACAGGGAGAGATGGTCTCCGAAAGTTCAGTTGAAACTGCCGTCGAAGAACGTATTCGCGCACTGTTGAACCGCTCCCTCCGCTCTGTGATCAATGCAACGGGCGTGATTCTGCACACCAACCTGGGCCGGGCACCGCTGGCTGATTTTGACCCGATCAAAGGTTATTCAAATCTTGAGTACGACGTTGCAGCCGGGCGGCGCGGCAAGCGAGATGTTCATACGGGAGCACTGCTGCAGGCACTATTAGGCAGGCCGGCAATCATCGTCAACAACAATGCAGCCGCCGTGTATCTGGTTTTGAATGAGCTGGCAAACGGCGGAGAAGTGATTGTCTCGCGCGGCGAGTTGATTGAAATTGGTGATGGATTTCGCATTCCCGAGATCATGGCACGCTCGGGAGCAGTACTTCGCGAAGTAGGAACGACCAATCGAACTCGGTTGGATGATTACGAAAAGGCGATTGGCGACAATACACGACTTATACTCCGAGTGCATCCGTCCAATTTTCGGGTCAGCGGATTCACAGCGAGACCGGAGCTCGCGGAATTGGCGAAGCTCGGGCGGGAGCGAAATATTCCGGTCTATGAGGACTTGGGCAGCGGGTGCTTGGTCGATTTAAGGGACCAAGGAGTAGAGGAACCGCTGGCGCGCGCCAGTCTGGACGCTGGCGTCGACATTATTTCGTTCAGTTGTGACAAGCTGCTGGGCGGACCGCAAAGTGGAATTATCGCGGGAAACGCGAACTTGGTTCAGCGCGTCCGGCGAAATCCGATGTATCGCGCATTTAGGACGGACAAACTTGTCATCGAAGCGCTGGAGGCGACACTTCGTCACTTGCTGCTGCACAACTGGCAAGAGATTCCCACGCTGCGAATGATCTTTGCCGATCCAGATGAACTTCATGCGCGGGCTGAACGAATTGCGCGGCGGCTGAGCGAATTGAAGCCGATTGTTCGAGAAGGCCAAGCGCCCATTGGCGGCGGGTCGACACCTGATCAGATGTTGAAGACATGGATTGTCGAGTTGCCAGTCGTCAAGCCGTCCGGGCTAGAGTCGCGATTACGTCAGGCGAGTGTTCCTGTCATTGCAAGAATTGAACGCGACAAGGTCATCCTCGACATGCGAACAGTGGCAGATTCCGAAGAAGACGAACTGGTTTCGGCTGTGCGTACGGCGACCGCTGGTTAGTCTTCGAAACGCCACACAATTTTTCCGGCAACGATGGTTGCGATCGGGCCGCCTTTGAATTTGCGGCCGTGGAATGGCGTGTTGCGGCTCTTCGACGGGGAGCGGTTCACATCATACGTCCATTCGTGATTCAGGCCGAAAATAGTGACATCACCCGATGATCCGGGGCGAAGACTTCCCTGCTCCAGCGAAAGTATGCCGGCCGGGCCGGCCGTAAACAAGCTGACGAGCTTCGATAAGGAAATCGCGCCTGTGTGATAGAGCCGTTCCAGAGAAAGCCCTATTGCCGTTTCGAGTCCGATGATGCCAAAGGGACAACGTTCGAACTCCTGCATCTTCTCGGCACCAGGATGAGGCGCGTGATCGGTCGCAATTGCCTCGATGGCTCCGCTTTTGAGGCCTTGGAGCACGGCACTTACGTCACTTGTTTCACGAAGAGGCGGCTTCATCTTGTAGTTGCTGTCATAGGCTGGCATGTCGGTATCCGCGAGTACGAAGTGATGGGGCGTCGCTTCAGCAGTGACGCTCAGTCCGCGCGCTTTCGCGAACGCCACCATTTCCACCGAGTATTTGGACGACAGATGCGCAACGTGATAACGGCAGCCGGTCAACTCAGCGAGGATCAGGTCACGTGCGACCATGACGTCTTCAGAGCTTCGCGGAATTCCACGTATACCAAGGCGCGTGGATTCGATTCCTTCGTGCATGTTCCCGCCAGCACTCAGGTTCAGGTCTTCGCAGTGCTCGATATAGGGAAGTCCGAGAGATCGCGCGTACTCCATGGCGCGGCGCGCCAAACGTGCGTTCATGACCGGCTTTCCGTCATCGGAGATCGCGACAGCTCCAGCCTGCTTCATTGAGGCGATTGCCGAAAGTTCTTCACCGGCGCTGTTCTTGGTGATCGAACCGATAGGAAAGACGTTTACAACCGCAAAGCGGCGCGCGCGATCGAGAATGTAGCTGGTGACATTAGCGCTGTCGTTTACCGGCTGCGTATTGGGCATGCAGCAGACTGAAGTAAACCCACCGGCCGCTGCAGCACGAGAACCCGATTCAATTGTCTCCGCATGCTCAAATCCTGGTTCGCGAAGGTGAACATGCATATCGATGAATCCAGGCGCTACCACCAGGCCGGAAGCGTCAAATTCCTCCGCGCCAGCAGCCGAAAGATTGTCTCCGACGTGCTGAACTATACCGTCTTCAATAGCAACGTCACAAACGCGCTCAAGACTTGCCGACGGATCGACGACACGGCCGTTCTTGATGATCAGCCGGCTCATTGGACAAGTACTCTTTCGAGCACCGCCATGCGAACAGCAATTCCGTTTTCCACCTGGTTCAAAATGGCGGAGCGCTGTGAGTCAGCTACTTCGGATGAAATCTCACGCCCTCGATTGATGGGCCCGGGATGCATGACAATTACGTCGGGCTTGGCGCGTTCGATGTGTTCCGGCCTGAGGCCGAAAAATTGGAAATACTCATTGGCGGGGAAAGCCGCTTCGTGCTGGCGTTCGAGTTGAACGCGCAGCATCATGACCACATCAGCGCCGTCGATGGCTTTGACCATGTCGGTTGTGAGTTCGATACCGGCGGCGATACAGCCGATTTCACGGGGCAGTAGAGACGCCGGGCCACAGAGCACAATTTGGACGCCGAACTTGGACAACAAAAAGATGTTCGAGCGAGCAACGCGGCTGTGTGCGATGTCGCCGATGATGGCAACACGAAGGCCGTCTAAACTACCTCGACGATCAATGATGGTCAACGCGTCGAGCAGCGCCTGCGTGGGATGCTCATGAGTTCCATCGCCAGCGTTCACAATCGGAATGGGCAGATAACGCGAAAGAAAATGCGGAGCGCCGGATGCGGAGTGACGCATAACGATAGCGTCGGGACGCATAGCCACAAGCGTATTCAGCGTGTCGACCAAAGATTCGCCTTTTGAAACACTTGAGCCGGCCGCCGTGATAGACAAGATATCGGCGCCGAGCCGCTTCGCGGCTATTTCAAAGCTGGTGCGCGTGCGGGTTGACGATTCAAAGAACAGATTGACGATCGTGCGGCCGCGCAGGGTATCAAGACGTTTGAAGGTTTGCCCTTTTGCCGGTTGAAAATATTTCGATCTTGCCAGGATGGCTTCTACGTCGTTACGTGAGAGCGGTTCGATACCAAGCAGGCCGGCGGACATGTTCAACTCGCTGGAGCTTGCACGGAATCGTCTACGCGTTCGACCAGCAGCACCTTTTCCTGTCCATCAATCTCGTGAAACTTTACTTCGATGATCTCGTTGTCGCTGGTCTGCACCATCCGTCCGACGTAACGCGCTTCAATCGGCAGTTCGCGGTGACCTCGGTCGATGAGCACAAGAAGCTGGACGCGCGCGGGACGACCGTGATCAAACAGGGCATCAAGGGCAGAACGTATCGTGCGGCCGGTATAAAGCACGTCATCCATCAGAACAATGTCCCTGCCAACAATAGAGAAATCGATCTGGCGAGCGTTGAGCACAGGGCGTTCGGCAACAACCGAAAGATCATCGCGATAGAGATTAATGTCGAGGATGCCGACCGGGATTTTGCGTCCCTCCAGACTTTCGATTTTTGCAGCGAGGCGCTCAGCTAACGGAACACCGCGGCGCTTAATACCGACGAATGCCAAGCGATCGAGGTCTGTGGTCTTCTCAAGAACTTCGTGGGCAAGACGAACGAGCGTGCGGTCAATTTCAGACGCACTCATCAACTGCTTTTTTTCACGTACTGTCGGCATCAGCGTGGCGGTGCTGCTTGCGACAGATTAACACGCGGACTGAAAGGCTAATCTTTAAGACGTCCGCGAATGCGCCGCGCCAGCCGCTCGATTTCTTCGGTCTTCTTGACGGATGACACGGAGATGACATGCTCACCGGATTTTTGCAGTTCGTCCCGAAGTTGTTGGGCAACCGCGATCAGATCATTTGCATCTTTGAGCGCCTGCTTGTGCTCTTCTTTCGCAAGGGCATCCTTCTGTGATTTTCCGTTGGGCAGTTTGACGTCGTCGTTCGGGTTGGGCGGGATCGTCGGGGGCCGATCCGTTTGCTGATCCGGCGCCTGCGCCGCGAGGACCGCCGAAGCAAGGAGGCTCAGTATCGCAGTCCGGCGGGTACCGCTCATACGACTGCTATCATAAGCCACTTATGACGGACGAATGCGCGCGGCGAAGGTGCGCCCGGTGGAAGTAGGGGTCGGGATTGTTGGACTTGGCAACGTGGGACTCGGGGCGTTGGAAATTCTTACCGAGAACGCCAAGTCGATTACCGAGAAGCTCGGTTTTCCCCTGCGGGTAAAGGCGGTGTGCAGCCGGAGTGTGAAGCACAAAAAGTTGCCGGCGGGATGCGGCGAGATCACGCGCACAAGCGACTGGCACGAGGTAGTGCAGCATCCGGAAGTGGATGTTGTGGTAGAGGCGATTGGCGGAACAGCGACCGCAAGCCACGTCATCGAGACAGCGCTTCGCGAACGGAAGTCGGTGGTGACCGCCAACAAGGAACTGATGGCTTTGCGTGGGGCCGATCTATGGGCGCTTGCAAATCAAAACGGCGTGAACCTCACGATGGAGGCGAGCGTCGCTGGCGGTATTCCGATTCACACTGTGTTGCGCGAGGGAATCGCGGGCGATCGCGTTGTGGAATTGTATGGCATTCTGAACGGCACGAGCAATTTCATCCTGACGGAAATTGAAAAAAGCAACGCAGCGTTCGACTCGGTGTTGTCGGAGGCGCAGCAGCTAGGCTATGCGGAAGCCGATCCTTCGGCGGATATCGACGGTTTGGATGCGAGATCGAAACTTGCCATTCTGGCGGCGCTTGCGTTCGGCGAGAAGCTCACACCCGGCGACATTTACACGGAAGGCATCCGGCGCATTATGCCGGTCGACTTTCAATATGCGCATCAGTTGAAGCACACGATCAGGCTGTTGTGCCTGGCGCGACAGAGTGAGGAGGGCTTATTGCTCTCGGTTCGTCCGAGCCTGATACCGCAATCGGCAATCCTGGCGCATGTGAAGGGCGCCTACAATGCCATCTGGATTCGCGGCCAGTACGGTGAGGACACCTTTTATTACGGGCGTGGAGCAGGTTCCAAGCCGACGGGTGTGGCTATTGTGAGCGATCTGATGCGAGTGGCGCGCGAGATTCGCTTTGGTAGCCCGGAGCGCGTGAGCCCATTTGCGCATGAGCGTTTGGGCGATTTCAAGCCGCTGAAGGTACCCACGCAAGAAGCGCCTTATTATCTGCGATTCCGCGTGGAAGACAAGGCCGGCATCATTGCGAGCCTGGCAACCATCCTGGCGAAGCACAATATTGGGATCGACGCGGTTCTGCAGTTGCCGCGGGAGGACTGGCGCGATCTGCCGTTTGTAATTACGACCGAACCGGCGCGGGAGCAGGCTATTCGGGATGCCGTGCTGGAGATTCGGGACGCGGATTTTCTGGTTGAGCCGCCGTTTGCGATGCCGATGGAACGGGGCTTTTAGCGAAAAATCTGAGACGGGGGGAAGCCCTTTACCGTGTTAGCATTACAAAAGACCCGCCTTATCAGGAGAGGTGGCTGAGTGGTCGAAAGCAGCGGTTTGCTAAACCGTCGTACTGGCCTAAACCGGTACCGGGGGTTCGAATCCCCCCCTCTCCGCCAGCAGTTTTTAAAACGTTCTGAAGTAGCCACAAACCCGCGCCACTGACCCGAGAGAACCGACTTGCTTCGACGCGCTTGCGATTCGGCGCCACAGCTCTGATAAGTTACGGACGCACGAGCACGAATGTTAGAACGTCCTTGTCCCCTGGGGCGACCGGGGGCACGAAGTTCTTTATAGCAACTGTTTCGATCAACGCTCCCAACGACAGCATCGTTGCGATAAACCTGTCGTCCAATCCACAAAAGGTCAGACGACATCCCGGAGCTGCGATGCGGATAATCTTGTCCCTGCCTTTGTTTTCATCGCCGTCTTTGAGGATCGGAGCAAATCGCAAGCAGATGTCGCTCGCGCGGTGTGAGGGCAGTGTTGATGTCAATGGGCGGAGGGGGCCTTTGGGCTCGATTCCGAACCGGTTGGGCATGAAATCCTCGAAGCCAAGATACGCCGTCTCGCCTTCGCCACCGAGATTGATCTTCCTGCCGAACCCCTGAGGGTTGATGGGAGTGCCGAAGTGGTGCGACCGGCCCTGGCTCCCGGGCAAAATATTGGTTGCGGGGCAGTTGGCATGGTTGTGGGGGATTGGGCTGAGGGCGGTAGTGGAGACCAGACGACTAGGTGCGGGAGGTGTGTTCTCAAGTGCGGTCATCTCGTCATCCAGACTCTTAATCGTCCCTCTGCCGACAATGTCGTCGGCCGAAGTCTGACCAGCTCCGAGTATTCTTCGGGACGGCGCGTTCTTGTAATCCTTGACTGCGGCGGCAGTTTTGGGACCGAAGAAACCGTCTATCTTAAGAAAGACAACGCTCAATTGGTTCAGCGCGATTTGGATACTCTTCACGTGGTCGCCCTGGCTCCCGGGTGCAATGTGAGCAGGGTCGCTAACCAAGCAAGCTTCCAGTTTGGCGTCATGAGGCGCCGTGAATAGTTTCGACTGTAAGGCCATGTTACTTTTCCTAACTACCTAACCGGGTACAGATCACTGGCCAAACACAATTCACCTACAACCGCGGCATTTTAAGCGCCGGTTACTGCGGACGTTCTATCTCATCGGCTAATTATGGATATCAGCCGTCTCGCTGCTTAGGAGTTACGCAGCTATTGATCCGGCGGTAGAGCTTTCGGGTTGGGAGATTTGCTTTTCAGAGAGCCGCCTCGCTGGATTTGAAAAAACGAAGCCATTTCCTAATTTGCCCGGCAATGCCGGCTCGGAGGATTGGCAATCTCGGCTCTGTTGTCCAAGCACTTCGCCGCCTGCCATTCCCCGATTTCCGTTAACGGACGGCTGCTCATTGGCTTTGCGCTCGGCTTGCAGACGTTCCAGTTCCGCCATGGCTTTGGCACGCTTGCGATCTAACCGAGCTTCCTGAATTTGGAAGTTACGGAACTGCTTTTCGTAAGTTATGTGCGTTTGCAGGACGATCCGGTTGTAGCGATGCGCTTCGGGAAGATCGTTGAACGTGTCCTCGAATTGTTCGTGGCCGTGCGCATAGAGAGCGAATTCCAGAGCCTGGATGCGGCGTTGACGCCAGAAGCAATCCACGATGACCTGGACCAGTTCGCATTCAACCTGACCACTCGGCTTGAAATCGTTCTGGAAACCGGCAAGGAAGCGAGCGTATTCTTCGACATCGTCGGTAGGAAGCAGCACGGTGCGTCCGGTGAGCGCGGACTTGACCGCGTTTTGGGACGATCTGGCAAGCCCGGCGGCGGTGCGGGGGCCGGTGGACAATTGGGCATTGGCTCGGTTAGCGGCGAGTTGGGCTGGTGAGATGGGCGCGATGGCAGGCGCTTCCGATTTAGTCAAGGGCGCTGACGCTTCCGGCACGGTGTGAACGTTGGCGGGTATGGAGGCGGGCTTCGGCCACGGCGTGCGATTCTTTTTGGACAAGTTCGGGCTCCTAAATGGTTTGTGGCCCGGCAACGTTCGTGCGGCGGCTTGGCGAATCCGTTACTGCGATCCAAGCACCGCCCGAACTGCCAGGCCGAAACAAAAATAGCCTGGGACGAGGAGGCA
>DASREJ010000029.1:0-3727 GCA_035652115.1 Bryobacteraceae bacterium
TGTTCTGGTTTCTTCCGACGCTTCATGCAACGGTTCCCATAACAATTGTCAGCTTCATTATCCTGATGTGTTACGGCGGCGGCTTTGGCACCATGCCGGCTTTCGCGGCAGATTATTTCGGCGCGAAAAACGTGGGCCCGATCTACGGACTCATGCTGACCGCGTGGAGTTTTGCGAGTGCTTTTGGTCCGCTGCTGATCGCGAATTTGCGCGAGAGCAGCGGCAGTTATAGCGGCGGCCTTCACGTGATTGCGGGCGTGCTGCTTATTTCCATGGTGCTGCCGTTCATCGTGCGCCCACCGCGGGCGGCAATCGTTCAGTCAGTAAACGTCAGTGCCGCCAGCGCTTGATCTTCGGCAGCGTAATCGGATGGTTGTTGCCACAACGTCGGCGGATGTTGTCGTTCCCAAGCAACCGTTCTCTCAAATGCAATGCCCTCAGACACGGGCTCCACATATCCCAGTTCCCGGCGAATACGCTCGCTGCTAACAATCCAATCCTGTTCGCATTTGTAAGAGGCCCGCAGATGCTCCGGCGTCGCCTCTTTCGGCAGAGCGACTATTGCGCCTGACTAACCTACGTATGAGGCAATCTTGCGCGCCCACTCTTCCTCAGAAAAGGATTCCGGCTCCGCAACGTTGTAAATTCGACGGGAGGCTCGTTCATCAATTGCGGCCAGCGCGATAGCTGCCGCAACATTTTCTACATACCCGCGCGGCGAACGCCAATGCGCAACATCTTCTTGGATCAAGATTGCAGGCCGTTTGTCATCCATCCGTTTAAGATAGGGCCAAAATCGATGCAGGCGGTCCCCGGGCCCGTAGACCATCGGTACGCGCAATACTGTACCCGCCAATTCCGCATTACTTAGAACGGCTTTTTCAACCGGGATCTTGTCGTAGGCGTCGTCCAGCCAGCCAAATGTCTGTTTCAATTGTTGAATCAGTTCAAGTGGATAAACGTCCTGACTCGTTCGAAGTTCTGAGTCCTCGGTGAGCGGCAGTGCCTGCAGCGGCCCGGCTTCAAAGCCATGTAAAATGCCGCAAGCGCGGTAAACGTCACCGCTGCTAATTGCAACCACACGCCGCGCGATGCCCTGAAGTGTTTGCATCAGTGCGATTGCCTGCTTACCGCTGCTGAGAATCATGTCTACAACGATCTCGGGGCCAAATTGTGCGATTTCATTTCGAGACGCCTGAAGATTGTTGCGATCTCCCGTAATGCGAGTAATCCCAGGCTGCGGCAGCGGCGCCGATATGCCGCGATCAAGGACCGCTACGCGATGATCCAGGCGCAGCAATTCGGAAACAACGTGAGGCCCTATGAACCCGCTCGCTCCAATCACCAGGATCTTCATGATTGCCAGTTTAGGCCCGGTGCATCGATGTCGCGTTTACGCTATCCGCTTTACAATCGGATCATGTCTGCTTCAGCCGTGGCTGAAAACGTCCTGACGAAATATGAGCCTGTTATCGGGCTTGAGGTACACGTTCAGTTAGGTACAAAAACAAAAATTTTTTGTGGTTGCTTGATTGAGTTTGGTGCTCCGCCGAACACCCATGTCTGTCCCGTATGCCTCGGATTGCCGGGCGCGCTCCCGGTTCTCAGCCGCCAGGCCGTGGAGCTCGCCATCAGCGCGGCATTGGCGCTGCGCTGCACTATCAATCCGTTCTCTCGCTTTGCACGCAAGAATTATTTTTATCCAGATTTGCCGAAAGGCTATCAGATTTCGCAATACGATCAGCCATTAGCCGAGCACGGCTATGTCAACATCCTCAGCGGTGGGGGCCACAAGCGTATGGGTGTCACGCGCGTTCACATGGAAGATGATGCTGGTAAAAGCATCCACGATGGCTTTAAGGACTCCGACCGGTATACCTATGTCGATTTGAATCGTTCCGGCACGCCATTGATTGAAATCGTCAGTGATCCCGATATGCGTTCGCCTGACGAAGCCTACGCCTACCTGACCGAAGTGAAGCAGATGCTGCAATACATCGGCGTTTCGGACTGCGATATGGAAAAGGGCCAACTGCGCTGCGACGCGAATGTTTCCGTGCGCCCCCGTGGCGCGCCGAAATTTGGAACAAAGGCGGAAGTAAAGAATCTGAACTCGTTTCGCTTCCTCAAAATGGCGCTCGAATACGAAATTGAGCGTCAAGTAGAACTGATCGAGTCGGGCGGCAAAGTAACTCAGGAAACTCGTCTCTACAACGTGGAATCGGGCAAGACCGTCGGAATGCGGAGTAAAGAACAAGCCCACGACTACCGCTATTTTCCGGAGCCTGATTTGGTGCCTTTGCGCGTCAGTGGACATTGGCTGCATGAAGTGAAATCACGCTTGCCTGAATTGCCGGCCGATCGGCGGGAGCGCTTTGTCAACGAATATGGCCTTCGCGAATATGACGCGCAAGTTCTGACACTTACCCGCGAAACAGGCGATTACTTTGAGGCAGCCGCCAGAGTAAGCGGCAATGGCAAGACTACGGCGAATTGGGTCACAGGCGATTTGATGGGCCTGTTAAATGCCACGGGCAAAGAAATTACGGAGTCGCCTGTTCCGGCATCGCATCTGGGCGAATTGGTGGCTTTGATCGGTAAAGGTGAGCTTTCGGGCAAATTAGCGAAAGAAATTCTGCCCAGGATGTTTGAAACGGGCGACTCGCCGTCGACCATCATGGATCGCGAAGGCCTGCGTCAAATCTCCGACACGGGAGCGCTCGAAAAAATTGTCGATGAAGTCATCGGCGCCAATCCCAAGCAGGTGGAACAGTTCAAGAGCGGCAAGACGGCGGTACTCGGATTTCTGGTTGGTCAGGTGATGAAGGCCAGCCGTGGACAAGCGAACCCCGCAACCGTGAATGAGGTCTTGAAGCGAAAGTTGAGCTGATGCCGGGCGGGTCAGATTACCGGGAAATACAGGCCGTAGCGCGCCTGGCGCCGTATGTGGAATGCTTGTGGACTCACGGTCCATCGGACGTTCTCGCGCGCGTACTCCCAGACACGTGCGTCGATCTGGTTTTCTCTAGGGATACAGGCTTGCTAGTCGTAGGCACCATGACTCGGGCGATTTCCGTTGAACCATCACGAGGCACATTTGTTGGCGTCCGGTTGCGTGCCGGTTCGGCCCGTTCGATTCTCGGAGTTCCAATCAATGAGCTGCGGGACGTCGTCATTCCGTTGCGTGACATTTGGGGCAAGCGAGGCCGCGACATCGAAGGCCGTTCATATCAAATGGCATCAGCCACCGATGGAATGCAAATCTTGTCATCCGCTGTCGTACCCTTACAGCCGCTTTCGAGGCTGCAGACCGGTATCGCCTATCTGGCTATGAACGGAGGACGCGTTCGCCTCGGCGACATCACGCGTGCAACGGGGTTAGGCGTGCGTCAGCTTCGACGTCGCTGCATCGAAGAAACCGGCTTGTCGCCCAAGCACTTGGCGCGGGTTGGACGTTTCCGAGACGTTTGCAGCCGGATTGCGACTGATGAATCTGCGAACTGGGCCGATTTGGCGTGCGAATCAGGCTATTACGATCAGGCGCATCTCATCAATGAATTTCGTGAATTCAGCGGACTGACTCCAGCGGCGTATCGGCACGAAATTCACAGGCGACCGTTTTTTCCAATACATGAGGCGCGCTTCTGACGTATGCTTCCCAAAGCATATGAAAGTTACACCCATTCTTTTTGTCAAAGCGATTGAGCCGTGTCTGCCATTCTGGCTG
>DASREJ010000030.1:0-7510 GCA_035652115.1 Bryobacteraceae bacterium
ATGGAAGAAGAAAAGCCTGCCTGCCTTGCCGAAATCGAACTAGTCAAGAAGATGGCTGAGCACACCTGGTGCTCGGAACGAGCCAGCCGTCTGCAGGAAGGTTGCTTCATCATTAGTCGTACCGACGAGCAGCGCCGCAACCTGGAAGGCCAAGCCGTGATTGATCCCCAGCTTGAACGCTTCATGCGCTATCAGGCGCATCATGATCGTGCCTACGCGCGCGCCTCGGCGGAACTGCTAAAGAGAAGGAAAGAAAGATTATTAGCCGAGCGTGGCTTTGTTTCGCAGCAGCGCGCCGAGCAACGTGAAAAGCGTTGTGAAGAGGTCCATGTCTACCGTGTCGAACGGGGGAAAATCGCTGTCGCCATCGACAAAACCAAGCTCGAACGTGAGCTAGTTCGCACCGAAGATGTCAAAGTGAGAGCCGCGAACCAAACAATGGCCTCCGCACCGCCTCAGGAGGAGCCGATCGCAGCTTAATTTACGTCAAAATACAAACTGCCCGCCTTGGAATGCGTGACACGTGTTTCTTAATCCGAGATCTAAAAATAGAGCTTCAGCGCGAGTTGTAATTGCCGCGGCGTATTTAGCAAATCGCTACTGCTCGTCAAGTGACCGAAATTGGCATCCTGCAGTTGTGTGTCACCGGCGCCGAAACGAACGCGATTGAATACATTAAATGCTTCGGCGCGAAATTCCATGCGTATGGCCTCTTTAATCGGGAATGACCGGGCGACCGCCAGGTTTTCATTCAGATTGGGGAATTGCCGCACTTTTGGATTGAAACGGGTCACGTTGCCGAAGCCGTTATCTTGGGCAGCATTTAGGCCTTGAAAGGGAAACGGACCATTGCAAGCCGCGGTCGGTACGCTGCAATAGGGAACCATAAACGTATCGATCGTTGGGTCGAAGCTGCCGCTCCAATTGGGCTGCCATCCGGTATAGGACGTGACATACGGAGTGCTGCGGCCGTTTGTAGCGCCATAAAGAGGTAAGACATAGGTAGACGTAATGCCGACGGGCAATCCGCTTGCGTAAGTAAGGACGCCATTTACTCCCCATCCGCCCAAAATCCATGCCGCGGGGCCGTGTGTCAGATATTGGCGGCCTTTGCCGAATGGCAGATCATAAACGAATCCCACTTTAAAGTTATGGGTGACGTCAAATTCGCCAATCGACTTCTCTAAGGTGCGATTGTATTGATTTGCTGCTAAGCAACAACCGCCTCCACCTCCGGTATTATTCAAATTGCCTCCGATAGCGTTGCCCCAGTAACTATCAGCATCGGTAATCAGCTTAGAGAAGACATAAGAACTCTGTACGGTCAAACCGTTTCCATAACGCTTCTCAAAACGAATCATGCCCGAATGATATGTAGAGTGACCGCTGTGGTCGCCTTGACCGCCATATGTATCGATAAGCGTGTATTGAGGATAAGGCCGTAGTGCCTGCTTGACCGTTCCGGTAAACCCCGGGTATGGTGCGACGATGCCATACTGATTCGCAAGCGCAGAACCGACCTGGCTGTTCAGGACTGCCGTGCTCTGTTGAAGGCTGCCAAACGCCGTCAGCAACGCCGGATTGTCCTGGTTGTAATCGAGTAACTGAGCTTGTAAGTGCGAACCGGCTACGCCGTTGTAAGCGACTTCCATCAACATAGTTGAAGTGAATTGGCGCTGAATGGAAAGATTGAAGTTATCCATTGTCGGTGGATGTGTTGTCTCCGCGCCTTGCCACCAGGACACACTTGTTCCGTTTGAGACCGACGGATTGATGAACGGCGGGGCGGTCCAGGGCGGCATGCCTTGGTTCATCAGGTATGCGGGTGAAATGCCGTTGTTAGGGTTCGGGAACGTTTGGGTTAGAGTAAACCCCATGTTATGGGTCGATCCGCTCACTGCCATGAGAGGTCCATAGGAACGCGCGTATGATCCTCTAAACACAAACTTCTCGTTCGGCGAATACGCAAACCCGATCCGTGGTCCGAATGCGCGGAAATAAGAATCGGCCAATGTCCGAGAGCCCTGACGGCCAGGTCCGGTTCCGGCGAAGATCACAGCGCCAAGGCGTCCCCCGGCTCCAGGATTCGGCGTTGTCGGGGAAAAATCGCTCCACTTATCGTCTAATCCAGTTGGTGGCAGATTCGTTTCCCAACGAAGTCCAAGGTTCAGTACTAACTTGGGAGTTACATGCCAATCGTCTTGCGCGAATCCCGCAAAGTAACTGAACTGTTGGCCTATAAAACGTGGCGTGTCGATCTGTCCGGTGTCGGCATAGCCCAATAGGAACGACGCAAATGCGTTGCCGCCTTGATTCGGGTCCGTAATGCCCGGCACGCCTGTTTCGGTGTAGCTGAAGCCAACGCATCCGGCCTCGCATTGCCGTCCAAATCCGTTGTAGTGATTGATCTGCCAAGCGCCGCCGAACTTGAATGTGTGCGGGCCTCTGATCCAGGTGAAATCGTCGTTATACGAATAGACGGTGTTTTCCGAGCCGTTGTCCGCCTGTCCGCCCCAGGTGGAGTAATTGTCGCCATTGCCGCCGGAGAATAAGTTCACGAGATTTTCATTGCAGTTTGGAACGTTGCCCATGCAAAACTTGCTTTGCCAGTTGCCGATATACTCCTGCGGTGACTTATGGTCTTGACGCCAGTTGTTGCCTCCGGCATAAAAATGATTGAACTTAGTCGGGCTCAACGTCCAATCCCAACTGAATCGCAGAACGTCGGTGTCCTGATGTAAGTCGTTGTAATTCGAATAAAGCCCGGGCAGCGTTGCCGGTCCGTCTGGGCCGGCGGTTGTGGCTTCGCGGTCATAGCCGTAATAACCGGAGATGCGTTGCTTTTCATTGAAAAGGTGATCGCCCTTGATGCTCCATTTGTTTACCGGCTGCACGTTGGTTCCGTTGCTGATGATGTAGTTGTTGTTAACGTAAGCCAAGGTTCCGGGTTTAGCTCCGTTGTTAGGGCCCAGTATTCCGCTAGTCTGAAATACCTTCAACGCCTGGAGCGAGGTCGAATTGAACTTCGATGCCGGAATCTGATTTCCCGGGAAAACCGCCCGGGTAACAGTTCCGTTGTTGTTTACCTGAGTAGTGGGGTCGTAGATCGGAATTACCGCGCCGCTTGCATTCACCCACTTGCTGAAGTCGCCGTTATACATTTCTGGCGTGGGCACGGTTGCGGTGGCATTGGTCGCGCCGTTGCGGTTTCGAAATCCTTCGTAGGAGAAGAAGAAAAATGTTTTGTTTTTGCCGTGGTAGACCTTTGGAATATAAACGGGGCCGCCGGCCGTAAAACCAAAATCGTTCTGCTTATAGATCTGCCGTGCTTTCCCCGCGCGATTGCTGAACCAGTCGTTGGCATCGAAGTCGGTATTCCGCACAAATTCATACGCAGACCCGTGCAAGCTGTTTGTCCCCGACTTTGCAATGAACAACATGGCGCCGCCGCCCGCATGTCCATACTCAGCCTTGAAGCCGTTCGAATCGACCGTGAACTGGGTAATTGCCTCCACCGAAGGAGCATTCGAAGTCACCCAATTTTTTTGCAGCGCCCGTGACGTGTTGATCGATACGCCATCGAGAGTTGCCTGATAGCTATCGGCTTGTCCCCCGCCTAAAGCAAAACCCTCCGCCGTACCGGTGTTCTTCGCCTCGGGTGTCAGGGCGGCCAGGTCGAACGGACTTCTTACCGTGCCCGCGACTACCAGCGGCAGTTCATTCACTAGAGTCTGGTTGACCGTAACAGTTGTTCTGGAATCCTCCGAGTTCACCTGCAAGGAGGCGGCTTGTACTTCCACAACCTGTCTCGATTGACCCACCTGCAGGGTGATATCGGCACGAGCCGTTTGAGCGGCGTTTACGATGATGTTCTTTATCTGGGCCTGGCTGAAACCTTCTTTCTGTACGAGAACGTTATAGGTGCCGACAGAAACATCCGGAGCCGTGTAGTCTCCCGAAGCGCCGGTCTCTAATGCGGTCGTTTCATTGGTCGCCACATTCGTCACCGAAACCTTCGCTCCCGGAACAACAGCGCCTGTCGAGTCACGAACCGTGCCCGATACATTGCCGCGTCCCGATTGTGCCCAGGCACCCACGGATAACGCCGTCAAGGAAACTACCGCCAACACTGCTCTACGCCAAGAGATTCTAATTGGGCCCATGCCGGACTCTCCTTACTTCTTGATCGAAGACGAACTATTGATTAATGACCGTGCCATCGGCACGTCGAACTACACCCCACCCGCCGTTCAGCAGCTTACGACTTCCTGTTTCACTCCCGAACGGATATTTAGCCGCAGCCTTTTCATTGATCTCAACACCCCAACCAGGTTTGTCGTTGGGATAAACGTAACCGTCCTTTACCTCGGGATAACCATCGAACACCTCGCGTATGTGGTCGTTCGCGAAGGTCCACTCCTGGATGCCGAAGTTGTAACAGACAACGTCGAGCGTCACATTGGCGCAATGCCCGATAGGCGAAACATCGCCCGGCCCATGCCACGCCGTGCGCACCTGGAACGCCTCCGCCATGGCTGCCATTTTTCGGCACGGCGTTAGCCCGCCTGCTTGGGTGACATGGACGCGGATGAAATCGATCAGACTGTCGCGAATCAGGTTGTTCCACTCATGCGGATTGTTGAACAGCTCGCCCATTGCCAGCGGCGTCGTACAGTTCGCGCGAATCTGCTTGAAGTAGTCGATGTTCTCCGGCGACAGCGCGTCCTCAAGGAAGAACAGACGATACTGCTCCATGTCCTTGGCGAACTGTACCGCCAGACGAGGCGGCACCCGCTCGTGGACATCATGCAGCAGTTCAATCTCCGGACCCAACTCCTTGCGGCCGGCTTCAAACAACTGTAGGGTCCGGCGCACATACGGCTCGGGCTCGAAAATCTCATCCACCACGGGCTGCGAACTCGCTGCCTGTGGATTCCGCGCTTGCGCGGCTCCATACGCCGCCATTCCCGGCACGCCTACTTGCAAGCGCACGGCTTTGATCCCTTGGGACATTAGCTTCCGGGCCTGATCGAGAGTCTCCGGTACTTCACGCCCTGACGCGTGCGAGTAGATCATTGCCCCATGCCGGCATTTGCCGCCCAGAAGTTCATAGACGGGCATACCCGCCTGACGGCCCTTGATATCCCACAGCGCCTGATCGACGCCGCTGATGGCGTTATTCAAAACTGGGCCGTTGCGCCAATACGAAGAGTTGTACATGGCCTGCCACAAATCTTCAATCGCATCTGTGGGGCGGCCAATCAGAAATGGTTTGAGGTAGAGATTGACAGCATCGACAACCAAGTCAGCGCGCTGCGTAAATGTCGCGCAGCCGTAACCGTACAAGCCGTCTTGATCGGTAGTGATCTTGACGACAATTAAGCGAACACCCGCCGGCTCTGTCGTGATCACCGAAACATCTTTGATCTTTGGAATCGCCATTCCACGCAGCCGCGTTGTCAGCAGCGGCGACAATGCGAGAGGCGCCGCAGCCGCGAGAAATTGCCTTCTTCCTATTCGCAAACGGTTCATCGTTAATGATTCTGTTCTGGCGACTTTATCACAACTTCCAGGGAGTAATCTTACAAAGACGAACTGCTGAACAACGATATGTATCGAAAACTTTTGCTCGCTGTGTTTTCTGCCGCAATACTTGCCGGCTGCGTTGGGTCATTGTGTATCAAGGCCGACACGCCGCAAGATGTCTTGATAGAAGGCTTTCGCACTGTTGAAGTCGCGTCAGTTTCCGATGCTATGGAGCAGCTCTATGGGAAGAAGGCTTATATGTCGCACGACATGCGGCCGCTATTTACCACTAAGTTCGCCGGCCCCGCCGTCACGGTCCAATTAAGAAAGGAGGAGCATAGCGAAGGCTCGAAAGCCCTGCAGCCCATGATGGACGTAATCGACGAATCTCCCAAAGGCTCGGTTTACGTGATGGTTCTGGATGACGGACTCGATTTCGCTGGCGTCGGCGGGTTGATGAGCACGGCAATGAAGTATCGCGGTTTCGCGGGGGCCATCGTGGATGGCGGTGTTCGCGACACGCCGCAGATCGCCAAACTGCAGTTTCCCGTTTTCAGCCGTGGCGTTGTGCCTTCGACGACAGTCAATCACTTTCGTGTGACCGGCAAAAACATTCCGGTTACGTGCGCAGGCGTCTCTGTGAGGCCAGCCGACATTATCGTTGCAGACATGGACGGAGTCGTCGTTGTGCCCGCCGAAAAGGCGGCTGACGTTCTGAAGAAGGCGCAGCAGCTTGATGACACAGAGCACAGCATGCTGCCGTATATCGAAAAATACAAATCAATCCGCGAAGCCGTCGCTAAATTCGGTCGTTTGTAAATCAAGTTGTCAGCCTCTATGCGGATCAGTCTGTTCGGCAGCTTGCGTATTGAAGTCGCAGGACAGCCGATCACATCCGTTAATACAAATCGCCTTCAATCTCTGCTGGCCTATTTAGTCCTGCATCAAGACACCCCCCAGCCGCGCGAGAAACTGGCGTTCACGCTCTGGCCCCGCATCTCGCGAAGGTCAGGCGCGAACAAACTTACGGCAATTGCTCCACAGTCTAAAGCGCGCCTTGCCGGCCGGCTGTGATTGGTTGGTGATCGATCATTTTGCGATTCATTGGCGGCAGCACCGGTCTTGTAGCGTCGATGTTGCGGAGTTCGAGCAAGCTCTTAAAGATGCCATCACGGCGCGAACTGAAAATGACCCAGCGCGCGAGATGCAGTGTCTGAGAACCGCGGCGCAACTATACGAAGACGATCTGCTGCCCGGGCTTTATGACGATTGGATCTCGCCATTGCGCGACGAGTTCCGAAAGAAGGTTTGCGCTGCGTTGGAACGGCTGGCAACGATGCTTGAGGAGCAGAGCGAATATGCCGCAGCGATTCCGTATGCCGAGCGGCTGCTGGTGCTGGATGCCTTGAGTGAACCTTACCATCAGTTACTAATTCGATTACATGCAGCGAATCATGATCGCGCCAGCGCTCTACGTGCATATCACCAATGCATGCGCGCGTTACGGCGCGAAATGGGCGTCGAACCGGATGCGGCTACCAAAGAGCTGTTCGAACGAATCCTGAAGGGAAACACGGGTTCCGACGAAGCGACGCCCCTGTCAGACCGGCTGCCGGCGGCTAAGGCCATGTCGCACGTTCCGAAGCTGCAGGCAATGGTGGGCCGCACTGCGGAATGGGGCGAGTTGACGCGTGCCTGGCGGGACGCCGCGCAAGAGGGTCTGCGAGCAGCCATCATTTCAGGCGAGCCAGGGATTGGCAAAAGCCGGTTAGCCGAAGAGTTGTATCTGACGTGTGTCCGGCAAGGCCATGCATGCGCGCGCAGCCGCTGTTACGCCGGAGGGGGACAGGTGGCATATGCGCCGGTGGCAGAGTGGCTGCGTTCCGACGCCGTTCGTGCCGGTTGGTCGACGCTCGGGCCATACCGGCTTGCGTCACTTGCCAGATTAGTGCCCGAGATCTCTGAACAGTTTTCCGAGACGGAC
>DASREJ010000031.1:0-31848 GCA_035652115.1 Bryobacteraceae bacterium
CTGGTGCACAAATAAACACGATACCGACAACAGAAATGAGGCGGATCAGACGAGTCACTCGGAGTGATCTTGGCGCGTACGAGCAGCAAATGCGCGCACAAGCCAAGGCAGGGCGCATCATTTAATGGTGTAAGTGACGCCCAGAACAACGCCGCTCATGGCTGTTTCGTATACGAAAGATCCTGGACGGTAATTGGTGTAAAGGTATCGGTAACCACCATCTAGAGCCCACTTCGGGCTTAGTTTGAAGCCTAAAGAGCCAATAATTTGATAATCCAGTTGCGATCCCGCCCAGCCACCTGCGTCGCCCAAAACGGTTACGATTGTCCTGCGAGAGAGTGGAACCTGTAAACGTGCGCCCATCACCGGATCGGCCCAATTAACAGACCCTGAGAAATTTAGGTTCCGTGGCGAAGGCGTGAATTGCAGACTGGATTCCAAATGCCAGTACCGGAATCCACCAATGGCGTCTATCTTGATCTTTTCACCATCAAAAAACCGATAACCAATTTCGGGAGTAAGAATGAACTGGCCGGCTTTTACCTGAGCGGTTAACAACGGCAAACCGGGCAACGGCAACACGGCCTGCTTATTAGCGCCAAGCCTGACCCACACCATGTCGGTAACGATCACGCAGCGCCCACGTTGAACGCCTAACGTTCCCATTAGCCCAAATCTAAAGTGCGACAAAAGATCCGCAGGGCTTGCCTTGTAGCCGACCTCGTAGCCGTTTGCGCCGATGATCCCGTGTGTCCCAGGAAGCCAAAGATAAAGAGTGAAATCACTGTGCCAGGGAAGATACGGACCATTCGTCGTGTCGGCGGTATTAGTGCTGGGCGCCGGCTGACTGGAAGCGTTATTAGACAGCGGCTGGTCTTGGGCATACATAACTGCACAAAGAAAAAAGCTCAGCAACGACGCTTCGGCAAATCGCACATAGGTCGATCTATTTTTGATCAAGCAACAACTCCGATTCCGCTATTAAGGCTCGCCTTCACTGAAGATCGATTGAACGAAACGAGCACGAGCGTCAAAATTTTTTGCACAAGTCCGCTTACTGGTGCACGACGCCCACAAGGAACTAGGAACTGACAGGATTACAAGTGACTTGAACTTGCTTCAGTTTGAACGCCGATTGCGTTCAATGCATTGAGAAGATCGGCAATGCGATACGGCTTTCGAATGAAGTTAGAGAATGCCTGTTCGAGGGATGTGAAGTGAGAACTCACTCGATCACGGTCGTAGGCGCTAGTGAGAATAATTTTCGCGTCGGGCCGTATCCGGCGTATTTCTTGGCAAACTTCCGCACCTGACAAGCCGGGTAAAGTCAAATCTAACAGAGTCACGTCAATATCCTTCGCGTGCTCACGAAACAGCTCGAGTGCTACTCGCCCGTCTTCGGCCTCTAATACGGAAAAACCGTTCTTCTTGAGGGACATTGACACCGCCAGCCGAAGTGTTTCTTCATCCTCAACTAGTAGAAGAGTCCGGCTTCTTGACGTGTCTTTGTCCATAGCAGTTGGAATACTGGAGCTATTCTCCAGAGTACGATCGCACGGGATGAATACCCGAAACTTGGAGCCCTGTCCCGGTTCGCTCAGGATATCTATCGAACCTCCGTGCGAACGAATAATTCCTTGAACTGCCGATAATCCAAGCCCACGACCAAAAGATTTGGTTGTGTAAAAAGGATCGAACACCTTATTCAGAGTGTCTTCGCTCATGCCGCATCCTGTGTCAGAGACCTCAAGAAGAACATAGTCTCCGGGAGAGACGCTTGTCGGTCCCTCGACATCCGATTGAGGCCATACGTGAACGAACGTTGTACCCAGACGGATCGTGCCTTCAGCCTCGCCAAGAGCTTCGGAAGCATTAGTCACGAGATTCATTACCACGCGCCGGAGCTGTGTCGGATTGGCTCGAACGGGAGGGCAATTTTTTGGAAAATTGATTTCAAAGGTTGCCTTTTTCGAAATAGAAACCTTCAGGAGCTCTAGCATTTCCTGAATTAACGAAGAGAGATCAACTGTTTCGAACGCCGTCTCATCGCCTTTACCTCCCGCATAGTCCATCAATAAGTTGAGGACTTCCGACGCGCGAATTGAGACGGCACAGATCCGATCGAGATTGCCCCGGACGGGTGAATCGAAGGGCAGGTCGCCAAATGCTAGATCCGCTTCGGCGAAAATGCTGCTCAACATATTGTTGAAATCGTGAGCGATGCCCGCTGCAAGCACCCCCAAACTCTCCAATTTGTGAGCAGCAACCATCTGTTCTTGGGCTAGCTTAATGTCCGTAAGATCTATACAGGATCCGATATAACCGGTGAATACGCCATTTGGCTCGAATCGCGGGACACCGGTACCCCAAACCCACCGGTACTCGCCATCCGCGCGGCGGAGCCGGTACTCCATTTGAAAACGCCGGCGAGCGTCGAAGGATGAAGAATATGTCTCATAGCAGCGTTGCAAGTCATCGGAATGAACACCCGCAGTCCAACCTTGGCCTAGCTCTTGTTCCATGCTGCGGCCCGTGAAATCTAACCAACCTTTGTTAAAAAATGTGAAGAGCTTATCGGAAGCCGATACCCAAATCATCACCGGAGCTGTATCCGCCATGTTGCGGAAGCGTTGCTCGGCCTCCTGTAAGGTTTGTTCAGCAAGCCTACGTTCAGTAAGTTCGACTTCCAATTGCCGGTTTGCGATGGTCAATTCGGCGGTTCGTTCAGCTACGCGCTTTTCCAACTGCGCACGCAGACGTCCAAGATCCAGGTGCGTTTGCACGCGCGCAAGCAATTCCTCTCTCCGAAATGGCTTGGACACAAAATCCACCGCACCTAATTTCAACCCATCTATACGTTCGTCTGCTTCGTGCGAGGCGCTTATGAACATCAACGGGATATCGCGTGTCTCTGGGCGCGCTTTCAAGCGCTGGCAAACCTCGAATCCATCTATCCCAGGCATCCGCATGTCGAGTAAGATCAAATCCGGTAATTTCTCGCTTACCGATCGCAATGCCAGTTCGCCCGTATCAGCAGGACGTACTTGATATCCAACCGCGCGTAAGATGTTGGTCAGCAGTTGTAACGACTCCAGGTCGTCGTCAACTACCAGGATTGTACCGGCGTCCATCGTCGTTTCCACGGCGTTTGTCAGGATTCGTTGTGCCTGATCGGGCACACATGCGGCGCGCAAACGCGCGTAACTCTCACTTCATTCCGATTCTATACGCGGTAGAGAATCACCGAGCCAAGTGATCTTTGAAATTCCGCGCCGTGGATCGCGAGATCGGAGCTGGACCATGGCAGAATACTGAAGTAGTCAGTTTACTCCGGGCGTTCCCTTCCAATCTAAAACGTCGACTAAGTTCCAAGGATTTTCACGCAACTCGAATTGCAATTTCCCTTCTTTGTCGATTACAAGCTGCGCCGCTGGGAACAGTTTGCCGGTGCTCTTGCTTCTGTCCGCATCGTTGATGTCGATCTCGCCGGCCGTAAGGTTGAAAGCCTGGGACTGAGTATCCCAATAGACCTCACCGAAACGAAGCAAACGGTTTGTCACGAAAAGGATTTTGCGGCCCGTCGGAGTCGGAAACATCCGAATAAAACTACAATCGTATCCGAGCGTCCCCGTTATCTCGACGTGACCCACGGCCCGCATCCGCTGCAGGGCATTTACCAGACCCTGATTCTGACCTTTCTCAAATGCTTGAATCAGCAGTTGTCTGTCCGCTGGAGTTGAGAACTCATAGATGTTCAATGTAACTCCAACGATCGTACCCATTTGGGTCGACGTACCCATAGCGGTAGCGTCGATCGTTTCGTTCTTTTCTCTAGTAAAACCAGGAGTGCTTCCTAAGTGCAACATGCCAAGTAGGAGCAGGCTACTGACCACTTTCCGTGCCGGCCGTAAAGTCGTCGTTCGTATCGTCTGTTTCATTTCTGTCTCCGTCTCGACGGTAAAATCGTGTCAGTTCCTTGCCTAAACTGAACGAGCGGGCCTTTTGCGGAATGGTCTCCGCTTTAAGTGGTGATCGTTTAATCTTTGCCAGGGCGACACATTTCATTCCAGAAGATGTGTCCCGGCGGCAATGGGCGGAATTCTTTCATCTGAGGCAATCCTTGAACACAGTAACCGCTACGGGAAAATTACTGAGTGGACTACGTGCCGAACGATGTTATTTTGTTCGACGTGGCGACCTATCTAGGCCATATAGTTGAAGTTAAGTAATGAGTCTGAAGAGACGAATGCACATCATCCAGCTCAGAGGTTCGGGAAGGCGGAGTGTCCCGCATACGTGCCTCGTCAAGATGGACCTGCCGTTGACTTCGTACAGCTTGATATAGAATGCCAAGTCGTTACCAACAAACACAAGCTGGGGTTAGTCCGTGAACGATAGACGTGTGTCACCGTTTAAATGGCTAATGAACGCATATTGATTGCTGAAGACGAGGATACTGCTCGTAGCCTCATGGAAAGCGTGCTGAGAAAGCAACGCTACGAGACAGTTTCCGCTTGCGATGCTGAGCAGGCCATAGAAATCCTACAAAGATCTCCGGTCGATCTGATCATTACCGACTTGCATCTGCCGGGTGCATCGGGTATCGAACTCCTGAAGAAGGCCCGCGCGATCTATCCTAATACCGCCGTGATCGTGATGACCGCCTTTGGAACAATTCAGAGTGCCGTAGAGGCTATGAAGGCGGGAGCCTACGATTACTTGGCGAAGCCCGTTCACCCATACGAACTTACGACATTGGTGAGCCGAGCTCTCAATCATCGGCAATTACTCGAAGAGGTGACGCTGCTACGAAGTTGTCTGGAGCAGAAATATGGGTTCGAAAATATCATCGGATCCTCTACTTCGCTTATGCGGACGCTAGACATCGCAGCGCGCGTCGCGGCAGCGGACGTAACGGTATTGCTTCATGGCGAAACCGGAACAGGCAAGGAATTGGTGGCTAAGGCCATTCATTTTCGCAGTCCCCGCCGGGATCGACCCTTTGTGACGGTAAACTGCGGCTCGATACCTAGGGAATTGCTGGAATCAGAACTCTTCGGGCATACAAAGGGTTCCTTCACGGGCGCTCTCACTCACAAGAAAGGCAAGGCGGAGGTTGCCGACGGCGGGACCATACTGCTCGATGAAATCGGCGAGTTGCCGCTAGAGCTACAGGTGCGGGTTTTGCGTTTAATCCAGGAACACGAGATAGAAAAGGTCGGTGCGACAAATTCCATCAAGTTGGATGTCCGAATCATCGCCGCGACGCACAGGGACTTGGCTTTGATGGTGAAGAACGGAACGTTTCGAGAGGATCTCTATTACAGGTTAATGGTGGTTCCAATTGAGATACCACCGCTTCGCGAGCGCGCGGACGACATTCCACAACTCGTCGAACAGTTCTTTACGCGATTTAAGAAGAAGCACGGCCGCGCGGAACTCACCCTCCCTGTGGACATCCTACGTCGTTTGTGCAACTATGATTGGCCCGGCAACGTACGCCAGCTGGAGAATGCAATTGAGCGAATTGTTCTGCTTGCTGGACAATCGGAGATACGTTTGGAGGACCTTCCCGATTTTTTACAAAATGCGCAGGTGCCCTCCGAAGTGTTGCGAGACGTATTGCCGGATGCAGGCTTAAGCCTTGACGACACAGAGAAAGAACTGATTATTCGCGCGCTTCGAAAATTCAGTGGTAATCAGTCCCGCGCGGCTCGCTTTCTCCAACTCAGCCGTCGAACGCTGGCATATCGTCTTGAAAAGCACGGTATCGAATCAGCCGAATTTGCCGGCGCACCCAAAACAACTCAGCCCACCGATTTACCGGCAGTGAAATCCAATTGCTGAGGACTGCACCAAAACGTGCATATGCCTCATGGGCAAGGTACCGAAACGTCGAACTGACACAATCGGTACTGACGAATCCCAAAGCTAAATCATTGATTCATTTGGCTGGGTAGTTGATTTCCGCGCTTGGCCTCCCGTGTGCGTTATCGGCGGACATGTCGGGAGCAACGTACACACAGTCTGCAAAGCAGGAAACCAGAAGTTTTGAGCAGGTAGCCAACGGTCTGCCTGGCCGCGATGAAATTGAACAAGAGCGCACCGAGAGCGCACCGTCGCCCAGAGCTGACATTGAGGCCGGCGACGACGAGCTCGTCTTGTTGGCTCGACAGGGTGATCGTGACGCATTCGCCAAACTCACCCGCCGACACCACGCGATTTGTCTCAAGCGGGCTCGTCTAATGCTTCGCAATCATACCGATGCGGAAGATCAGGTGCAAAGTGCATTCGCGAAAGCATTCGAATACTTGGAACAGTTTCGTTGTGAGGGGCCATTTGCTGCATGGTTGTGCCGCATCGTCCAGAACGAATGTCTGATGCTCATGCGCGAGCGACGCCAAGCGGAACTCATCTATGTCGATGTGCGGTCCGAATCGAAAGCCAGACTGGAAATAGTAGACCAATTGCCGGATCAAGAAGACGGTCTGGGCTCTCAGCAGGTTGTGAATTTGCTGCATCGAGAGATATCGCGAATTCCGCCACTTATGCGGAATGTCATCATATTGCGCGAAATTGAGGAACTACCAATGCCAGAAGTAGCGGCGCGATTGCATCTCTCGGTACCGGCGGCAAAATCTCGCCTAATGCGGGCGCGGAAAGAATTGCGCGTGCGCCTGGCAAAGTATTGCGGCCGCACTGGACCGCGCATGCTGATGTCAAAATCTAGCCCGAATAAGATTGAATACACGTACCTAAGCTAGTCGACAAATTGGTTCAATGACTCGCAAAATCAGCGACTATTATTTAGCTTACTATTTATTGGGCACGTTTGCGTAACTGTTTTGAAGCTGCAATATTAATGCGGCATCATAGTAACAGTCCTAATAGTTGCGCGAACAGGTAAATTGCGTTGTAAAGGATCACGGGATAGGGGCAGAATGCGACTCGGAATAGATCGGCAAAACCGGACCTTTAACGGTCAGAAACCAGACCAGTCACGAAGACTAAACGGTAAAAAACAATCGACGCCCGTCCACAAAAAACTTCCATTAACGAAGCGAAAACCAGTCGAAAAATCCGTGGACTTACCGAAGGAGAACCCGGCAATATTTCAAGATCTGGCGATGATTGTCCATGGTCTTCGAAATCCCGCCAGCAGCATTTTGTCTGTTGTCGAATATTTGATGGAAGACGCATCGAACGTTCTTAGCCACCAGCAGATGGGGTTGCTTCAAGGCGCCGCACAGTCCAGCTTATTCATTCTTCGAATGATCGAAAACATTTTAAGCTTTTCGAAGATTGAATCCGACAAACTGATGCTAAATTTTGATTCTGCGGATTTGATGTCCTTGGTCAAAGACGTTGTAAATATCAATCAGCCGCTCGCTCAACGCAAAGGACTGCACATACGTATAAGTGTAGATATTCGTGAGCTCATCATAAATATAGATCCAACCAAGATTACTCAGGTCATAGACAATCTTCTTGCCAATGGGATAAAGTTCTCACGCAGTGGCGGCGAAATTGAAATTGAGATCCGCTCAAGCCGGAATTCGGTATTGATTTCGATTCGCGATGAAGGGATAGGTATATCTCCTGAGCGCATCGAAGCGATATTTGAACCTTTTCAAATTAGCCGAACCACCGCCGGATCTTATAGAACGGGTACGGGATTAGGGCTGGCGATCTCGAAGCGAATTGTCGAATTGCACGCCGGCACGATTACTGTGCAAAGCGAGGTTGGCAAAGGATCGATTTTCACCATCAGTCTGCCGAAGCGGATCGATGCCAAAGCGATCCTGGCTGATCCGAGGCGAACAAGCCTTTCGAAAAGCTTGTCCATACAGTAGGGAAAGCGGCGACACGACTTGCTGATTTTACGGCTACTTGAATGTTCGTCCCCGGCGGGCTATGACGTTGTATAGCCTCGCGATTTCCTCCGTTTTCCCCTTCATGTATTCGCGAAGCTCACACGCTCAGGCTCTAATTCTCTGAAGCTGCTCAAAAAGTTCCGCATCAGGCTTTGCGAAAGGGGCTAATAGCGGGTCGGGTGCACCGCTTTCATAAGAGGGGCATGTACCGAGCCATCAGTTAGCACATTCAAAAAGGACAAGAGCTATGAGAGAGAGATTGAATATGCAAAGTTGTAAACGAGTCTTGGACACGGCAGCGTGTCTCATTCTGCTCGCCGGCTTGGCCCCCCTCGGCAGGGCCCACGGATTGGATATTGAAGCCGGGAAAAAAGCGAAGGTCAAAGGTTCGATCGTGTCGCGGAGCGGAGACCAGGTTCGTATTCGTGAAAAAGACCAGGCGATGGTCGTAGTGGAACTCACGGATGGAACCCAGATTGAGCGGACGAAAGACTTTCACTTCCGCCATAAGGATATGGACGTCACGGCACTGGTGCCTGGCCTCAACGTGGAAGCCGAAGGCGTCGGAAATGCCCAGGGCCAGCTCGAGGCGCAGAAGATTAAGTTCGATCCCGATGAATTTGCAGTTGAAGTAGCCGAAGAACAACAAATCCAGGCAAACAACGCCGCGGCAAAGAAGGCACAGTCTACGGCCAATTCCGGAGTCTCAAAAGCGAATGCGGCACAGTCTTCTGCGAACCAAGCCCAATCCTCGGCCAACCAAGCGCAGTCATCGGCGGATCAGGCACAGGGGACTGCTACGGCGGCCGGAGCAGTCGGCCTAATGGATGCCAATGCAATTGCGAAGGTGAACAAGCGTGTATCGGATCTAGACAACTATAAGAAGGTTGCAGTGGCGGGAATTTATTTCCCCTCCAATGGAGCAACGTTGGACGATGCGGCGAAGGCCGACCTCAGCCAACTGGCCAGTGTTGCACTACCGCTGGATGGATACATGATTGAAATCGCAGGTTATGCTTCCAGTACCGGCTCGAAGCAATGGGATCAAAAATTGAGTGCCGAACGAGCGGCTGCGGTAGCCCAGTACTTGCGCGAGCAAAAGAACATACCGATGCGCCGGATGCTTACTCCCGCCAGTTATGGCGCGACACATCCGGATGCCAGCAACAGCGACCCGGAAGGGCGGGCACTGAACCGCCGGGTCGATGTCACGGTTTTAGTGAACGAGGGTTTGCAGCAATAAAAGCGGTTAGGGTAGGAACTCCACATGTTTCCCCGTAGGACCTAACCTAGCAAGACGCACAGGAATCCGGCAGTGGCGTCGAAGAATGACGCATCTGCCGCTTTCTTGACAACGTATTGAAGATCAATCATCAGATTCGTGCTCGTCCGGCCAGCCGGGGCAGCGAAAGAGCGACCTCTTGAGCTGCTCCGGTTTGTTCGTGGGACGAAAGCTCAAATAGCAACTCGTAGGCTGCATGACGGAGGCGACATGCACGAGCTATTTAAAGGTGTCGCCGGTTCCATCGCACTTTGGGTCGAAGCATTCTCAGCACTGATCATTGGTTACGGAGCAATCGAGGCCGTTTACGGATCGATCCGCGCCGTTGTTAGAAAACGAGCGACAGAGCTGCGCGAAGGGGTCTGGCTGCGCTTTGGTGTCTGGCTGTTGCTGGGACTGGAATTTGAGCTTGCCGCTGACATTGTGCGCACGGCGATCTCTCCGACCTGGACTGACATAGGGCAGCTCGCGGCCATTGGCTTCATCCGCACGTTCTTGAACTTCTTCCTTGAGAGAGATCTGGAGAAGAACGAGGATGGCCGGCTAAAGGCCGACAAAGCGTGAACCGTATAACCAGCTATTTAGACGGACGTTGTTTGCCAGCTTTCATGTCTGCGCGGTATTGGCTTTCGAGCTCGAGCCCCATCCGTACTTGCTGCATTTCGAGCATAAGACGTTTCGTCTGAGTATTGACCGTAACTGTGTACGGACCGTCCCTGGTTCCGAGCTCATCAAAAAACGAGAGTTGCCCATCGTTCACCTCATAGGTTCCATGACGCTGGTACGCCTGGCCATGGATGCGCATGATTATCGAAAAGGTGTCGTCCTGCGCGAACGTTACTGTTCCACTGCAAGAGTTTGGATGCGGACGGCCATCAAAGCAGGTATGCGTTGTTTGAATTCCGTTATCTACGTCGGATATGACGATGTATTGCCAACCGCCGGAATCCCGCAACATTTGCAGAGCGTCCACACTTAGGTCGTCACCACGCTTCACACAGAAGGTAGCCGAGGCGAAAACGAACGAACAGATCCGGACGCGCCTTGTTAGACCTGTTGCTCTCCACGCGCTTTTCATCTGTACCCCCCGTATGAAGCAAGAAAATACATCACAAACAGAGCTGCTATTGTGCGCAAAAAGCGGGCCCCGCTGCGAAAGGCAGGGCCCTAATCGCCGTCAATGAAGCCTTGAGTAGTGGCTATTTCGTCGCGTGCCTGCACTGATAACGATTGGGGGCGAGCCGAATAGTCTCAAAATTTTAGGTCCACGATTGCCCAGCATTTGAAAGTTCCAACCCATAACCCTAAATTGCTGTCGGGCAACGCCGGCGTCAGCGCTTGCAATTTGTCATTTCGGACTCCCGAAAAAGAAGTGCAGCGTTATTCCCGCGCCATTCCAATTCGCAGGCACACAGGTAGGGCAATCCTCTCGTCGATAGTACGTGTCCAGCATAAAGAGACGTTGGTAGGGCCATTGGACTCCGGCCGTGTACCATTTTTCGTTCCAGGAATGCTTTGCGCCATCATAAAAAATTTCGGCCGTGCCGTAGGGAGTGAAACGGAAGCCGCGAACGACAAAGTCGCGTTCGACTGTCAGCCTATTTCGGTATGTCATTGAGTATTTTCCGTTCGCGACGCGAAGCTCAGTCCAATTTCTGTCACGCATGAGAAAATTCGCGGGAAGACGAAAGCCAGGTGTTATCTCGATGGTGACCCGGTCTTCGCGTGTCATCTTTCCCGATTGAATGGTTCGAAGATACTCGTAGCCGCCGCCGAAGACCAAGTAATATTCTTTGTCTGGATCGAGATTTCTTAAATGCGGCCTCAGGATGGGTCTGAACTGATAGCCGAGTGCGGCCGCCGCATACCACTGCTGGTAGGGAAAGCCCAGTCCCTGCTCCAATCCAGCGAACGCGAGTATGCGTAAGTTAGACGGAAATTGCACATGGACATCCGCTTCTGGCAAGATTTTAGTCTCGGTTAAGGATTCCGCCGTCGACTGGGCTGCAGCACCGCAGGAGGAAATCGCGAATAGCGCTAACGCGAAGAGTGTCGAAAGTAAGGCAGACCTGATGTTGTGCCCCGAAGTTACGACATCCTGTTTGGGGAACTGAAGTGGTCGATATCGGCCACGATTGCACCCAATCAACACACCACACACCGCGATCGGAATTCAGTTCTTCTGCGGCTGCTGCTCTCGCATTTGTTTCAGTTTTTGTTCCATCATTCTCATCTGCTCCTCTTTGCTTAACTTGGGAAACAGAAACGCAATTTGTAGTCGCATGCTCCAGGAGGAAGTTCCGGCTGGACGGATCGGATTGTAATAAAACTGGGCCGTAAGATTGACCGGCTGGAATCCAAGCTTCATAATTCTTCCCACGCCACCACCGAAGGGGACCGTCCATATGTTGCTGCTGCTACTCGCTCGCCAGTTAGCAGTCAAAATTGGCTGAATGGTTATGTACCAACCTTTCGTCATGTTGTAGTTGATGAAATATTGCAACAACATTTGATTGACATATGGTCGGTGCCCGGAGCCTGCCACAGAGAAAACGTTGTTGACAAGCGCGCCTACGGTCCAGTGCCCAGGCTGAGCCAGCGCAACGAAAGATGGCCCCAAGCTAAACTTGCCCTGTCCAAGAACGCTGCTCGTCGCCGTGGGGATAACAAACGCCGGACCGACGCCCCAGATCAGCTTTTCAGGTTTAGATGGCGATATGAAGAAAGTAGGGTTCATGTCACCGAGACCATATTGGCCACCAGCGTTCTGGCTGGGGAAAGGTTGCCAGACCACCGGCTGAATGATTCGTGTGATCAAATTCCACTGATCATTGAGTTTGAGCGGGATCACCGGCTGGATGTTCAGGACGTCTTGTGTGCGGTTATAGGGCCCAACGCCAAAGTAGTTGTTGTTCTGAAGAGGAACACTAATCAAATTGGCTACCGGATTCTGGGTAGCCTTCTGCAAAGCCTCGGCTGAAGTTTGTTCGGCCTCGCTAGCCGTCTGTTCACTAGGAGTTGGCTGAGCCTGCTGCGCGTTTGTGCGATTGCACCAAAGCAATGTCGAAAATAGAATCCACGTGTATAAGCGAGCACTCTTCATATTCGGTTTTCCCTCTTTCCTGCTAACCACAAGTTGTCGGCAGTCTTCACACAGGGAGAAGAGGCTGCGCGTAGACCGGGTTTATGCCTGTCGTCTCTGACGCCGCTCGAAAAGCACTAGGTCTGGAAAGCGAAAATGCGTTTCCAATCGTCCTTCATGCTAATTACGATCCAGCCATCCTTCTTTGCTTCGTCCATTAGAGCCTGAGAGAACGTTCCTATCTTTGTATCGGGCAACCCGCCTGCGGGACCGTAGGCATACTCCCGCTTGGCGTCATCGTGGTGGACGAGCATGGCTAACGAGGCGCCAGTGCATGATTTTGCAAATTCCAGCATTTGCTGGTCGCCGGTCGAGTTACCGAACGCCGCTCGTGGCGCACGACCGAGGAACAGATAGATATCCTCCGGCTTGCCCGAGAAATTGTTATTCAGCAATAGTTTCGGCGGACGAATGAGGATTCCCTGGCCTTTGTCGTTGTACGTGTAATGGGTGTCGAGCGCCGAACCGATTACTTGATTGATAGGAACTCCGTATATTTTGTCCGAATAAGCGCGAACGAAGTCCTGTCCGCCCCCAGTGACAATGTAGGTCTTATAGCCGCTGGCTCGCAGATAGCTCATCACCTCGAGCATTGGCTGGTAAATCAGTTCGGTGTAGCGTCGACCGAAACGATGGTCGCTTGCGGCGGCTATCCAGTCTTCAGCGATTGTCTGGAATGCATTGACAGTCATTCCAGCGTGAGTCGCGAAAACGATTTCCTCCAGATCTTTTATTGTTAATTTCGCTATTGCAGCCTTATCATTGGCAAGCACAGCTTTGAAGGGTTCAGTGCGTTTCCATTCGGGATGTTGCGCGGCCAGGGCGACAACTCGATCAAGAGCGAAGACGACCTGTGAGTAAATTGGATGCTCTACCCACAGCGTGCCGTCCTGATCGAAGGTAGCGATGCGCTCTTCTAAACGAACGAATTGTGGACTCCCTTTAGTGGTGGTTGCCTGAACAAAATCAATAATTGCTTTTTTAGATCGCCCATCTTTCCAAGAGGGCAGTGGGTCTTGCGTCTGCGCGGGTGCAATCACAGCCAGAAAGAGGCCCGTGGACAATTTGCTCAGTTCTCTGCGAGTGATGTTCATGCGGTTCGCTACTTGGCGCCGATGACACAGCGAAAACCTAAATGATTGGTTCCTGTGTCCGGCTCGCCTTTACCGCGCCCGCCGGCCATGTAACGCGAGCAGTATTGATCGGTACAAAGAAACGATCCGCCGCGCATCACCCGTTTGACCACTCCTGGCTCCGCCGGATCGAAACTATCGGCAGGCCCAGTGGGATTGACTACGACTTGGCCGCTCGCTGCCAAGGTCTGATAGTAGTCGGCGCGATACCAATCTGAGGTCCATTCCCACACATTGCCCGCCATATCGAAAAGGCCATAATTGTTGGGGGGGAATGAGGCCACTGGCGCCGTGGCAGTGTATCCATCTTCGCCTGTGTTCATGTCGGGAAAGTGGCCCTGAAAGGTGTTGGCCATGTGCTTGCCGCCGGGCATGAACTCGTCACCCCAGTCGTAGCGCTTGCGATCAAGTCCGCCGCGCGAGGCGAATTCGAATTCAGCCTCTGTTGGTAAACGCTTGCCTGCCCACTTGCAGTAGGCGAGGGCATCGGCGTAAGCGATGTGCACCACCGGATGATTCTTGCGGTTCTGGATATCTGAAGCGGGACCGTTGGAGTGACGCCAGTTCGCACCAGCGACATAGCTCCACCACTGAAAGTGATTGCCAAGTTCGACTTCATGATCCGGTGGCGAGAAGACAACCGAGCCAGCTACGAGGTTTTCCGGTTTTGCTTGCGGATAGTCTTCGAGCCGTGGTTTGATTTCGGCGACAGTTACGTAACCTGTAGCCTTTACGAATTGCTCGAATTGTTCGTTAGTCACCTCAGTCTTGTCCATCCAGAAGCCATCGACGTATACGCGATGCCACGGCTTGGCATCAGTCATGTGAGAGTCATCAGCTCCCATCCAGAATTCACCGCCGGGTATCCAGATCATTCCGTCGTGAGCATGGCCCGCCGGTTTGTTCGGATTAATTTTGGGAATCCATGCAGTATCGGTTGCAGTGAGAGCCGAAGCCTCGGCCGTAGTAACTTTCGCCGGTGCAGGGCGGGCCTGAGGCTTAGCGGCTCCGATGCCCTTGTCACAGTACGTACCGGCAGCCGTTGTGCTCTCTCCGGTTTGGGCGATGCGCTGTCGACAAATCAACGCACCTGCCAAACCGCAACCTAGGGTAATTCCCATCAACGCCCAGATGATCTTGCTGTTAAGAGCTTTGTGAAAGCGTGACACTGGTCCTCGCCTATCGCGACAGCGTTTTTAACTACTCGCCCGCGTGACTTGCTGATTGCGCCTTCTTAACCTGTTCGATGACTTGACTCAGATTGTAGGAAGCTGCCTCCTGTAAGGGCGGGTATTTGATGTACGACTCCAAATGTTCCAGCCACAACTGCTGGCCGATGGGAAGCATGTTCCAGTCGTACTGAAACGCAGTTATTGGACCACCCAGCGCGCCTCCCAGGCTCATTGCAGTCTTTTCGTCAATACCGACCGCCTGCTCGAAGGGATCGCGTTTGATGTTCTGGACCAAAGTAAAGTGGAACGGAATTAGAGGCATGATCCACCCTGCGGGACCGGGCTGCGACATCGTGTAGTACATCTTCCAGTTCTTATAACGGACTGCCGAGGGTGTTGAACCGGAGAAGTAGAAGAAGTAGTCGCGCGCCGACTGCTTCGTTTTGCACTCGAGCAGGCTTCGTTGATCGAAGCCGTCCAGCGTCGTCTTTACGATACCGGGATAACTTCCCTGTTCGATCTGTTTCTTTAGTCCCTCGCCTTTGGGGCCGCCGGCGATATCGACAAGTGTCGGCAGCCAGTCGAGAGCGGCAAATAACTGGTTGAACACGGTTCCAGGAGGGACATGCCCGGGCCAGCGAATGACGCACGGGGCGCGGTACCCACCTTCCCATGCCTCGCCCTTCTGGCCTTTGAAGGGTGTCACGCCACCGTCGGGGAAGCTTATCGCTTCGGCGCCGTTGTCAGTCGTAAAGACGACGATGGTGTTATCCAATTGGCCCATTTGTTCTAACTTGGCTAAAACCACGCCGACGTTATCGTCCAACTGCTTCATGCCCGCTTCGTTTACGCCCCAATCCTTGCCGCCTTTCGTACCTAGCATGGCTTCGTACTTCGGCGACAGCACGGTGGTGACATGCATACGTGCCGGGTTGTACCAAACGAAGAAAGGTTTTCCGGTTGTCTTCGGGTCATTGCGGTCGAGGAAATCGACCACTTTGGCGGATATCTCTTCGTCCACGGTTTTGGAGCGCTCGAGAGTTAAGGGGCCTTGGTCCTGGCATTTTTGATTCTTTTCGGTGCCGTCCGAAGAATGGCACCATAGCACCGGCCGCGGAGGTGTCAGACAAGTCGTGGTCCTTGGGTCTACTGCACCGGGCACCTCCGGCACGCCGGGTATTGGCGTGTTCTTGCAGGGCGGAGCTATCACCTGTTCAGCAGGTGTGGAGTTAATGTCGGGGAAGCTCACTCCCTGCATCGCATCCAGATGGTAAAGATAACCCCAGTATTCCTGGAAGCCATGCGCTGTCGGAAGAGCAGCCGTGTGATCGCCGAGGTGATTCTTACCGAATTCGCCGGTGGTGTAACCGAGATCGTGCAGAAAGACGGCTAACGCCGGTGTGCCGGGCCGCAGATAGGAAGGACTGCCGGGCAACTGCGGCGGGATCATGCCGGTACGCAATGGATACATTCCGGTGAAGAAGGCGTTGCGTCCGGACGTACAGCTCTGCATAGCCACATAATCCACGAACATTCCGCCTTCATGGCCGATACGGTCGATATTAGGTGTGTCTCCGACCATCAAGCCGCGATGGTAAATGCTCGGCTGCATCCAGCCGATGTCATCAGCCATGATGAATAAGATGTTTGGCTTCTGACCTCCGGTTTCCTGGCGGTGCAGAGCCGCGCGAGCGAGAATACGCGGAATACCGTGTTGAGCTGGAGCGGCCGCTGCTTGGGCAGTTCCGGTTGCGCCTCCGCTAGTACCGACGCTAGCCACCGCCACCAGACCGAGGGAGCCGATCAGCACTCCTCCCGTGAGCCACATAAGATTCGTTAAACGGACCATGGTTTTAACCTTTCTTTGATTGGTTGTCCAATCCCGCCTGATGCAACCGGTTGAGTAGCGACGTTTTTTTTCAAGCGGGCAAGTTATACGTCAGTTTTCTGCCGATGTGGCCATCTGAGATGTGCGTGCATAAACAGCTACTGTGCTAGAAGCGACGTGCCCTCGTACCAGATGCCTTCGTGCAGACGTATCTTCTTTATTGCCGCAGTTAATCAACACAACGAACAGAAATGTTGCAAATAAGAAAGCCCGACCGGGAGTAAACACGGGGGATCGCCTTCCGACTAAGTAGATACACGATCTTCGAAGCGGCCATAAAATTTTTTAAGACGATGGGCGATCACAGCGCGTCGAGAATGTCGAAGCCAAGTGACAGGCGCATTCGCCTGGTGGCGAGAAAGTTAAAGGGTGTGTTTGTGAAAATTCAGCAGCGCTTTATGCTCTTCTGTCAACTTGCCGGTATACCGTTTCTACTTCTGACGAATAATAAGGCAATGGGGAGCGATAAGCACGTTTGTATGGAACCGAATCCGGCACAGATGTGCACGCCGAACAACACATGCGGTTCGGTATCCACTCCCTGCATTATCGATATTAAGCGCAGCGGCAGTAGCGCAGCTTCGGCTACACCAAATATTGGAAATGCCAAATCGAATGCACTTTTCTGCATTCGAGCCGGCACAACTGTAACTTGGGTAAGCTCATCGAAGAATACAGGTTTCGTCGTCGACTTTGGACCTTCCTCTCCGTTCGATTCTCCCGGGGGAGCAATCATGGGCGGCGCTGACCGGCAGATTTCGGTCCAAGCCAAGAAACCTGGATGCTACAGGTATTCAGTCGGCGCATGTACCGCTGGCACCATTTACGGGATGTGTGGCTCATCAGAGACAGAGATCGTCGTAATCGGGGCCGGTAGTCAATAAACCAGCTAGAAAGCCAATCAAGCCCCACTCGAACGCAATAGCCTCACATTTCCCATTTGTCAAATGGCATGCTATCGCCAAGTTGGTCGGTATTTATGAGACATGGTCGATGTCGTGAGTTGGGCGTGGACTCACTCGCCACCACTTTCGGTGTGCTCCTTAGGTTGTTGGCCCTGTGCTATTAATTCCTTCTCCAGCTTGGATGGTTCGGACATAGCCACGCCGATTTTATTGCCTCCCTCATAAACCTTGCTCAGAAACTCCTTATTGCCATAGCGTCTGAAAACTAATTCGGTGTGCGCAGGCGTGTTTGAGGCTTCTGATTCCCGAACCATGAAATCATCGGAGTTCTTGCCGTCGGCACTCGTTACCGTCATAATGCCGCCATCTGAGCCCTGCTGCATTCGAAACGTGTACTTTCCGGGCGGAAGCGTCTTAGTCGAAACGATAAAACTATGCGAAATCGTTGCCTCGATTTCGTTCGTGATCTGAGCGTGCATGCTCACCGGTATAAAGGTGAGCAACGAAGAGATACCGACAGTCAAAACTGCGCTGTTCCTTAGCCGCATCGGGTTCCTTCCTTTCGGACAGATCGATTGCGCCAACCGCCGTCGCGTCTCAAAATCTTTGCTGGGGTCTCAGGTGCGCATCAGTGAATCGTGCTGATGCAAACGACTTCCGCTTGGATTTATTATTTGATGACATTCTCGAATCTTGGGTGGTAGGATTCGCGTAGGTCGAATCCAGTTCACTCAAAACAACATGCACCGGTGTATTCCCTTTCTGCCTTCCAATGCGCAAGCGCGCAATTTTCAGCGTCGGCTAAATATCTCGTTCTGGCGCCCCATTTGGGCCTTGTTTTGTATGCTAGCTTGCACAGTCGACGCCTGCCCCTTGAATGCGCAGGATGATGGCATTCGCGTTTCGTTACCCTCGCGGATACAGCATCGATCCGGACAGTCCAACATCCGCGATAGGGCGATCCACAGCGAGGTCAAACTGGTACTTATTCCTGTCACTGTGACCGATCCGCTTCAACGCCCGGTGCAAGGCCTGAATAAGAAGAATTTCCGCGTATTCGACGAGGGTGTTGAACAGAATGTGTCTGAGGTTGTCAGCGAGGACGCTCCGGTTTCAATCGGAATCGTTTTTGACGCGAGCAACAGCATGCGCAAGAAGCTGGACGACTCCCGTCAAGCAATAACAGAGTTCCTTCAGATGAGCACACCCGGAGACGAATTCTCTCTGATGAAATTCAGTGACCGTCCGCAGCCCGTATGTTCGTTTACTACAGATGCAGGCGAGATAGAAGATAACTTAGCGCAGATACAGACGGGCGGCTGGACATCGTTATTTGACGCTCTGTACTTGTCAATGAACCGGATGAAACAAGCAGGCCACGGCACCAAAGTCTTGTTCGTTCTTTCAGACGGCGGCGATAACAACAGCCGGTATACCGAAGGCGAAATTAAGAGGATCGTGCGAGAAGCAGACGTTCGCATTTTTTCGATCTCAATTTTGGATCACTCTCCGTCTCTCGAGAGAATCTCCGATGAGAGCGGCGGCCGCGCCTATCGGGTTCATAAATTGGATGAGCTGCCCGAAATGGCTGCCACGCTCAGCGCAGAAATTCATAGCCATTACGTCCTTGGCTACTTGCCCGCGCGTGCGCAGAATGATGGCAAATACCACAAGGTGATCGTCAAACTCGTTCCACCCGACGGTTATCCGCGGCTTCATGTTGCATGGAGACACGGATACTACGCGCCTCTACAGTAAGGTCAGATCTCTCGCCTTGTGATTTTTTGACGTAACTCGCAAAGTTCCCCATCTGTCGTGATGGATGCTCTTCCCCTACAAGCGGCCCTGCTTTGTTATCGGAGCTCTTTTTTTGCTAAACGTGCCTGGAAGTTCGCAAATTCTGGGCGGCGCACAGAAAGAAATTGAGTCAGAGGCGCAATCTTTGACGCCCCGGGCACCGAACGGCGGCGAATCAGTGGTTCGAAGTGGCCTCTATTCGCTGCGCCGGTCCCTCTGCCAACAGGCCTCCGTATCCAACGATCCCAAGTTACTTAAGCGCTGGGCCGTTGTAGAAGATTGGTACGGCTCCGCTTCACCTCAAGTGTATATGCGCCTTCTGAGTACTTGTCCAAATGACAACACGCGGGAAGAAGACCTCTTGCAAATCTGCCGTCGGGGTTTGCAGGTGTCACTCCGAGAAGAGCAATTAGATTACGCTCAGAAATTTGCCGAGAAAGAGGCGAACTTGGGAGATCCAAGCGGCCTTGACCTAGTCCGACCACATATACAGACAAGCGCGAAGACCATCGAAATTCTAGGTGGTGCAAACGCCCTTCGCTTCTGGATATGGGGAAAAGGAATTTCCAACGTGAATCGCTTTTTTGTCGATTACAGCCGAATGTTGACCTCCATTGCCGTAGATGGCAATTTGAGCGACTCGCGGGACGTGGGTCAGGCAGCCGATGAATATTTCCGCCAAATGACGGCGCTCGCCGCGCTTGGCAAACGCGTTAACAATCATTTTGAGATTCTGTTGACTTTAAGCAGTAGCGACGGTGAGCAACGCACCGAGAATGTACTCCGCGCATTGGGATTGAAGCTGCATCGCAATAAAACAGTCTTTACGATTGAATGGACAGAAAAAAAATCGGAAGCTAAGCGACAGAACCTGCAAGCTGCATTAGCAATTGATGAGGAGGACATTCAGCGAGCGCTCTCGTCAGGCAAGCCCTACGTCTTGAGAATTCCGATTGATCTTGTTCCGATTTATCCAGCGGAATCTCTTTGGAAGTCAGCAGCGCCGCAATACAAGGGGTTCACCGGCGGATTAGCACAGTTCTTCGCACACGATCCACGCTCGGCCGAAGTCTATGTTGCACTCAATTCGATGGATCGCGCGGCGGCCGACGCTTTGCTGGAGTCAGTCTCCTTATCTACCTTAGTACAAAAATACAGCCGCTCACTGGCATTGTATTCAAGCGCGTTTGCATTGAAAGGCAATAGGGCAGAAGTTCCCGGCGGACTGGCCGCAGACTCTGTTTGGCACGCCCTTGCCGGCGAGAGCCCAACCGACGGCGCCGCTTTTTTCCGCGCGCTCTTAATCCGCGACAATGGAGCGCTTATCTCGTTCTTTCACGCTCTATCTGGGGTGGATATTGCGCATCAAAGATTTTTCACAGCGTCGACCGCTCGAGCGAATCGATTTTACGCTTTGTTCCGAGATTCTCCGGAAACGCGGGATGGCCGCGAGCAGCGCCTCCGCAAAAGCACGCTGTTCGATTCTTTCCGCGATATTCCTTTGAACAGGTCGGGAGCAGTGGACTTCCCGGGTTCACGTGAAGTGTGGACGGTCAAAAGGGGAGCGAACAAATCGAAAGAGCCGTTAGCGAAAATCAGCGGAAAGAACACTGCAACCCCCATTGACGACGCTATTTTGACACGCCTCGCGACAACGACACAGATCAGCGACGGGGAGGAACGGGCGGAACTGGCCAATCTCATTGCCGTAGTGCGAATCGCTGAGCAGCGGCATGAGCCTCTTTCTCCCGAGGCCGCCTTGTTGTTATCGCAGAACTATTCCAAGTTCGGCGCACTCTTCCCTTACCTGGCTGATTTGGGGGACCTTGCAGCCGCCGACTATGAAACAACCTTTGCGCTTTTTACAAAGTTGAATCGGCTGAACTTTGTGACGGCGAACGTCCGCCTCGGCGAGCTCCACAGTTGTCTCGCAATGCTGTGTCTTATCAAACAGAGCGGTCTCCAAACTGAAGAAACGGTCCGGCAACTCTATCGCAGGATTATTACTCGATACACAGCCGCGCAAGATGCGTCGGCTTGGAGCATCGCTTCACTGGCTGTAATCCAAGATCTAGCGCGCCTTGACTCTACAACCAAAACGAGCAATTACGATGGCGCAATCCGAGCGTTGCTTGTAGGAGGCGCCTCCATAACGGATCAATTCGGTTCAAAAGAATTCGACGGCGGATATCGGATGCGCAGTGAAAAAGCTTACCAACGGATTCTGGAGTTGCAAAGAGTGCCATCCCTCGATGCATTGTTGATCATCCGTGATTCGTTACGGCAATTGCCGACTAATGCCGCAGGACTCGATACTATTCAGAAGCAGATTTCTACTTTTATTACCGTAACTCCTCCGTATCAATGGAAAATACCGCCAGACACGCAGAAATGGATAGATCGCTGCCAAATAAACGGAATAGAAGGCGTTTTATCCAAGTTGCGCGATACGATGGCGACGCCTAATCGTGACAGGGCCGACGTTGAAAAGCTTTCGGATAGACTTCTCGGGAAGCTTGAGCCCTGGATATCGTTAGCCATGGCGGGTCAAATCTACGCCCGATTTCTCGACCCTTCTGATCTCATCGTCGCGTGCGATCACATGCTGCTGCGAAAGCACCAATTCACGGGCGCCAGTTGGAATACAATCTGGCGAGGGACCTGTCCCCGCGCTGATTTTGTAACCGCGAGCTGGGGCGAGGGAAGTTATTTTGTCGGGGGCTTCGCCGACTTTAGCTTAGCTGCCGGCCAAGCGCGCGCGGAAGGTAATCACCTGGGCGGTTCGTCTGGGGCTTCCGTCGCAGCAGCGCTCCTCGCCAGTGCCAGGGCAACGGACTGGCGCCCGCTTAGCGACCACGTATTGCAGACGTTTGGCGCAAACGTGCGACTGGCCCGCGAGTGGATAGTCGAATCCGCTACTTCGGAGGCAATGTGCGAATTGTTAAACGAACAATCCGGCGGCGTTTTATCAATTGTGCGACGGAAGGCGCTTGTCTTGGCGATTACGAATCGTGACTGGCAATCCGTGTGGGATACCCTGAGCGTCAGTGACTTATTCTTTCTTGGCAAGTTGCTCGCCACACGAGGTCCCGAGGATCTTTGGACCAATCCGGCCCTCCTTGCGATGAGGCGGTTGGCCTTGCAACCTCTATCTTTGGATGTGCTGGGACAGATCGCTCCGGACTTAAGCGGTTCTGCGGCCCCTCGGCTGCGCCCCTACCAGTCTTATGAAGAATACGAACGCTACTACATGCCGCTGATCCTTGCGCAGCGTGTTGCCGAATTGAAGTTATACTTGGCATGGCTCGCGGATTCCTCGGCGTGGCAGTCCTCCACATTCGCAGCTAGAACAATCCAGACCACGGAGGCCGTGGTGAAAAGAATGCAGATGCGAGACGGTTGGGATTGGGGCGCAGCGCTTGACACATATCGGAACGTGACGCCCGACAATGTCGAATTACTATTGGACAAACCGTGAGTTTTTTCTCGCGGTGTTCGTTAATTGTGGTCATTCTCGGTTGCACAGCGTGGCAATTCGCTCAAAACATAACCTTCAAAGAAGAAGTCAAGCTGGTAGAAGTCTACGCGACCGTCCTCGACCACAAAGGCCATGAAGTTGACGGTCTCACCAAGGATCAGTTTGAAGTTCGCGACGATGGCAAAGTACAGCGCATCCGCGTGTTTGAACCAGCCTCAGGAGCTTTGTCGTGCGCTCTGCTCCTGGATATTACGGGTAGCATGACGTTCGCGTTGCCTGCGGTAAAAAACGGAGCGCGTCAGCTTATCGACTCACTCCGGCCGGAAGATTCGGTGGGTGTATATGCATTCACAGAACAATTGGATGAATTGCAACAAATGAGCACAGATCATGCCGCTTCGAAAAGAGCTCTAACAGAGCTTTACACAGGAGGCAGGACGGCTCTGTTCGACTCGATTACTCAACTCGCCATCGATATGGAACAACGGCCTGGCAAGAAGGTCATCGTAGTGTTGACGGATGGCGGAGATAACGCAAGCGTGTTGAATCGCTACGACGCGGCCGAGCGGGCGAAAAATTCCGGGGTGCCTGTATTTGCCATCGCCGAAGGAGAGGCCTTGCACGATGGTGCAGCAGCATCGCTGTTAGGCGATCTTGCGCGCGCAACCGGCGGTGCTATGTACAAGGCAAATCATTCAAAGGATATTGAAAGCGCCTTCGAAGAGATCGGCCGACAAGTTCGCAACGGATACCTACTCGCGTTCCGGCCCGGCCCGAACCAATCAAAATCCTGGCACGAAATTCAAGTTGTCATCAAGAACACCACCGAACGGTTGCGAGTTCAGGCCCGCGGCGGTTACTCGTTCGAATAGCTGTTAAAAAGCGTAACGGTGGCTTGAGGCGAAGTATGTTCCGCGATCATTCAATTGGTACGGGATATTGCGACGGTAGGAAGCCACAAGTCTGGAAACGATCACCGCGATTAAAAGATGCTGGTCATGTTTTCGAATGCAGTAATCAGTCTCAGAAAGGGATTGGTTGGGACAATCTCGCCATAGCCGAGGCCCGTCAACGTTGTCATGCTGAAGTACACGAAAGTGGAGCCTTTGACTGAGAGATGGAAGTGCGTTTGGCAAGTATTTTTGGTCCACTTCGGCAGTTTATTTGGCTCACCCTAAGGTATTAACGTTGAAAACCTGCCGATCGCAGAAGGAAGTATTCGTTTATCGGGCGATCGTCAGTCATGGGGGGAACGTTGGGGGCGTCAGTGATGTAGTCCCTCAGCTCTTCCTCTCCGCCCAATACGTAGTCAAACATTTGAGCGGGAGTCTTGTTTGGGGTCCATTCGACCAGATCCCGGCTCGCTGCGGCTGGCATCTTTCGAGCCAGATCATTGGCTTCCAAATCCGGCAGCGGTTGCATGCCCACCAGATAATGAACGCCCCAATCTTCGAGTGACTCGTAGCCGTTCACGTGCGGAAATGAATTGAACAGGGCCTTCGTGATCGCGGCCATCGTTGCGCGGTCGCCCCCGGGACACCAGACCTGTAATATTCCTCCTGGACGAAGATGACGCTTCACAATGGTGTAGAACTCCTCCGAATACAGCAGGCTTGACGTCGGCGCGCTTATTGGCGGCGGCGGATCGATCGCAATCACATCATACTGCGCTTGCGAACGTTCCAAAAACCTTCGACCATCATCAATAACCATGCGGGCCCGAGGCGACCTTAAAAGTTCGGGGCCATCAGGATGGAAATAGCCAAATAATTTGGGTACGCTCGGCACCAGTTCAACTGCGGTGACATTGATTCCCCAGGACATCATGGAACGGAAAGTTGTGCCCATGCCGAAGCAAATCACAAGTGCATCCTTCGGCGGTCTTGGTAGAAAAGCCAATGGAAGATGAGCCATCATCTTGGTGATCGGCGTCAATTTCGTCATGCCTGTTCCGTTCACGAGCAACCGCCTCCTCATTCCCTCCCCTGCAGCAATCACCGTCGCCGTATGATCCCGCAATTCGATACGAGGAGAGTATTTGGTTCCGAAGTCTTTCGTTGCAAAAAGGAAAACACAAGAACATAAAACGACGATGCCATAAGCTGCTCGAAGCCTGACATTCGACGACATAGTTTGTGGTGCGCGAAAAGCAGCGACGCCTCCAATCACGAACAACGGAATCGCTAATAGAAGCAGTCCCCATCGCTCACCAGCCAGAGGAAGTACAACGAAACCTGCGGCCAGAGGACCGACTATAGAGCCGAGCACATTTACTGCATAAGCTTTGCCCGCCCGATCGGGAATGCCGCCTGACCATTGATCCACAAGCATGGGAGTAATAAATCCGACCAAGCCGCTGAATAGCGTGATGCCCATAACAACACGAATAGCTCCAAACCCGAGACTCGCGATCGTGGCCGTTAACGGTATGGGAAGTCGAGGATCGGACAGCAGCAGTGGAAGCAGCGATATTAATCCAAGCGGAATCCACACCTTGCCGACAACATTGGGCTCATGGAACCGAACCCACTTTCGATAAATAGAGGAGCCTATGAATGTCGCTAGAAGGTAAAGGGCCAGAATGATAGCGAAAGCGTAGACAAGATTGCCCAAGTAAACAGTGAACTGCCGAATCCAGACAACCTCCATCGCCATGCTACAGAACCCGGTCGTAAACAACAGCCACAGTGCCGTTCGGGTTGCTTTGTCACTCTTCCATTCATGCGCAAGGTGTTCAGCAATTCGCGGAGTGTTGGCGGAGCATAGATTAAAGCTCAGCAGAAAAACTGCTGCAGCCAACAAAGCATTGGCAGCGCTGGCGATGTGTAACGTGCCTGCAAAACCGAATAACTCGATTAAAACGAATGCAGGAACAAGAGTGCCTAAAATGGCGCCGAGCACATTCGCGAGATAAAGATAGCTGAATGAGCGCTCGGAATCTTTCGCCGATAGTTTGCGAATGGCAGCCATTGCAAAGGGAAACGTGGCGCCCATACAGGTGCACCAGGGAAGCAATGAAAACAAGATCCAGCCACCTGATACCAAGAAGTAAGTCGAAGAGTTCCATGCCGGGCCCGCGCCGGAATCGCGCATAATTTCGTAGCCCCAGTTAATAATGACGGGCACCAACAGACCCGAACACCCAATTACTAGTTCAAGCAAGCCATACAGCCGCAGAGGCGTAGAGGCGCTCAATTCTTTGATTCGCCTCATGTAGATTCCGCCGGCCCATGAACCAAGGCCTAAACCGGCCATAAAGACCGACAAAACCAGCGACACCGTAGGTGTCGTGATTCCGAATTTGGCCATTATCAGCCGAAGCCAAACAACCTCGTATACAAGGCTGCAGAATCCGGAAACGAAGAAAAATGCATAAAACGAATACATCTTCGTTGCGTGCTCCGCAAAGACTGCACTGCTTTCCCGCGGCATACGCGGGATCTGCTTTTGATCTTCTAGGCTTCTCATGAATGCCTGTATGCTATCTGACGCGAGGCGTTAGAAATACTGGTCGCCGTTTTTTGCCGTATGCCAAGAAACTGGCCAGCCGTGCGCTTGTTATTGACGGCCGATGGGCGCATCAGGATTGCCGGGACCGAAATGCTTCAGCATCACCAGGTTTTCTCGATCGCTCTTATTTCTGACTGTAACGCCCTTTGCAGCGGCGGTGGCAGTAACGAATAGCTCATCCTTGGTCATTTCGCCAAATCGAATCAGCGTTGGGGTTTCGACTTCGTGCTTACCGATCGTTCCATGACCTTGGACAGTAATCAATCCATATGCAGCGGAATCCGTTATCGTCGCCTCGCGGCCGGGAAAGACGGTTAGTTCTTTGGCAGAATAGTGAGGCGTTGAATAGACAACCCACATCTCGGAGTAGCCAGCATCCTTCATTTGTTTGACGTCGCGTACAGGCGTAGGGTTGAAGAGGCGGTGAGCCGAAAAATCGGGATCGACATTACTGTCCCAGTCCATCATGTCAATCAGGTAGTCGAGATCATGATGATGTTCAGGTGGAACATCCTTTACAAGTAATTCATATGGAACGCCGCGACCTTCCACCAGATTTTGATACATCGCGAACACGTCGGAGTTGACCTGCGGCTCATAGGTGACTAGAGAACCGGGCGCGTGAAGAATGCCGGGGTCGACTTGCCAGCCTGTGCCTGGCTTTAGCTTGTAGGCGCGGGATAGATACAGAATTTCGTTGTCGCCTTCGTTCCACCGTTTCAAGCATTGTCGAACTTGGTCTTTTGTTGTCCCGGGGTTCAGACCCATGAACGTGTACGGAAAGTTGTTGCCTGCGAAATTATATTGTGGCGGGAAATAGTACGCTTCCGGCTTTCCCTTTTGGTTCACTCTCGCGGCGAATTCGTTGTTCTGGTGTAAGTGGTGAGGAATAGGCCCTAAGTTATCGAAGAATTTACACAATAAGTTGAACCCCCCGTATTTGCTCATCACATCAGAACCAACGATTTGATCGCCGGAAATTTCGATAGCTTCCTTCAGCAATACTTTCTTGCCCTGGAATTCGATATAACTCAGGCCTTCATCTTCCGTTGTGAGTGGGCCATTGGCAGCTTTTGTAGTGGAAGAAAACCAGCGTTCGTCAATGCCACCGCGATGTGCGCCAAATGCATAAAGATCCCGCGGATCGAGTTTGAGGCGACCGCCAGGCATCAGGAATGAGCGCGGAACCCAGCAAGGTGCGAGCCGGACGATGCCATTACCCGCGACTAAGGCATCGGAAATCAAAGTTTTGTTTGACATCGTCTTTAAAGAATGAATATTGACTCCGTTATGAAATCGAATTAACAACGCCGTCAAACTCTTGGAGGTTTTCTGGAATAGTCCGTGCCGGCACAATGGCGGCGTAGTAAGTCGTCTGCAGGCTTGCCTTCGCCGGTAGCCAACGATAGCAAGGTGTGCCAAACAGCGTCTGTCGCTCAATCATTGCGCGCCGGGACTCTGGAAACGGAGATACGCCAAATTCCATGCCGCGTGTTATAGTGCGCCCGTTCCAAGGAGCGGTAGTTCGGCTGCGATTTTCCTCCCAGATACCAACCCACGGATAGTCTTCGCGTCTCCAAACATATCCCAACAGCAGGTTCGAAATGGGCGAGAACGCAAAAAACCATACCTTTTCCTGCTGTGGATGTAATAAATGCGCCGTATAGCCGCCGGACGGAGTGTCGGGGTCAAAAAGCTGTAGATCTCTAGACGCGCCATTTGGCCTGAGAAGCAACGGCCAATCGAAATCAATTTGGCCTTCTGCGTTGCGCGACTTGGTCGCCGAAACACGAAACTGTGTGGAACCGACCTGCAAGAACGGCGGTCCGAGCGTTACATGCTGCGTCCATGCAATCGGGCGATCCAGCGCCGACAAGTTATGTACGGTCTCAGTGAATAGAATTTTGCGGCCGGCCAACGCGATATGCCTTTCGAAAGCTAGTTGCGCCAACGGAAGATTACACTTCGCGGTCAATTCTTCGCAGCGGGCAGAGATTTCATATCGGACAATACTCGCTTCACCATGTACAGTCAGACCCGCTGCAGCCTCGTCCGAAGAAGGCGGACCGAAAAAATCGAGGCACAGATTATGACCCATGATGCCGGCAAGCAGCCGGCTCTCCGAGTTGTTTCCATAATCGGGGCTACCATCCCGGTAACTACTCGGCTCAATCGACTGCCAAGGGGGTATCCACAACGGATTAACATTGCTGCCCTTGTCCAGAATTTCCGCAATGTGACCGCCCTCAGTCAGAACCGTCACTCGCACGCGCGAATTTTCTATTTGCAGCGCACTGCGACCATGAAAGGTGCTTGCGGTTCCAGTAACTACAGCATGTTTCGTCGAAGGCACTTGCGTGGTCAGAACATTATCCGAGCTGCTAGCTGAATCGCTCGCGGATCGTTGGAGGTTGCGGCAAAACCGCCTGTGCCCAGGACAGTTTTTCCGAAATTCGGAGATGTGAGCGACGTTGTGGGCGCTGGGAACCACGCTGTATTGGCAACGTTGAAGGCTTCTCCACGGAGTTGGAATTGAAGCCGCTCATGTATCGGAAACGTCTTGAATAGCGAGACATCCGCAAGAGCCGGCCGCGACAACCGCACATTTGGCATGACTGGCGTTAGCGTGTTTAGCGAAAACGTCGGCTGTTGGATCCATGCGGGCGACAATCCGTTGACGCAGTTGTGTGGATTGCCAGAAAGATCGAGATAACAGTTGTTGAAATAAAGCTGACCGCTCGAATTCGAGAGCGCCGGACTTAGGCCAGTGGAATAGGCGCCCACCGGCGCAGCCACCGGCTCACCACGAATGAAATTGACAACGCCGTTGATCTGCCACCCACCTAGGGCGCTGTGCAAAAATCCATTGCTGTGCCGGAAGAATGGCAATTCATAACCGCCGCTGAATCGGGCTTCATACGGTTGATCTGACGTGGTCAATTGCCGCAGCAGATGATTGGAAGCACTAGGCATCAGAAAGCCGGTGCCGCCGGTAGCGTCCTGCGAATTGAGAAAGCTCATCGCCTGCATGTTCTTCGAAAGCGTCAGACTAACGAGGAAATAAAAGCCGGATGAGAATCGCTTTTCAATGCGCGCTTGCATTGAGTTGTACCAGGTACGTCCAATGGGTACATACTGTTCAATGACGCCGCCGGTAGGGGATGCTGTGCCACCAGAGATGCTCACGCCTGTCACGCCGCTAGTTGTGCTTGTACTAGCGAGGAGGTATTGAGGATAAGGAACAATCGCCTGCTCGCGAGCGATGGTTGAGCCGTTCAAACTAGTGCCTGGCAGTAATTTCTGGAAAGGGTTTGCGACTGTGCTGTTCAAAGCCGACCCATATTGTGCAAGTTGTGCTGCGGAAATAGTATCAATGTTGACACTTGTCTCAATCTGGTAAGTGCCGGAACCCACGTACCCAGCCTCGGCCATAACGTTCCACGGCAATTGCCGCTGAATGCTGAATGAGTATTGCCAGTTTCGCGGAATCGTACGTCCACTGTACGGCGCTGTAATACTCTGACCCAGAAGTGTGGCTAACCCTAGCGAGTTACCGGTCGGTTGAACAATTCCCGTGGGATATGGATTGCTTAAGTTATTTGCCGGAGTAAGATTTCCGTTGATCGAAGCTACATAATTAGTGGTTGTACTGAAACCTTGTGTTCCTGGAATATCGAAGGTAGGCAAATAATAGAGGCCAACTCCACCGCGAAGAACGGTCTTATCTGTCAGCCGGTAAGCGGCGCCAAATCGCGGTTGAAAATTATTGTAATCGTTCGTGTAGGCTGCACGGTCGTTGTTCGCTACAAACGTAAGCCCACCATACAGAGTTCGAAAACCAGGCACCTGCAACGGGCTAGGTGTGTTGTATGCGAATCCCGAATTTAGACGGTTAAGACGTTCCGTCATCGGGCTTTCAAAATCCCACCGGCCGCCGATATTCAGCGTCAGACGACTGTTTACACGCCAGTCGTCCTGTAAGAAAACGGCGTAGTAATGACTGCTGTACGCAAAAAAACCTGGAATCGGAACGGTCCCCGAAGTTGGGTATCCCAAAACCATGTCGGCCCAACCGTTGCCTTGACCGGCAGCGGGCGCTGTCGGATTCGACTGCGTGAATGTCGAATCGAAGTTGAATATCGGCGCAGCGGGCGCACCGTAGTTGTTGAGTATGACATTAAATTGCGTGCCGAATTTTACGGTATGTTTGCTGATGACTTTCGTGAGGGTGCTTTGCAAAGCATAGGTATTCGTCTTTGTTCCGGAGGCAGCGCCGTTCGGGCGCGTCGTCCCAAGCGTTTGTAGTGCTTGCCCGTTATTAGTTTGGATGACGTTTACCGTCGGAAACGCGGGCGAGGCGAGCTGTGAGACTAAAGACGCGGGAAATCCCAGGCCCGACGGATCGTAGCCGATCGAATAAGGGTTCACCGCAAAGTTGTGACGCTCGAAGCCGAAGCGGGTATCCCACACCAATGTCGGATCCAGCGTCGACGTCAGACTGACGAAGCCGCCATGGTTGATGCGGTAATGCAGATATAGCGGAGACGCCGCTGGATTCGAGTAACCATAAGTTGGTTCCACCTGATGACGATCGCCTTGGAAGTAGGCGAACGACATATGATTCTTCTCGTTGATGTTGTCGTCCACATTGTAAGTGAAAGCATCGTAGACATCGGTCACAACGCTGGCGCCATAGAAGTAATTGTTGATTTCGCCCGGCGCATTCGGCACAGGATACGAGTTCAGAAGCGCTAGTCCAACCGGGTTCTGACGGCTGACCGGAATCTTATCGCCGGCAAATGGACTACGGGCGCCATTTCCACTGCATGCCGCGCTGTACGTCAGCGTAGCGTTACAGGGATCGTAGATGGTGAATCCGGACTGCGAAAAGTCGCCTTGTCGTTCCGGTGCGGTTGGGACGGAAGCGCTCAGCGGCTGAGGGATGATATCTTTAATCCGCTCCCACGAAAACATCCAAAAGACTTTGTTGCGCAGATCGACAACCTTCGGCAGATAAAGCGGACCATCTACTTCAATACCGGGTTCGTGCCAATGATAAGCGCTCCTGGGCTGACCGAGCGCGTTGTTCTCCCACCGGTTCGCGTTGAAAATCGTGTTGCGTTCGTAATCGTATACCGAACCGTGGAACTGGTTGGTGCCGTTTTTGAAGTTTACGTTGATGTTGCCGCCGCCGGTGTGTCCGATTTGCGCGTCGAAGGCGCTCGATTCGACGTTCACTTCTTTGACAGCGTCCGGAGGCGGAACAAATGTTAGCTGGCCCGGATTGCCGTTTCCCTCGCTGTTTGTGTCGGGCAATCCGTTAAGCGTGAAGTTATTTCGGAACCCCAGGCCACCGTTGATTTGCATCGCATCCATTCCTCCGTTATCAAACGGGCGGATGGAATTGACCGCATCTGTCCCGGCGAAATAGACGCCTGTTGTTAACGTAGAAAGCAGGAAGCTGTTGCGGCCTTCAATCGGGGTGTTCGCAACCAGCCGCTCACTGACTATCTGTTCGTGAGAAGCGGATTCGGTGTCCAGTTGCGGCGCTTCCGCTGTTACCACCATCTGCTGGCTGACAGCTCCGATCTTGAGCTGAAAATCGGCGGCGCGGCGATCATTTGCCCGCAACTCTACGCTTGGCTCCTGTGCCTGCTCAAATCCAGC
>DASREJ010000032.1:0-5334 GCA_035652115.1 Bryobacteraceae bacterium
GTCGGAATTTGGATGGTACGGCAACATGCTTCACGACCGTTTTTATAGCGCATGGATTCAGCCGACAGCGAATGTCCCTTCCGGGACGAAGATTTCGACTTTGGTCAGAGTGCGCATTGAGAAAGACGGCCGCGTTTCCAAATTCGAAATCGTCAAGCCGTCCGGAAATGTCGTGGTGAATGAATCTGTCAGAGTGGTCGCGAAGCAAGTGACACAGGTTGACCCGCCCCCAACCGGCCTGGTTCAGGGCGATCACTACGATGTGAAAATCAATTTTGAACTGAATACCGGAGAACGGTAACCACCAACCAACACCAATGGACACGAATTTCGGAGGACCAGCAGAAAACCGCGGATTACGCTGATGGCGCGAATCTCTGGGGGGCGCGTCAAAGCAGTTGGTTGACATTTCTACATTGGAAGCGGAACCCGCGCGCTTCGACGCTTCGTCTCAAGAAAGGGCGTGATGTCGTCACAATCTTTCGAGGCCAGTATCGATCAGCTTATCGCCAGCGGCTGCAAATTCGCGGGTGAGCGTTTCGTTTGCAATTGTCTTTGAATAGCGAAGGAGTTCCGCTCCCATCAAAACGAGGTCCTGACCTCTCAGGCGCGGATCGGATTCGGGACCGGGCCGGGGCAGGATTTTTCGCGGAAAGTTATTTCCACAGACAAAATCGACAAGCTCTGAGATCCTGTCGCCGACAACGATGATGCTGCGATCAGTGCCCTTGTTAATGGCATCGGCCCCTTCCTGGATCATGAGCAAGCGCTCTGCGGCCAGCCGTAGAAATTCGATGGCAACGGCCCATCGCGGGGGCAGCGGTTGTGGATTCAGCGCGACCGCGTCAAATCTGCCACCGATAACGTCCCAGATTTCCGGTTTTACTCGCGCGAGTTCGCGAAGTCGTTCATTGGCCGATTCGAATCGTATCCTCCACGGCTCGGGATGCGGGCCGAATACTTTTTCCAATGTCTGTCGTATGAGTGGATCCCATGGGCCTGGCGGTTGCGGATCGCCTTCAGGATTAGGGTAGCGGTCCAGCAGGCCCGACACGAACAAAGTGAATTTTTCGCGGGAGATCGTTGATCTTGCAATTTTTGTCGCTTTCATCGTTTTCCTCTTCTTGATTCTTGCAACCTGAAAGGTCTGTCAGCGGCTCCCGGGACTAGTGATTCCCTCTTATGATGATGACGCCGTTGAAGGTACCGGAGCTGTTACCGGTCGAAAGATCGACCGTTCGGTCTACGGTGAAGCTGCCTCTAGCACCAGCGTACCGGCCCGTGCCGCCCGTGACGGTGTGCGTTTCTGTAATGTGAAAGACAGGAGGGTCTGGCGTAACAGGAACCGCGTGTCCCGTTCCGGAGTCAAAAATGCTGTCTCCGTTAGCGTCGATCAGCCGACTGATCCCCATTCCGTCAAAGGTGGCGAGATCCACTAGATTGGTTAGATACATTGCCAATGGACCAAGCTCCGTGCTGATTAGCGTACCCTGCCCACTGGTAAAGAGACCTATCGGTGGATCGCCAAAAGGCGTGGAAATTTCATTCGCTTCCCAAGTACCATTCAATGGTATTCTTCCGGCGTTTACCCCGGGACTCGAGAGTGCCACCGTTAAGAACGTTGCTGCTATTAAGCTGATTGTTTTAATCATTTTCATTGTGATTGGATTTTCTATTGGTTTGGTTGGTTGATTTGAGGTTTGTGACTTCCTTTCATTTCGGTAAAACGACGAAGGAGATCGAAACCAATCATGGAACAGGAATTTTTTTGGACTGGTCGGCTCAAAGGCGCGCACCAGGCCTAACTTCCTATGAATGATCAAGCCGGGTCGGACTCTCGCGAGAAGACGACAGGCGCTTCAGTCAAGATGTCGCCGGGCAATCCGAATGAGGTCACCCGATTATTGAGTGATTGGAGCCACGGTAATGTTGCGGCGCTTAAGAAGCTCACGCCGCTTGTTTACGAGGAGCTCCGCCGCCTCGCTCATCGTTACATGCAGGGACAACGTCCTGACCATACGCTGCAAACAACTGCACTTGTGAACGAGGCGTATCTGCGCCTTGCGGAACAGAAGAAGCCCAACTTTGCCAACCGGTCACATTTTTTCGCCGTGGCCGCGAAAGCGATGCGCCATATCCTCGTCGATCAGGCCAAGGCGGCGCAGCGCCAAAAACGCGGCGACGGCGCCGTTAAAGTCGAACTGGATGAGGCCGCACTGGTTTCACCGCAAGAGCCCAAAGCAATTCTCGACCTCAATGACGCTTTGGAACGGTTGGGGACGCTCGATCCACGCAAAGCTCAGGTAGTGGAGCTCAGATATTTTGGCGGACTTAAGGAGGAGGAAATTGCCGACGTACTGAAGGTCTCAGCTGTGACGGTGCGCCGCGATTGGGTCTTCGCCAAAACCTGGTTGTACGGCCAATTGCAAGGCGCGGCCTAACAAAAATGACTGCTCCCGACTTCCAAAGGGTTGAGGAGATCTTCCATGCCGCACTGGAATGCGAACCAGATCAACTCGACGCGTTTCTGAACGACAGATGCGGCGGGGATGAAAGTTTGCGTCGTGAAGTTGAGGCGTTGTTAGCTTTGCATCGGCAAGCAGGCAGTTTCATCGAAGCGCCGATTGCCGATGTGGCTGCAGGCCTCTTGAACAAGGACGAAGCAGACCTGCTGATTGGTCGAACGATCGGCCATTACAAAATCACGCAATGCATCGGTGCAGGCGGGATGGGTGAAGTCTACCTGGCGACTGATATTATTGTCGGTCGGAAAGCCGCACTAAAATTCCTGCACGCGCGCTTTACTGGCGATGCCATGCGTCTAAAGCGTTTTCAGCAGGAAGCGCGCGCGGTAGCTGGTCTCAATCACCCAAACATCCTGACGGTTTACGAGGTTGGGGAGGATCAGTCCATTCAGTACATCGCCAGCGAATTAATCGAAGGGGAGACACTGCGTCAACGCCTGACGCGCGGACGAATTCAGTTGAATGAAGCGGTTGATATCGCCGTCCAAGTCGCTGGGGCACTCGCTGCCGCGCACTCAGCCGGCACCGTACATCGCGACGTGAAGCCGGAGAACATCATGCTTCGTCCGGACGGTTACGTGAAGGTACTCGACTTTGGTATTGCAAAACTTGCTGAACAAGAACTGCCCGCCACGATCGCACAAGACGAAGCGCTGTTCCTGGTTGAAACGAACCTCGGTTCGGTACTTGGAACTGTTCATTACATGTCTCCGGAACAGGCCAGGGCAGCCTCAGTAGATAAGCGCAGCGATATCTGGAGCCTTGGCGTAGTGCTCTACGAGATGACGGTCGGGCATGCGCCGTTTTCCGGCGACACATCAAGGGAAGTCATGACTGCGATTCTCAACACCGAACCGCGGCCACTGACCAATTACACGGCGGATATTCCATGCGCGCTTGAGCCGATCCTCAGCAAGGCGCTGCAAAAAAATCCTGGCCAACGGTATCAGAACGCCAGCGAAATGCTGGGGGAGCTGAGAGGTTTGCGCCGTAAATTGGAATTCGCGGCTGAGATGGCGAAGAGCGCGCCCGAGAAATCAATCGCCGTGCTGCCATTTGAAAATCTCAGTGACGATAAAGCGAACGCGTATTTCGCCGACGGTATCCAGGAAGAAATTCTTATGCGGCTATCGCGTATCCGTGATTTAAAAGTGATCTCGCGGACCTCGACGCAGCGCTTTAGAGACACGAACGAACCCGTTGGTGAAATCGCGAAGAAACTTGGCGTAGCTACGATCCTCGAAGGGAGTGTGCGCAAGGCTGGCGACGCAGTGCGCGTGCATGTGCAGCTCATCGACGCCATAAGCGATTTGCACATTTGGGCCGAAAGCTACGATCGTCAGTTGATCGACATTTTTGCGGTCGAAAGCGATATCGCTCAGAACATAGCCAATGTTCTCCAGGCAAAACTAACGCGAGCCGAACGACGCGCGATTACGTCGCGCCCGACGAAAAATCTCGAAGCGTACCAGCTTTGTTTGAAAGCGCGCCACCAGTGGAAAAACTTTTATGCGCCAGGATATGAAAAGGTCCTCGAATATTTCGAGCAAGCAGTCGCGCTCGACCCTTCCTATGCCGTAGCCCAAACGGGCCTGAGCGATTATTACGCGTTTGGAGCCGCCAATGGACTCCTGCCGCCGGACGAGAGCTGGCCGCGAGCAGAGGAAGGTCTGCGCAAGAGCCTCGCCCTGGATGACACGCTGGCGGATTCTTATCACTTGCTCGCCGCCATGGAGCTTTATTATAACCGCGATTGGCTGGCGGCCGAGCGAGCATTCCGTCACGCTGCTGAGTTGGATCCGAATCTTGCCGATATACCGCATCATTACGCGCTATGTCTGGCTTTGTTCGGTCGTAACGAGGAAGCGCTTGCGCAAATCGAGCGCGCTGCGCTACTCGATCCCTTCTTTCCCGGATTGAGTCTGCATCGCGGAACAATTTTTTTCTTTCTGCGAGATTACGATTCGGCCATTAAACGATTCGCTGAGACGCTCGAGACTTATCCGGATTATGCCGCGGCACATGAACAATTCGGCGATGCTTACGAGAAGAGGGGAATGCTGCACGAGGCTATCACTCAATGGTCTACAGCGTTGACCCTCCGAGGCAAACCCGAACACGCAAGAATGCTCGAAAAGGTTTTCGCCACTTCGGGGTTTCAAGCCGCTGTGCAGGCTTTGGCACAAAGACAATTGGAGGATCTCGACCGCAAACGGCTGCGGGGCGAGTACGTGCCGTCCGCGGATTATGTCTTTGCCTGCGTGCGCCGCGGAGACCTCGATCAGGCGTTTGCCTGGCTTCCCAAAATGGTTGATGAGCGTAACTGGTTCGCGTTGCAATTACGAGTTAATCCGATTCTCGATCCGCTCCGCGGCGATCCGCGTTTTGAAAAGCTTGCCAACCAAACTCTTCCTCACGATCTGAAGGAAAACCTGTGAACCCAGCTCTCCTTGCCGCTTGCTACCCGGCGAATTTCTCTTCGATCAATCTGTGCAAATGTTGAGCGATTGCATCGTGGTTGAGACGCTGGATGACTTCGTCGAGGAATCCGGTAACAAGTAAGCGCTGGGCGACTTTTGTAGGGATGCCGCGCGTGCGAAGATAGAAAAGTTCGTCTTCGTCAATTTGGCCCGACGTTGCCCCATGGGTGCAACGCACGTTGTCGGCAAGAATTTCCAGACCAGGCATGGAGTTAGCCTCTGCCTCGTCACTCAACAGGAGGTTGCGCACCTTCTGGTACGCATCCGTGAAATGAGCATGGGGTTCTACCCGAATAAGTCCGCCGAAAATAGTGCGGGCACGATCGTTG
>DASREJ010000033.1:0-5207 GCA_035652115.1 Bryobacteraceae bacterium
CAGTGTTAAACTGCTGCTCCTAGAAACATTGCAATGCTCAGATAAGGAATTACAAATCTTTCCTGGTGGACCTTTGATGTTTTACTTTACCGTTCCAAAGTGACTTACTCCGAAAGCTGCCCGTCGATAACTGGCGCGTGACGGAGTGCGGTCTTCAATTTCTCTACTGGTTCACATCCAAATCGGCGGAGCATGTGTCTAACTGACAACCTCCTGAGCGTTTGAGGGGAACGTAATGACGAATAACGTCGAGCACAAGCGTTACATCCGGCGCTGCATTGAATTAGCGCGGCACGCCGCCCTAACGAACGATATGCCTGTTGGTTCGCTGATCGTCTGCGGTGGTCAAATCATTGCCGAAGGCATTGAGGCTGTGCGTGCAATGAGTGATGTCACCGCGCATGCGGAGATTCAGGCGCTTCGCGCCGCCTTCGTTCAACTGGGCTCCTATGACTTGACGAGGTGCACTCTATATACAAGCGTCGAGCCGTGCATAATGTGCGCGTACGCCACCAGGTTGGCCCGTGTCAGCGTCGTGGTATCGGGCACTCGTCCTGCTGAAATGCCGAGTACGATCAACGGCCACACGGTCCTATCAGACGCGAACATCCTTCCCAGCCGTCCAGTCCCGCTATTGATTCGGGACGTACTCGAACTTGAATGCCGCGCCGTATTCGGCCAGTGATAGTTGATGCGATGAACGATTTCTGCTTGAGATTCTTGCGCGACCGAGAACCGCTCGCATATATGAGCGTGGCACAGAGGTCGACTTCCGAAGAGCTGACCAGATCCCGTGTGCTCGGCGTTATGGCCGTAATGGCGGTTGCCGATACGGCCATGTTTAACGTCGAACGCCTGCACCGGCGTGTTTTTTGAAACGGGAATTTTGAATTGAGATGCCTGCCACGTCGAAGAGTCGCGACACGCACCAAACCAGCTACGGTTTTTTCGCCTTTGAGAGGGCCCTTTGAGCTTCTTCGCGCACCAAGTTGCGGCCGGGCCGCCCCTGCAGATCAGGCGTAGTATCAGTATCCACAATGCGCTGCAGCAAGGCCACGGCGTCTGGATCGCCCAGCGTGCCTAGCCCCGTGATTGCCGCCTGCCTGGCCCATATGTCCGGCTCCGATCCAGCCGCAGTCATCAGGCGGTCCTTGATCTTCGCCCGGGCCGCGGGCGGATCGGAAAAATTTTGCAGATTCTTGGCTTCGACCATCTTAGATAGCACAGTATAGGCGGGGTGCCGTAGTCCCGACCTGTGCCCGAAGTGGCTCTGGCGGATGGGCGAATCGATCAACGGCAATACCTGCTCGAGCGCGGCGTCTCCGAACGAGGCGATCGCGCTTGTCGCCATATTTCCGCTATCGATGAAGTACATCAGCGCGTTTAATGAGCGCGGATCGCGCATGTGGACTACCGCCATGATCAGGTCCCCGATATAGTCATAGTAATTTTCTGGGGCGATTGAAGCTCCGGATTTATCGAATGCGTCCTGAATTTTCGTATCGTACGCTGCTTCGGTAGTGAGCAGCGCGATCAGACGGGCCGACATATCGTCGTGGGTAACTGCTCCTGAATGGATCGCGCTCTCTATGCCGTCCAGAATCGGCTGCGCCGAGTGATTGCAAGACGGGCAGCCAATGGAAGCAATGTCGTCGAATGCAGCTATGCGCTGGTTCGCATCACTCGATTTCATTTTTTCGAAGTCTTGTGCGATCTGCTGCTGGAGCGCTGCGGTGTTGGCTTGTGCATGGATGAGAACTGATACCGCAAACAACAAGAGCACTGATTTCATTGGCTTGGAACGGGCTCGCCCGTGATCGCTCTGGAGCCTATATAGTACCTATTAAAGTCCACATAACAAAGCACGCTTCCTTAGTGAATCGTAATTAGTGAAAACGCCAGGCGCTTATATGAGTCCTTCTGGAATTTCATCCCGGCGGGCGCACTCTTGAACAGAGGTGCGTACCGCGTTGACGAACACAACGGATGCATCGTGGCTCAGTTGCCATCTAGTGTCACTTGCGAATGTTTTTCGCGAAAGATATCGCGAACTGCTTCTACGGTAGCTCCCCCAAATACGGGAATGCGTACCAGGCAAGCCACGCGAAAAGTGCCCAGTGCAACAGCAGGTTTGACCTGAATGACGGTCCTATGTTCCGTACTCTAACAAACGCCGCCGCGAGAAAAGCAACCGAGATGATATTTATAAAACAGACCGCGCGCGTGTATTCAATGCCTTCGTATTCCACGCCAAGCCTCCAACCAGTCACAAAATAAAAAACGCTGAGTACGGTTAGAACTGCCAGTAGACAATATGAACGTTTCGGAACTACAACTTGTCCGCGCATGAGTCCCGGGCTCCAGGCGAGAAAGAGTAGCGATGGTAATGTAATGGCTAACTTTTCCAAGTGGTGCCACGACGCCAAAACGAATGCTGGTAGCACCGTCAATATCGGAAAGGGGCAATAGGTTCGCGGAACTCCGGAAGTTAGTAGCCCAGTAGCAGCGGGGATCAGCAGCAATAGGCTTGCTATCAGTGTTAAACTGCTGCTCCTAGAAAACATTGCAATGCTCAGATAAGGAATTACGAATCTTTCCTGGTGGACCTTTGATGTTTTACTTTACCGTTTCAAAGTGACTTACTCCGAAAGCTGCCCGTCGATAACCGGCGCGTGAGCGACCGCAATCTTCAATTTCCCTAATGGTCCACATACAAATCGGCGGAGCTTGTGTCTAACTGACGATCCTCTGGACGTTGAGGGAAACGTAATGACGAATGACGTCGCGCACAAGCGTTACATCCGGCGCTGTATCGAATTATCGCGGCAAGCCGTCCCAACGAACGATTCGCCTGTTGGTTCGCTGATCGTCCGCGACAATCATATCGTCGCGGAAGGCATCGAGGCTGTGCGTGCAATGAGTGATGTCACCGCGCATGCCGAGATTCAGGCCCTTCGCGCAGCCTTCGTTCAACTGGCATCCTATGACTTGACGGGGTGCCACTCTATATACGAGCGTCGAGCCGTGCATAATGTGCGCGTACGCCATCAGGTTGGCGCGCCGCGCCGTATTTGATCAGTGATGATTGATGGGATGAACGATCTCTGCTTAAGGTTTTTGCGCGACCGGGAACCGCTCGCACCTATAAGCGTGGCACAGAAGGCGACTTCAGGAGAGGTGACCAATAACCGGTACAGGCTGGCGTTATGGTCGTAATGGCGGTTGCCGATACGGCCAAGTTTAACGTCGAACGCCTGCACCGGCGTATTTTCTAAAGCTTAAACTTTACTTCAAATCGAAATTCCGCAAGCAGTTCGTGTTCTGCTCCTGCTGTGTACAGGCGAGCAAAATACGTTCCCGGGTGAGTCATTCTGGGCAGATCCAGTTTGGCCTCCCCCTGTGTACTCGTCGCGGTTCCGGACCACACTAACGAACCGGTTTCGCTGACCACTTCAGCTTGGAGCGATCCGGCCGGTAAGCCCGCATCCACCAAACTCAAACGCGCGTTCCGCCACTCCGGAACAGTCACGGTTGCTGTTCCGCGCTCCGACTGGAGTTGTACACCAGCCGGAACGAACGCGAATAGGCAAAAGGCGCATGCCGCTAATCCGGCGCCTGCCCAGGAAAGGGTTGGAACTGAAAACCAGCTTCTCCAAAATTGTTTGCGCGGCTCTGCGCTCACCACTTTTTCTTGCTGTTGAGCTGCGACGTGTTCAAGCGCAAGCTTGGTCGCGGCGATTTCAACTTCCAGGTTTTCAAGTGTGCACACACACGATTCGCATGCGAGCATGTGCGTCTCTACGATTTCTAACTCGTCCTCACTGCACCGGTGCAGGACGAAGCGTTCCAAAACATCTACTGCAGGGTGATCAAAATAAGTAGGCTGCATATTCCCGGAACTATTTGGTTCCTGCTCGTGTAGTTCTCTCATCAGGAATTTGCTCTCACCAGGACCGAGAAAAGTCCGCTGCTTGCCAGTTTTTTCTTTCCAATTTCGCCAAACTTGGCTTTTGCCCTTGATTTCAACAGCCTAAATTGTGTTTCTGTCAGCGACATTTCACGGCAGATCTGCTCTTGGGGTTGCTCCTTCAGATAAAACCGTACCAGAATGTCACGATCTCGTTTGGACAACGCTCCGAGGGCGCTCTTCATCAACTCGGCTTTCTGTTTCACCATTGCTTCCTGCTCGGGATTCTGCGTGCGGTCCGCTACCGATATGCCGGTTTCCAGTTCCGCCTGTTCGCGCCGCGTGTGTACCGCGTGCTCGATATAGGCCGCCACCTGCCGCCGCACAACCGTGCGCACAAAACCCATTAGCCGTTCCGGCTCGCGCAAATCGCCGCGCCGTATCGCGTTCACCACAATCAAAAACGTGTCGTGAACCTTATCTTCCAATTCCTGTGGCCCGAGCTGCCGGCAGAGGTAGTAACGTATACCACGGCTAAACAGCTTGTATAGCTGTTCCATCCCTGCGTCGTTTCCGGCTTTAATCTGCTGAACCAGCAGAGGCCAATCAATCGCTTGGAGATCGTGCCTAACAGGCTTCTCCCCCGGGGGTGCCGCCGCCCGGCTGTTCTTCGCTTTTTGCTTCGGCCGCTGCCATCCGTCTTACTCCTTAGAAAGGACTGAATATGCTGCCCAGAATGCAGGAGCACCGGCATATCCTCCGTGCTGCTGCATCTGCAATTGTGCTTTTTGAAGCGCGCTGGCGGTTCGTTTAGCAAGTGAACCCGAACCTGCTTCAGCTAAATAGGCATAAAAGCTTGTGAAGAATTGTCCCGAATCGTCTGGTGTCGGCCAGTTGCTGACCACCACCGCGCCTGCGCCCGCAAGCAGCCAGGCCCGGCTTAGTCCGATCAAGCCCGCGCTCGGTACCGGCTGTCCCTGTCCCGACGAGCAACCGCTCAGCACGACCAGGCTCCCCGGCACGCGAAGCGAAGCAATGTTTTCGCGCGTAAGCAACTCGGGAACGTTGTCGCGCCCAAGACTGAGCGCCAAAGCTGCCTGTTCGGGATGCCCTGGAGGGCTCACGACGTGAACCGCGAAATGAATAATTGCGGGGTGTTGCGAAAGCGACGCGGTTAAAGATGCAAGGTTTGCGTCGGGTCCAATCAACAGCTCATTCTGTGACATGCCGCTAGAATGCGCGGCGGCCCGAATTTCCCGCTGGCTGCCCGGCAACCGTCCCAGTGCGCTCGCGCTCTTCG
>DASREJ010000034.1:0-23004 GCA_035652115.1 Bryobacteraceae bacterium
ACATCACCGCTCGATGAGCCGACACCTAACACGAATTGCCCATTCACGATGGACGTGCCCCAGTCGGCCGCGCCGCCCCAGACTTCGCCGTCTACCAGCCCTTTGCCCGACCACCATTGTCCGCCGGCACTGCCAGCAGTGTCGGTCGTTTTCACCCACATGGCGACGGTAAAGTCATCCGTCACGGAGCGCGGAATCGAAACGTTGCTGCTCGTGCCGTTGAACTGCGCGGCTTGCGCGCCGATTTTACCGGGCACATAAGTCAACGCGTTGGCCGTGCCGTCATTGCCGTTGCCGCTGGTGTCGAGCGAATTGCCCTCGAAAGCATATATACTTTTCCCCCACGTCGGCCCCATGATGCTGTCAAACACGGGAATGAACGCGTTTGCAATCTTGGTATGCCCCGATGCGTTTGGATGCCAGTTCGAGCCGTAATCGGCCGGATAATTGAGAGGGCAGTTCACGTTGGCGAAATGAACCTTGCTGTCTCCCGAAGCGCTCGCGGCCTCAGCGATGTAGCCGCTGCCGACCGGATCCATGTTGGTCCAGTATGTGCAGAGAATGTGGGCTTTGGGGTAATGGCTGCGCAACGTTTGGATGAAGCTGACGTAGCCACCCACAAACTGCTGTTCGGACGGATGAGGCGTGGTGGAAAAGTCGTTGATTCCCAGGGCGATGACCACCACGTCCGGTTGCCAATCGAAAGCGTAGTCGTTGCTCGCCACGGAGGCGCAGGTCCGCGGGTAAACAGTTGGAAGTGGATCTGGGGAGGTTTGATTCGCATCGCCGTAGTTCCGAACCATCCCCTTGCCGGACCAGGCGGTGATCATGCAGTCCGCGTTGTAATGGCGGGCCATCAGGGCAGCGTAGGTGATGCACGCGTTTTCGTTAGCGTCGGCAGCGGGGGCTTCTACCGACGGTGCCTCATCGCCATATCCGCAGGTGTAGGAGTCCCCAATGAATGCGATCTTTCGGATTGGTCCCGGGTCCGGCGAGACCAGGGCCTTCCCGCTGTCGAGAACGAAACCCTGAAATGTGTTCTTGCCGTTGGCCCCTTCAGTCCTCCGGCAAATCGAAACGCTATGAACGGTGTTGCTCAACCCGGTAGCCACCTGGAAGGTCTCCAGCCCGCTGGACACACTGATGATGGGAGTTGTTGTTTTAACGCCATCGATGAACACATCGAAGAATTTTCTGTTGCCGTCCAGCTTGACGGAACAGGAAGTTCCCTGGAACTTCGCGCGGATGGTGCTGAGCGACCAATCGAACCCCGGAGCGGTGGGAGTCGTCCTATCGAACCGACCGACATACTGGATGTTCGGATCATCGGCGCCGATGTTGGTCGTCTGACCCTGAGGCGCATTCGGATTACTCATCACGATGTCCCCGCCGTTGGGCACGACATCGAACATCAGTTTCCCATTCACGACATGACTGGGCACCGACACTCCGTTTTGCGTGACCGCAGCGGTCGCCCAACCGCTCGGCATCGGGCGGCGCAATGTGAGCGGGTAGTTAAAGATCGTGTTGTCCAAATTATGGGTGAGCTGAATGGTGATATGGGCGGCGTCGATCGAGACGACCGTCAGCACCGCGGCATTCCGCTCCTGGATATAGCGGCAAACGTTGCCAAAAGTTTCGATCCACCAATCGTCTGGAAAGGTCGATACGTAGTCTAGGTTTGCCTTTAGAACCGAAGAAGCGATGGGGCAGCAAGCCGCATCGTTATCAATGCCATGGATCAACCAAACCAGCCAGCTTCCCGAACTGGCCGCGTTTTCGGACGCGGCATTCATGTCGACGTCGGGCCCCATCGAGCCGATGCTCAGAAAATCCGATGGCGTGATGGGGACCAATGAACCATTGCAGCTCCGCGCGAACGAGCAAAACTGCGAAGTAATCAATTCGTTGGGCGGCGCGCAATACGGATAGGCCAGGCTAACGCACTTTTTCCCCGTGTGAGCCTCGATGAGGGTCTTGGCGCCTCCCTCTTCAGCGATCACTTGGGCATCCGTTTCCGATGAGAGGTTAGGGTGCGTCAAGGTATGGTTGCCGATTTCGTGTCCTTTGGCTGAGGCGTTTGTTATCGCTGTCCAATCGGGGGTGCCGCCGACGATGCAAAAAAACGTCGCATGAAGACCTTTCGCATCGAACATCGGCTGCGCCACCGAGAACTGATTCGGAGAGTTGTCGTCGAAAGTGTAGGAAACGGCGCTGGCGCTGAACCCGCGCCACGTGGCAAGTTCGTAGGGAGCGGGGATCGTGGCCGCAAAAGTGGTGCTTGTCGTGCTCCATGCGCTCAGAAGGAGGAGTGTCGTCGTGACCGAACGCAGCGCGCGAGTCAGGAGGAGGGCGAGTCTTGATGTGGCGGGATTTAGGATCTTGATGAGGTTGGACATAAGAGTTCGATTTTTCGATTGGGCGGGTTGGTTTTGGATCACCAGACGACGATCCGGTAGAAGCGCTTGCCCGTGGCCGCCCCATTGGTGTCAGTGACCTGCACGGTTCCGCCGGTGCCAGCGATGTTATCCAAGACAGTCATCCAAGAGTTGCTTTGCAGTGTGTCGGTGCGATCCACGCGGTAACTTTTTCCGGATACTGTTTGGAAGCTAATAAGCATGTTGTTTCCACTCATCTGCATTTGGCTGACTTTAAGCATGCTCGCCGCGCTGGTGGGATTGGTGCCGGCTGCAAACTCCTGCGCGTTCGTCATGCCATCGCCGTCGGGGTCTGCAGTATCGGCGGCACTACCGGTGTTGTTGATAGTGCCGAAGTAATTGAGTCTCCAGTTTTGTGCAGTCGTGTAGGTAGTTGCTGAGACCGGCGCGGAAGCCGGCCCGATTCCTGACAGACCGTTTGCAGCGACGATGTAATACCACGTTGCGCCGTCGCCGAGTCCGGTGTTCATGCAACTCGTGCCGGAAAGTCCGGTCGCCAGATTCGTGTAAGTGCCACTGCTGCTCGCCGCCCGCTGGATGTTGTATCCGGTCGCGCCGGCTACGGCATTCCAGGAAAGTGTGATCTGTGAGCTGCCCGATGTGGCAATCACGTTTTGTGGAGCAGTGAGCTGCCCGGCAGCAAGGACGCTAATCTCGCTCGCACTTAACGCGCGGTTGTAGATTTGGAACTCGTCGATAGCTCCGTTGAGATAAGGATCGCTCCACTGTGACTTGCCGATGTAGTTCTGCGTCGTGTTACCCATTCCCGATGGTCTGAAACTAATGGCGTTGTTGCTGCCGGTAGCTAGACCATTAACGTAAACAGTGCCGGTGCTGCCCGAAAGCGTGACGGCGATGTGCGTCCAGGTTCCCGTCGCGAGGACTCGGCCAGCATCGATCTGCTGCTCGGTGCTGCCGCCGATCTTAATGGCAAAGGTTGCATCGCTATTCCATGAGTTCTTTACCGTCAGATACATGTTTGTATTGGTGCTGCTTCCGAAGTCGAACAAGCGCGCCCAAGTGTCTAGGCTATTCGGCTTTATCCATGCGCTGATGGTAAAGTCATTAAGAGTGCTCACTACCCCGGTGGGTAAAGTCGCATAGGCGCTGCCACTAAGACTAAGCGCGTTGTTAATCTTTCCTGCGCTCCATGTCGGGCCATTGACGAGAGAGCCATGCCAGCCATGTCCGGAGGAGTCCGCCGCGACCGTGCCGGTGCTTTCATCCAACTTTAGCCAGACTTTGGGCGTTGCGCCCGGTTGCTCCAAAAAGCAGGTCAGATCCAGCGCCGGGCGGTTACTGGCTACATCTTCGCCTGTATACCAATTGATGTAGTCGGTAACGCTATCGCCATCAGTCGCCGTGGAGAAGTAAATGCGATACTGTGCCGTCGCCGTCTTGTCTATCAACGCCAGTCCGGTTGCATTGAGGCTACCGCTCGACCAATCGCCGTTGCTAGCCGGATTGCTCATCGTAGCAACCTGCGTGGCATCCGCCGCCGCCTGGAAGTCGGCGACCTCAAGACTTGTGCTGCCATTGAATCCAGTTCCGCCCTTGAAGTCTGCATAGCACGTCCCGTGGTCGGTGAATGGATTAACACCTACAAGACCGGAGCGCTTGAGCCTAAGTGTGCCGGAGACGATGACCGCGTTTTTCGGGATGGATGAGGTGTCGAATGAGAGGAACGCCTTGTATTGGCGATTGCTGTTGTCATCGCCGAGTCGGCTGGGATTCGCTGTCGGGAAAGCCGCTCCACCGGCGGTGTTGGCGCTGCTGGACGCGCGGACATAGCCATCCTGCGCTGAGCCGGAGGTAAGTGTCACCGTGGTGGCACTCACAAGCGTCAGAGCGGCCTCGGTAGAGTTCACGCTTTCGCCGACTGCATTCATGCCGGAGACGACATAGTAATAAGACGTGCCGACTGATAACCCCGAGTCGAGATAGCCGGTCGCCGTGACATTTGTAGCAATGGTAGTGTAGGGGCCGCCGCTGGTGTTGGAGCGTTTGACATTATAGCTGCTCGCAGTATCCGAGGCCAGCCACGTGACAGTTGATTGGTTAAGGGAAGTCTGGATGGCAGCGATGCCAGTGGGCGCGGAAGGCACCGCGCCGGCGAGCCCTGCTATTTCACTAAGAGTAAGGATGCGATCGTAGAGACGCACGTCATCAAGTGTGCCGTTGAGGAAATTGCCTCCTGCTTGAATGCTGCCGATGCTTAGGTTCGGCGGGGCGGTGCGTGAACCGGTCGGCCCCGTGCCGCTGCCTCGCAGGATACCATCCACATACACTTGCATTGCGCCGCTGGTGTTATTGCGAGTTGCGGCGACATGATGCCACGCACCGTCATTGATGTTCACTGCGGACGCGACAGTTACATCACCGCTCGATGAGCCGACACCTAACACGAATTGCCCATTCACAATGGATGTGCCCCAGTCGGCCGCGCCGCCCAAGACCTCGCCGTCCACCAGCCCTTTGCCCGACCACCATTGCCCGCCGGCACTGCCGGCGGTGTCCGTGGTTTTTACCCACATGGCAACAGTGAAGTCGTCAGTGATGGAACGCGGGATCGACACATTACTGCTGCTGCCGTTGAACTGCGCAGCCAGTGCGCCGACTTTGCCCGTGGTATAGGTCAGCGCGGTGGCTGCTCCATCAAAGCCGTTGCCGCTCGTGTCTTGCGCGTTCCCTTCGAATTCATAGCGCGCTATCATTTCAGATGGCTTGGCGCTGACTTCGGTGGAGTTGGAGCTGACGCCATTGGCATTGGACGCAGCGACGACATAGTAATAGATCGTGCCATTGACCAAGCCAGTATCGGTAAAGCCAACACCGGCACTGTTGCCAATGATGGAATAGCCCGTGCCGCTTGTAGTCGAGCGCTTGATGAAGTAGTTCGTGGCCGTGGCAGAAGCAGACCAACTCAAGGTGACTTTGTGGTCGCCGCCGACCGCTGTAAGGCTTGTGGGTGGCGAAGGCGGTGAAAGCGTATCCCACGCGATTGAGTCAATGTAACAGGTGCCCGACCATGCGGCGCTTGTTGTGAACTGCAGGCCGAGCAACTGCAAGGGCGCCAGGTCGGTGCCCGGCACCGTTAGCGTGATTGTGTTCCAGGCATTGGCAGTGAGGCTTCCGTAAAAACTGCTGCTCCAGTTCCAGTTGTAGTCCTGTAGATAGGGTTGGATCGACGTGATCTGGCTGCCGCTTGGGATCCAAACCCGAAAGGTAATCGTCGTTCCGGGAGTTGCAGGCACGTTATTTAAAATCACCGAGGACGTTCCGGCGGCTGTGCCGCTAAAGGTCACCGCAAGCGATTGTCTGCCCACAAAGTGTTGCGCGGTGGATGTAGCTACTCCGGTGATTTGATCACCGCTTGATGACCAACGTTGCGGGTCAGTCTCAAAGTTGTATTGCGCGGGATCCGGATTTACGCCGGGTGTCGTCGCATGGGCTTCGGTTGAAAAACCTGATTGCCCGGAGCTATTTACAGCAACCACCTGGTAATAGTAGGTGGTGCCGGCATTGAGATTGGTATCGATATAGGATGTGCCGGCGATGCCGCTGGCTATCGGTGCTATGGGACTCTCATAGCCTGACTCCGCAGCTCGATAGATATTGTAGCTGGTCGCTCCACTCCCGGCAGTCCATGACAAGCTTACCTGCCCCGTGCCGGAGGTAGCAATGAGACCGGACGGAGCGTAGGGTGCACCGTTTGGCGGCGGTGGCGCGGTTCCTCCGGTCAAAGCTGTGATAGCATCCGCGTTGGTGACAGCGCCCGTGGTCCAGTCAATGATGCTGCCCGGAGTGCTCCAATTAAAAGGACTCAAGCCGTGGGCGCGGGCGGACTCAGCCACATACTTGATCCAATAGAGCGAAGAGGCACTACTGTAGGCTGCCTCCTCGCCGGTAGTGGGTTTCCCTGCAACCCCAAATTCACCTATCATCACCGGGATACCCTTGCTGATATACAGGTCGGTTAGTTGCTGGAATCCCGAATCAATGCCCCCTTCTTCGGGCGCGACGCAGTTGCGGGTTGGATCGCCGGAGTAATGGTAAGCCGGACCCCAAAAGTATTGCGCAATACCCCACGATGCGTCGCTCGACAAAATCGCGAACTGGGCCGGCGAGTAGCAATGATACTCGACCATCAGTCGGTTGGCGACTGTGTCCGTTGGCAAAGCATTCATCCACGTTGGATCCGATACGCTTTGCAGCACCAGCCAGCGGTTCGTGTTATTGCCACTGGAGCCCCGAACCGCGTTGATGAAAGTCTGGTAGTAAACCATCAACGTATTCATCACAGCGGGACTGCTCACGTTAGGTTCGTTTGCCGCGGCGAAGAGCAAGTGATTGTCGTAGCCTGCGAAGGCGGTGGCGATTTGCGTCCAGTAGGACTTCATCTTCGCATTGATCGTAGGATCAACGGTGGTGCCTATATTGTTCTCGAGCCAGCCATCATCCCAGTGGTCGTTGATGACGACATACATTCCCGCAGCAATTGCGTAGTCCACGGCCTGTTTCACCTGCGCCATAAAAGCGGGATTAATCGTGTAGGTGGTGACGCCACCACTGGTGCTGGTGGTGGAATTGAAGTCCCAGGCGCATGGGATGCGAACGGCGTTGAATCCGGCATTGGCGGCCGTGTAGAAGGGCGCCGCAGTCCAGCCCGGCACTCCCCAAGTGGCTTCCAATGTATTTCCCAGATTCCATCCATAGGTCGGCACCGGCCATGGCGTTGAAGCTGGTATGTCGGCAGGCGCTGGTTGCAAACCAAGGTCGAACACTGCATCAAAGCTGTGACTGTTGCCCGTGGTGATCGTGCCGCCGCTAAGGGGTATGACTGCGATTTCGCCGCCGGCGTAGGCATTCGTCGCCACGGCCAGCGCCGCATAGCCGCCGGTGGACGGCTGCCTGCCAAACGAAAACGCGTAGGTCTTATTCGCGGCCAGCGGCACGTTCAGCCCGCTCCATTTCAACCAGTCGCCATCGGTAAAGCCCGGATTCGCTGCACTGAAAGTAATCAGCAAGGTCGCCGAACCGCTGGTTATCGAGTAGATGCGCAGGTAATAAGTCGGTGTGCTGGAAGGCGTGCCGTAACCGCCTCCGGAAAACAATCCCGCAGTCTTAATGGCGACTGATACGAGTTTCCTCGCGCTGGTTCCAGTAGTGAAGGTCTGACCGACGGGTGGATTGTTATCCGTGTAGTAGTTCAGCCCATCGGGCGAAGTCTGGTTGCCGCTGGTGGAGAGTTGGAAAACGTCGTTCGCTCCGGGACTCGGCGCAGCAGAGCCAATGTCCGTCAGTGTTTGCGCATGCAAAGTTCCAGTTAGCCCGATAACCAGAGCTAGTAGAAACAACTGACGCCTGAACGTGCTCATAGAAACGAGACTGATTGAGTCAATCGCATAACGGCGCTAAATCAAACTTTTCGCCGATCTCCTGAAGGCAAAGTTCTGCTCCTTTTTGAAAACGAAAAAGGCCGGGAAGTGCCCGGCCCCTTCGCCTTGTGACTTCATCTTATCGATGGCCGACTAAGCCCCGACGACGAGCAATCAGAACGAAAGCCCCGGCACTGCCAACGATGAACATCATGGCTGTTGATGGCTCCGGAACCGCGAGTCCTTCGAGGCGGACAGCGTCAATATCCGAAACGCTGAGCAGGCCATTGTAGATGCGGACATCGTCCAAGTTACCATCGAAACCTTGTGAATTGGTTCCATTGTTGCCGAGGAATAGAGTCGCCGTGGAGCCGACAGCCGGGATTCCCGCGGAATTCCAGTAGCTGCCGTCGTGTATCCCAAAGTTTTGCGCAACCGTGGCCGAAGTATTCGTGCCACCGGTGATGAGCGCAGCGTTGTTATCCCCGCCGCCGTAAAGAGCGCTCATGGCGGATTGCCCCCAATAGGCGCCATTGTTGCCATTGTATGCAATCGCAAGAAAGACCCATCCCCTGTCGGTTCCAGAATTCCAAGGATCATTCGTCCACTGAATGTGATTGTTAATGCCGACACGGATGCCGTTATTCCAGCTGGGAGCCATCCCAATCGTAATGCCGGGATTTGAAGTCCCGTCCGGAGTGGTTGAAGACCCAATATCGAGTATGTCGCCACCCCTTCCTCCATTCCATTTGACCCACATGGTAATCGTGAACTGAGTGACGCCCGTCAGGTCGATGTTACTGATGCCAGCCGCATTGGTAATCGGACTGTAGGAAGCCCCGTCATAATAATTGTCCCAGGCATTTCCGAGCTGGAACGAATTGTCACCCACAGTTCCGGAAATACCGCCACTGACGAATGACCCTGCTGCATATCCGGTCGAGCCCGATGTGATGCCAACATCTTGTGTGAGGGTTCCGCCGGTGCCGGTGCCGGTATTGGAGCCGTCGCCGCTATTAAAGTTCCATTGATAAAGCGGAGCCGTCGCAATGGCTCGAGTTTGGAAACCCAGCAACGCGCAAGCAACTGACAGGCACACGGTGGTTCGATAGACGAGTTTTGAAGATTTAATTGTTTTCATTGGGGGGTTGGATGTGTGTGAGGGCAGTCTCCTGCTGCATAAAGGGTTTTTCAATAATCAGTCCCAAGCAAGATCATGTTACAGTATTTTACCTTGTGTTTCTTCTTTGCAGTCGGAAGCGGCAGAGATGTTAATTTTCGTTTTCTTTTGAAAAAGAAACTTGCCTCTCACCGCAGCGGGTTGAGCGTGATGAAAACAACGTCATTGTCGCGGAGGTCGAACTGCTCCTGGAATTTTCCGTCGCCACCGATTTCAAGGGTGTGTGTCTCAATCGGCGCGCCATTGTTTTTAGATTTGATCTGCGCAACCTGCGCTTTCGTGAGTTGCGCGGGCGAGCCTAAATCGCGATAGGTGTCGTAGGCGTCATTAACCCTGTAGCCTACCTGGTAAGTATCGATCGTGTATTTGCCTTTCGGCAGGTGCGAAAGATGGAGCGTGACTTTGCATTTGGGCTGCGAAGGCAAATCGCGTTTGTAAAAGACCTGATTGATCATGTTTTTCTCTGGAAAGGTGTTGGTAAAATCCCATACCAGCGCCTGCACGCCGCCATCTTGGCTGGTGCAAATCCAGGACGATGAATCGCTGCATTTTAATTCCATGGAACCTAGCCGGTTCAGATATTGATAGGCGTAATACGACGGCTTTTTGATGTCCTGGTAATTCATCAATCCAAAGCCGCCATGAAATGCTTCCCAGCGCGGGCCGGATTCCTCGAAGATGTCCGTAAACGTCCAATAGGACATCGAATTTGCAGCGTTGCCGCAGTTCTTGAGCTTGTCCAAAATATAAGCCGCACTGTGGTAGCTGTCGTGAAATGGATCGGCTGGTGTGTAGGAGCTGCTCCATTCGGTAAAGTGCAGTTCCAGCTTCGGAAATGCGGAGTCGGTGATCTGCTGGCGCACCATTTTCACTTCGCCGAAGATGGAGTTTGGATTTTTTGAAAGTGCGGTGCCGTGAGTCGCTGTTTCGTCGAGATAACCGCTCTCGACGCCGTAAGTGTGGGTGGAAACGAAATCCACCGGCGTGTGGGTTGAGTCGCAGAAATGAAGGAACTCATTGATCCAACCGCAGCCGGCTGTTCCCGGGCCGCCAACTTTGTAGTTCTGCGAAACACTCTTGATGGCGCGCGCCGTCGCAGCGTAGAGATCAAAATACTGTTGCTGTGTTCCGGCCCAGAATCCGTCCGTAAGGTTTGGTTCGTTCCAGACTTCGAAATACCATGTGCGCACCTCCGCATCGCCGTAGCGATCCCTTTCATGTTCGACAAAGGCTTTGATGAGTCCTGCCCATTTGTTCATGTCGCGAGGCGGCGTCACGTTGCCCTTCCACCAGAATATGGTTTTGGGTCCGCTGGACAGCGCGTTGGGCATGAAGCCGAGTTCCACAAAGGGCTTCATGCCTATGCTGTGGAGAAAATCGTAAAGCTCGTCTATGTATTGCCAGTTGTATCGCGGCTCACCATTTTCCTCGCGATAAACGCCCATGTCGTCAGTGAACAAGCCATGCATGCGGATGTATTCAAAGCCGCATTCGCGGTGAGCAATGGTGAGCTGCCGCTGCCAGTCTGCTCGCAAGCCTTCGTTCGCGCGTCCCGCACCGACGCAGCGTTTGAACATGGTGTTAAGTGGCCCGTTGGTCTGCTGGAGATCGGCGGAAATGCTCCTTTGCACGGGCATCTCATTTTCGGCAAACAATAGTCTGCCTTCGGCTAGGAGTGTCGCGGCGCAGAGGGCTGCTGAAAGGACAAATCGGATCATAAAAAGGCTTGTATCATGGAAAATAAAGACGGGGGGCTATTTTTGAGAGATAAAGTGAATGAAGTTATGTGACAGTAACAGCTCGCCTGCCGGCATACACTTCCGCCTCATCATTGCCGCGAATGCCAGTATCGTAACACAGAATGCGCAGTTACCGCGGCGTTACGGGTGGTTACGGTAACATAAATATCTTTTGATGTCGTGTTGGCGAGAGCTAGTTCCGCATGTAAGAGTCCACCTTGGCTACAGCAAGACGCTCTATGAAAAACCGCCTCGCAACCCTCTCCCTCCCAACGGCCATGATGATCGGGGGATTTGGAATGCTCGCCATGTGGCAGCGTTCGCGCCACTTCAGGAAGGCGTAACAATTTCGATTTCCGTGAGTCGATTTGGGGATCGGCAGGGGCACGGAGATCATAGCCGCCGCGGTTTCGGGGGAAACCGCGGCGGCAACATTTTGAATTAGGCTGTCGTTATAAGACAGTCTCGATGATGCACGTTGAAAATATCAGCCCGTGCGTCATCTAGTCCTGCCTGAGCCCGATGGAACGGAATGCTGCGTAATCGTTTTGCCTTTACCATAGGGCCAGGGCGAGCGAGTCCCTAAGCCCCATGAGAAGTTTTGTGACAGTAACACTTCACTTGTCGTGCACACGTTTCCGCCTCATCGTTGCTGCAATCGGCCGAAAATGTTACTGAAACACAATGCGCGTGGTCTGCGTCGGTTTCCAGCTTTTGGGAACGAGATTAGAATTGGGGTAACTACTCTTTTTGTATGACTTCTTCCACTAGCCTGGCCTCGACGTTTGACTCCACTTGTTCGGATCCAGACTTGGAATCTCGAGTGGAAGAATTGCTCTCGCGCCTGACACTGGAGGAGAAGATTGGTCTTGTTCATGGCAACACAAAGTTCACCACCGCGGGCGTGCCAAGATTGAATATCCCAACGCGCTGGCTGACCGACGGCCCGCATGGTGTTCGTGAAGAAATCTCGCCGGATAGCTGGATTCCCGCGGGACGATGGGATGATTACGCAACGGCGCTGCCCGTTGCTCTCGGAATGGCCGCGACATGGAATCCCGAATTGGTGCAGGCCGGTGGAAGGCTTCTCGGCTCGGAGGCTCGCGCCCGAAAAAAGAATATTCTGCTCGCTCCAGGCGTGAACATACAGCGCACGCCGCTCTGCGGGCGCACGTTCGAATACTTTGGCGAAGATCCTTTCCTTGCTTCTCGCATGGCGGTGGCATACATCCGCGGAGTCCAATCGCTAGGGGTGGCGGCATGCGTCAAACACCTTGCCGTAAATAACCAGGAAATTGATCGCATGACGATTGACGTTCAGGTTGACGAACGCAGCCTGCGCGAGATTTATCTCCCCGCTTTCCAGGCAGCAGTTCAGGAAGCCGGAGTCTGGGTGGTTATGGGCGCCTACAACAAACTGCGCGGCCAGTGGTGCTCACATAATAGCTATCTGCTCAACCACGTCCTTAAGACTGAATGGAATTTCAAAGGGCTAGTCGTGTCCGACTGGAACGCCGTTCACGACACGACCGAGGCTGTTTTCAACGGACTGGATCTCGAAATGGGAACTGAACTTCCGCCCGAGAAACATTTTCTTTCGGAACCATTCCGCGATGGCATCCTCGACGGGCGTTACCACATCGAACTCCTCGATGAAAAAGTGCGGCGTAACCTTCGGGTGCTTATCGCCACTGGCGGCATGGAGCAAGAGGAAAACCGTCCTTCCGGAATACTAGCCTCGCCAGATCATCGCGCTATTTCACGCGAGTTGGCCGAGGAGGCGATTGTCTTGTTAAAGAATGAAGGAAACCTTCTTCCGGTCCTGCTCGATAAGGTGCGGTCCATCGCGGTAATCGGCGAAAACGCCATTCGCAAACACTCGAAAGGTGGCTTTGGCGCCGGCGTGAAGGTAATGCACGAGGTCAATTCGCTCGAGGGCATCAGACAACGTGCCGGCCTGTGCGCCGATATTACCTATTCCGTGGGATACAGCGCTGAGGATGCCGGCCAGGAAGCTTTGGAACGCGCTGTAAAAACGGCTAGTCGGGCGGACGTCGCCATCGTATTCGCAGGACTTGGCAGAGCGCCGTATCTCGATGATGAAAGCACTGACCGCGCCAGTCTTGCTCTTCCATTCGGACAGGATGAACTCATAAGACGTGTTGCAGAAGTCAATCCGCGCACCATTGTAGTTATAGTTTCAGGTTCGCCTGTCGAAATGGATTCCTGGATCGCATCCGTGCCGGCGGTCTTGCAAGCATGGTATGGCGGAGTAGAGCAGGGGACCGCGATCGCCCGTGTCGTTTTTGGAGATGTCGCGCCATCCGGTAAACTGCCCTGCACTTTTCCCCATCGCATCGAAGATATCTCTGCCCACGATTTCGGATCGGATACTTATCCGGGGCTAAATGGAAAGGTCTTTTACAAAGAAGGCTTGATGGTAGGCTATCGTCATTTCGATCATCAGAACATTGAGCCGCTTTTCGCCTTTGGACATGGACTTTCCTATACGGATTTCGCTTATTCCGATCTTACGCTGGAATCAGGCGAAGGGGCGATAATCCTTAACGCGAGCTTTAATCTCACTAATTCCGGTTCGCGCCGGGGTGCAGAGGTTGCACAGCTCTACGTTCAGGACCTCGAATCATCCCTGCCACGGCCAGTTAAAGAATTAAAGGGTTTTGCAAAGATGATGCTGGAGCCGGGTGAACAGCGCAGGGTCACGATACCATTGAACGTGAAAGCATTTATGTTCTTTGATCCCGAGCGCAGCGGCTGGATGGCGGAGAAAGGGCATTTCCGCATCCTGATCGGAAGCTCATCCCGCGACCTCCGGCTCGCGGCAGAATATCATTTTGAGGACTCCATATTCGAGCCGGTGCCCGCCGCGCTAAATGGCCACGCGAAACGGGAGCCGGTTTCGTCTTCCGACATTTCGCTTTGTGAAGCCCGGCCTTGAGACTAATTTGGCGGCGACACCTATGAAGACTCAGGTTACTGTCCGCGCCATCGCGGAGAGCGCCGGCGTTTCGGCCATGACGGTGAGCCGCGCACTTCGGGGAGAGCCGAATGTGGATGAAAAAACTGCATCTCGGATTTGCGATATCGCCGATCGTCTTGGCTATCGCCGCAATCTTCTTGTCTCCACCGTCATGTCCACGCTGCGCGGAAACAAACAACCGCAATGCAGTTCCGTTATCGCATTCCTGACCGCGGAAAGCTCCTCGTTTCGCCCCGAGCAAAGGCTTGGATCGCAGCTCTACTTCGAGGGAGCGCGGATGCTTGCATCCAAGTGCGGGTTTACAGTTGAGGAGTTTGTTCTGGAGCCAAAGCAAATGGATTCCAAAACCATTTCGCGCATTCTTTATGCGCGAAACATTCGCGGCTTGTTGATCGGACCACTCTGCCGGAGTTGCGGACACCTTTCGCTGGATTGGAAGGAATTTTCGAGCAGCGCTATTTCCATCAATTTAATCAAACCGGATCTCGACCGCTGCAGCGTGGATCCCGTGCAATCGGTCAACCTGGCTATCCGCAATCTTAAGCGGCTTGGTTATCGCCGCATCGGTTATGGCATCTCGCCTTTTCAAGTAGCACTCAGCCACCATCGCAGTCGCGCGATGTTTCTCGACTATCAATGCCAGCTTCCGCCGGAGCAGACTGTCGGGCTGATTGCGGACTGGTCCTTGCAAGGTCTTTCCAACTGGCTGAAAACGGAAAAGCCTGATGCGATCATAGGGCACGGCGATGAGATTCTTTCATGGTTGAACGCATTGGGAATTCAAGTGCCAATGAACATAGGCTATGTGGACATCAATATGTTTGAAGGCACTCATGTGCCTCTAGCGGGCGTGGTGTTTGATTACAAGAGCGTCGGAGCAAGTGCTGTAAACATGGTAATCAGTAATCTACTGCGCAATAATCATGGACTCCCCGAACATCCGGTTCACTGCTACATCCAGGGAAAGTGGAGAAATGGCTACACCGTCCGAACGCTGGAGCAACCTTCTTCCCAAGTGAAGCGCACAAAGGGGAAGACTGCGAAATCTCCGAAGGCTAAATCGTTATCGAGCGGGACGGAACCCTTTCATCCTTTAGCTCGATCGGCAAAAGTGTGGCAATGGCAACCGCTCAATCTGCGTAAGCATGCAACCCATTCTTATAAAACGCGCAAGGATATCTCCAAATGGGAGGAAGGCCTCGGTCTGCCGCTGGTGGCCGGGCAACAAACAATCAACTCAGTGCCCTTCCAGTTGATTGATGAAAAGCCTAATGCAGGCAAAGGATTCGTGCTTTTGCAGACTCAAGCCAGCGTCACTATCCCCACTGGCAACCATTCCTGCGAAGCAGTCTTCTTTTTAGTAGCGGCCGGTTTTATAGCCACTCATGGTCCTATCGCAGAGATGGTCTATAAATGGGCGGATGGAAAAGAGGAATCACATCCTCTCATTGCTTACTTCACTCCTCCACCTGAGTCCGACGTGAAGGATCACTGGATGTGCGAATCCGGCGTGCAGGATTGGTGGCCGACCTTTCCTCATTTTTGCAATGAAACGTCGAAGATGTTCCGCCTTGGCAAGGACGATCAGGATCCGGTTGAATGGCGCTACCTTTATACTTTGCAATGGCTTAATCGCCGGCCTAAGTCCCAGTTGAGCGCAATTACAATCCGGCATCTACCTAGGAACGATGCCAAGATTGCGATCCTTGCCGCTACTTTGATGGCGCAGGCCTAGGTCTGTCAGGAATGAATTGAGATAGGAGCGACAGACACAAACAATCATGAATCCTAAGAATAAGCGTTTCGGTTGTATTAATATACTACTCACTCTAGTTTTGCTCCTAGGCATGGCTTTCGGTTATGCCATGTATCACAACGATGAGTCTCCCAGACAGGCTTGGCAGCGCATCATCACCAGCTTTGAGAAACCCGCAAATCCAAAGCCAAAAACCGCGCCCATGGTCGCGCCTGCATCTACCGCGACGCCTGTCCCGACTGTCTCATTCGCTGCAACACCTACACCAGTGCCTGCTCTTACATTCAGTCCGGCTCCAACACCGGCGCCGGTTGATCCCATAGCATGGTTGATTTCGCATAAGAACCGCTGGCCGCATGAAGTGGTGCTTCTTGAGACGACGGAATTTCCCGCGATGCTCGGCGGCAAAACGATAGGTTCCGTCGAGGTGCCGTTATCCAGCAAGGTATCGGTTACCGACATCACGGCCGAGAGTGTGTTCGTGCAGTTTCACGGAGCAGCCCGATCGCTACCCCATAAAGCCACCAACCTTGGTGAACTCGCAAAGGCCGCAATGGAATCCGCTCAGCATGAACCGCCGGCGGATGGAAACACTACGCAGCTTGCGGAGTCCGGCCTCGATGCATGGACGGCGGTTGATCTCATGACCCCCGGCATCAACATCGGCAATACCTTTGACAATGTTGTGCATTGGGAGACCGGCTGGGGCAGTCCGATTATTACGAAAGGTTTCATCCAGAGTCTCGCGCGCACTGGCTTCAAGTCGGTTCGTTTGCCTGTGGCATGGGATACCTTTTCCGACAAAGGACGCATCACGCCGGAAGAGTTCGGGCGCATTGACGAGGTTGTCAACTGGATCATCGAAGCCGGCATGTTTTGCGTGGTCAATATTCACTGGGATGGAGGCTGGATCGATTCGGGCGTGAAGGAACGCTATCCCGACACCTTTCATACTTTCAGTCCGGAGGCGGAGAAAAAATTCCGTTCGTATTGGGAACAGATAGCCCGCCATTTTGCTGGCAAGAACGAAAAGCTCCTCTTCGAGGCGCTTAACGAGGAAACGGATTTCGAAAACGAGGGATCGGAAGAGAAGGCGTTCGCCACGTTGACGCGCGTCAACCAGATCTTCATCGACACGGTCCGCAAGACCGGGGGCAATAACGCCCAGCGCCTGCTTATCGTCATAGGCTATAGCACGAATTTCGAGAAGACCAGCGGACCGAACTACCATTTGCCGAAGGACACCGTGCCCGGCAAGTTGCTTGTCTCGGTTCATTATTATGCGCCGTGGACGTTCGTCGGCCTCAGTTCGGACGCCTCTTGGGGAAAGATGCAGCTCACCTGGGGCACCGAGGCAGACCTCAAAGCGCTGAACGACTCTTTCGATAAAATGAAAGAGTTTTGCGCTCGCACCCATGTCCCCGCATACATTGGCGAATTCTCGATGTGTTCCAAGAAGGAGAAAACTTACAGTGACCTCTGGACCCAGTCGGTGTTCCAGGCCGCTTTGAAAAGAAAAATGGTGCCCGTCCTGTGGGATATTGGCGGTGCAATATCCCGCCGTGAACCTTATGCACCGAGCGAAGAGCTGGTGTCGATGCTGCGGTGCATGGAGCACCCGTCTGCGGTCTCTACTGCGCGGCAATAAAAAGGACTTAGTCCACATCCGTGCGGAATGTCGAGGCGGGCAGGCCTGCGCGATTGAAGAGATTGCCTTCCGGCACAGGGGCCCAGCCGTAACGCACGGCGACCGGTTGCGGCACGTCCGGCGAATTTACGACGACAGTATCGCCGACTATCTTCGCCTGCGCTGGATGAAATACTTTGTCCGCTCCAGCGATCGTGAAACCTTTTAACTCTCCGTCTTTGGCGACGAGTCCGCCGCCGAGATGGGTGAAATGCAAGTTGGCATTTGCGTGATCAATTTTTTGCGAATCGAAAATCGGGCCGGAGTATTCAATGTGTTCGCCGTAGGCTAAAGCACGAGCCGCCAGCGCGAGCCGCGCGCCGACCGGCTGCTTGTGCGGCGGATGAATGTCATTCGCGTCGCCGCAATCAATCGTTACGGCCATCGCGGTGTTTTTTGAGCGTTGCAAAGTGAGCAGTTGCGCCTCGCGGATTTCGGGCGACGTGCCGTTGAAGGGCGCGATTTGCACGAACAGAAATGGAAAGTCGCCTTCGCCCCAAGCGCGACGCCAGTCGGCGATCATCGCGGGAAACAACGTCTGATACTGCCGCTCGCGCCCGACATTCGACTCGCCTTGATACCAGATGACACCGCGCATCGCAAACGGCAGCAGCGGTGCGATAATGCCGTTGTAAAGCACGGTCGGTGCGCTCGGGCTTTGACTAAAAGCGTTTGGCGGCCATCCAGTTTGCTTCAGCGAGACGCTTTGTTTGCACATCCACGAACCGGAAAACGGAATCGAATTCGTCGTTCCACCGGCATTGAAAACCAGCCGCATTTTGTCGTTGCCGCCATACATCCCGCCGTTGGCGCCGGTATCGAGCACACGCACGGCGATGACATTCGCACCGCGTTTCAACAAATTCGCCTGCACACGGTAGACGCGCGCTTTTTCCCAGCCGACCGTCGCGCCGACTTGCGTGCCGTTGACCCAGGTGGCATCAATGTCATCCACTCCCCCGAGGTGTAGCTCCGCGTCGCTGCCGTCCCAGTCTTCCGGCAGATCAAAACTGCGCCGGAACCAGATAGTGCCGTCGAAATCAGGATAGCCCTGGCTTTCCCAAAACGCAGGCAGCGTCATCGTTTTCCAATCGCTTGTGTCCAGCTCTGCGGTGCTCCACGCGGCCTCCGGTTTTGAGCCGGGATCGACTTTTTCAAACCATGCATTTTGCGCCGCTCGCGTCTGGCGCTCGGCCAGCACGGGATCAGCGATGAGTTTTTTCAGCTGCACCAGCGCATCGGCGAAGTCGGGCAATTGTTGCAACCCCATTTCACTCGTCCAAGCTTCCGCCGGAGTGCCGCCCCACGAGCTGTGGATGATGCCAATCGACACGTGTCGCGCGGCAAAAAGATCGCGTGCAAAAAAGTAACCGACGGCGCTGAAATCTCCGACAGTCTCCGGCGAGCAAACCGTCCACTTGCCATTCACCGTTGTCAGCGGCGCGAACGACTTCGTTTGCGCCACGTGGAACTCGCGGATTTGCGGATAGTTTGCCGCGGCGATTTCCTTTTCGCCATCCGTGATTGGCTTCTGGCCGGCGCGCGAGCCGAGCTGGCGTTCCATGTTCGATTGCCCGCTGGCAATCCAGACTTCGCCGACGAGGACATTGGTGATTTCACGAACATTGTCGCCGCGCACGGTGAGCGTTTGCGGTGTGACGTTCGCTTTCATCGGTGCGAGCCAGATTTTCCACGCGCCGTTCGCCGCAGTCGTGGAAACGTTTTGGCCGGCGAAAGTCACCGTGATTTTTTCGCCGTCGCGCGCGGTGCCCCAAACCGGAACGCGCCGGTCGCATTGCAGCACGCCATTGTTTTGAAATAGGGGATTCAAGTCTGCTGCGAGCGTCGTCGATGCGAGGCAGCAGAACAAGAGGAGGTGATGTTTTAATGAGGAGGTTTTCATAATGGTTTGTCTGCAACGGTGATGACATCCACCTCGGCGTAGCCGACGTCGTTGCTGCCGTCGGTGTTTCGCAAGGCTCGCAGTTTGATGTAACGGCCTTTGGCGGGTGAAAACGTTTTGAGCTGCGCGACGCGGTTGTTCTTGATGTTCGAGAACTCGCCCTTGTCCGCGAGCTTCCAGTTCGTGTTGTCGGGGGAGACGTAAAATTCGTAAGCCGCGATGACGCCCGGTCCCCACATGCCTTGGTCGGGAAAGTATTTGAAGCCGGACAAAACTTTCTCGCTGCCGAGATCGATGACCAGATCCACGGGCATAGTTTTGTCCTTCGGCTGTTTCCAGGAAGTGCCCGGATCGCCATCGAGAATCGCGTAAGGCTCAGTGCCGTCCACGTCCATGATGCGCCAGTCTTTTCGGCAAATATCGAACTTCTCGTCAGTCACCGGACTCGATTTGCCCGTGGCCGGATCGTAGGCGATCGCTTTTACCTCGAGCTTTCCATCACTCGTCGGCACCGGCCCGGCGAACCGCGCCGATCTGGGAGTCGGCGTGCTGCCATCGAGCGTGTAGTAGAACAACGGCCCGACATCGCCGGACTTGATGGAAACTTCGCCCGCGCGATTTCGCGTGATGATCGGCGCGTCGAGAATCAGCGGCGCGTTATAGAGTCCGATGTTTGAAATAACCGGCGATGCCTTCGAGTCGGTGATGTTAAAGCGCACCCTCGATGCTTTGACGGCGGGGAAACGCAGGATGCGCTTGTAGCCGATGGTGCTGCCTCGGGCGACTTCCTTCCAGGCGCCATCGACGAATGCGTCGACGGTGAAGCCCTTCACGCGCTGTCCGAGCGGGATGTATTCCTGCGCCATGAAGCGGTTGAATAATGCTGGCTGCGCGAGGTCGATGGTGAGCGACGCTGTGCGGATGTCATCGTCCGTGGCCCAATAGGTATTCTTGTTTTCATCCACGACATTTGCCGCAGCGAATGCCCGCGAATTGCCGCGAATGTTGGATGCCTCGACTCTCGCATTCCTCGCGAGGTTAATGGCAAAGGTCTGCTTGATCACTTTGCCCATCTCGATTGCATTCTTCGCGTCGGTAGGATGAATCGTTCCATCGGGCCGGATCGGAAAATTCAATAGGAGCGGCGCGTTGCGGCCGACGGAGTTGTAGTAGGTGTCCATCAACTGCGATATCGTCTTTACCTTGCCATCCTCACTGGGATGGTAAAACCACTCGGGCCGGATCGACGTGTTTACTTCCGCGGGCACCCAGGCGTCGCCGTCTTCCTTGCCAAATTGCAATCCGCCCCAGTCCACATCGCCAGTCGCGTTCAACTTGCTCCAGTTTGCCTCGCCGACAAAACCGGCCTCGGTCCCGACCCAGCGCAGATCGGCGCGATCGCCACCATCGTTCCAGATAACAATTCCGGGCTGAAGCTTTCGCGCGAGCGCATAGGTAGTCGGCCAGTCGTAGTAAGTCTTGCGATCAATCTTCCGCTCCTCGTTCGCGCCGCCGTAGTAACCCGTGCCTCCGTTCGCACCGTCGAACCACGTCTCGAACACCGGCCCGTAATTCGTTAGCAGCTCGGTAAGTTGATTGCAAAAGTAGGTAATATATTCCGGCTTGCCGTAGTCTGCGCGATTCCGATCCCACGGGGAGAGATAGACTCCGAACTTCAGGCCGTATTCCTTGCACGCGCTGGCCACATCGCGCACCACGTCGCCCCTGCCATTCTTCCACGGCGCGTTCTTCACGGAATAGTCGGTGTATTTGGAAGGCCAGAGGCAAAATCCGCAGTGGTGCTTCGCCACAATGATTACGCCGGTCATGCCCGCTTCCTTGCAAGTCCGCACCCATTCGCGAGCATCGAGTTTTGTCGGGTTGAATGTTTTGATATCCTCGTTTCCAAAGCCCCACGACTGGTCGGTGTAAGTATTCAGCGAAAAATGGATGAAGGCGTAGAACTCCATCTCCTGCCATCGCAACTGGTTTTCCGACGGCACTGGTCCGAACGGAGCGGGCGGCTTCACTTGCGCATCGCAGATGCAGGAGGCGATCACGCCGAGCAGCACCAAAGGGAAAAGTTTCGTCTTCACGGTCTTCGATTATTTGCTTCGTGGCGTAAGCTTGTAGAGCATCACGCCATGCGGGCGCACCGTGGCGCTTAGCGAGCCTTCAGCATCCTTCAAATTCTTTTGCCGCCACAAATCGCGAACCTGCTGTCTGCCACCAAAGCCATATCCGGCCAATCCGTCCAGCGTTACAGTCGATTCCTTCTCTCCCATGTTAAGGAAACAGAGCGCAGAGGCCCCATCCTCCATCGGCTTTTGATAAACACGAACGTCGCCCAAGTCGGCGATCCGAACGGCCTGCTTGCCTAGTGCATCCTGGTCGATCGCAAGCACCTCGTCGTTGGTCAGCAAGCCGAGCGTGAAGTCGTCGAGCTTCGTGAGATTGCAGCCGATCAACAAAGGCGCCGACATCATGCACCACATGCTGATGTGCGCGTATTGCTCGTCCGGCGTCAGATGCGTGGGGTGCATCGCCGATCCCACGCTCACCCAGCCAACCACCAGCATGTCCGGATCGTTCCAATGCCCCGGACGGGCGACTTTTGCCCACTTTTCGTTGGAATCGATAATCTGGGATAGCGAGACATGATAGGTTTGATCGCTGCGAGGTTCCCAGTGATCCCAAATGTCGCCGGTGGTCCGCCAGACATTGGTCCAGCGCGAGAGCTCATCGCGTTTATCGAAAGGAGCCGCATTGGAGAGACTGAAAACAATGTCTCGCCCGGTTGAGCGAAGCGCCTCGGACATGTCCCGCGTGCTATCGACGTCATTGGGATTCCAATCATACTTAAGATAGTCAAATCCCCACTCGGCATACTGCCTGGCATCCGCTTTTGCGAAATGGATTCGCCCGATCTTATGTCCCGCATCCCCACCCAAGCCTTCGCGGGACCACTCGCCTTTGGGATTATCGGCCGTGCCTCCGGGGTAGTTGGCGTAGGAAGTTATCCAAGGTGTGGAATAGATTCCCGTCTTTAGCCCCATGGCATGGATGGATTCACACAAAGCTTTCATATTTGGAAACTTTTCATTTGCCAGCAACGCCTTGTCCGCGCCCTCCCGTCGGCCTTGCCACGAGTCATCGATGTTGACGTAGGACCAGCCGTGGTTAATCAAACCGGACGAAACCAGGATGTGCGCCGATTCCAGAACCTTCTTCTGATCAACTCCAACGGCCCAACTATTCCAACTGTTCCAGCCCATCGGCGGCGTCAGCGCAATTTCCTCCCCGGCAACAATTCGAAATTTGCGAACGGCTGAATTCACCCCATTTCGCACCTTCAAGATCACCTCGTATTCACCTGCTTTTTCGAGTTTGCCAGTGATGCGTCCGGATTGATGATCGATGCTCAGTCCTTGGGGAAGACCTTCGGCAGCGAACTCCATCGGACGGCTGCCGGTTGCCGGAACTGTGTAAAGAAAAGGCGAGCCCGGCCGGACACCAAACACTGATGGTCCGTTGATGCGCAGCACTGCAGATGCTGGTGGCGTAAGTATGTATTGCGACAGGTCGGACTGCCGTTGGGCGAACAACGAAGAACTCATAAAGGAGAGCGCAAGAAAATGGAGAAAGTATCTCATGCGGGGATTCGAGGTTAACGCGCTTTCACAAAAATCATTTCCGGTTTCAGACCTTCGGCCTCCGCTTTGAGCGTGATTAGTCCTGCCGCGCCGTTAGGTCGGATAATTACAAGGCAACGGTCTTGATAAGTCTTGCACAAAGGCGCATGGAAGCTGGCGGCGTCATTCGGCGCGGGACTGCCCGTGGCAGCGAGTTCGCCCGCCCCGGCGACCGCGAACCGACGAAGATGGGCTGGATCGTGAAGCATAAAAGGAAGGGAGGAGGTCAG
>DASREJ010000035.1:0-5180 GCA_035652115.1 Bryobacteraceae bacterium
TGCTTTAGGGTCGCCACGATTTCGCCCAGAGAAGGTGGATACCAACTTAGGTGGAAGCGCTTCAGCATAAAGGGCCATGCAAAAATGCTGGCTACGACTTCGACGCTTGCCTGAATTGCGCCGGCAATGATGTAGTCATGCGGTTGCCGCACAAACAAAAACAACGCTGGAATTGTCAATAGGCGTGCAATTCCGAAAAGTATTGCGCCAAGCTTCATCTTTTCCAAGCCCTGAAAGAGCCAGACTGGGAAGAATGTAGTGCCAATGACGTACATGAAGTTGACTGCATAGAGCAGAGGCGTTTCCCGCATCTTCGGCGTGAAGACTACTAGTAGCGTAAGCGCAACCGCGCTGATGCACATCAATAGAGACTTCGCGTAGATGGTGGACCAGAAAATCCGCGACACCGATTCCCGCTCGTGCCGGCACGCCGCAATAGCGCGAGTTTGACTGAAGTTAAATCCGAAGTCGGTGAAGAAGTCAAAATACAGAACAACGCCCTGTGCGAAGGACACCAGACCGAAGTGAGCAGGCTGCAGCACGCGAACCAGATAGGGCAGCGTAATCAGCGGCGCAGCGTAATTAAGCGCTTGGAGCGCGGCTAGGGATGTGATGTTCTCTATTAGTAGCCGTCGAGAGGACATGAGATCAGGTCGCGCCGATTCGAACGAAGGGCGCTGCTCTGCCGCTCACGACTCGCCTTGTCTCGCTTGCCTGTTAGTCACAAGAATCCAACAACAAGCGATTACGGCAGCGAGAAAAATGCTAGTGAGGATAATGATCGTGCGGGGTGGCCAGCTTTTCTTTTCCGGAACAACCGCTGCGTCGACAACTTGGATTAGTGGCGCGGCCTTCGCCTCATCCAACCGGGCGGCTTCGTATTGCTTTGATAGTACTTCGTATAGACTTTCGTGATATCTGACGTCTCTATACTTTCGAAGGTAAGCAAGTGCCGCTTGCGGAAGTTTGCCTACGGGCACTTCGGGTGTGCCCGCAACGTGTTCGCCGCTTTCCAGCTTTGCCAATTCAGCTCGAAGCGCGGCAAGCTGTCGATTCACCATTTGAAACCGGGGATTGTCATCGGCGAGGAAGGTATGCATACCTGCAACCTCAGCTTCTCTGCTCAGGATTTCTGCATTGAGTTGTGAAGCCGATCTTATGAGTGCGCCCGCCTGACTGCCGGGTTCCACCAATCCGGTAAACTGCTGCGTCTCCCGTAGAGCGTCCTCGGCTTTGGCTAGCAGGTCCTTCTCTTTGGTCACCTGCTGTTCGAAAAACAGGCGGCGCTGAGATGCGTCCGTCAGCGCCACAGTTGCGTTACGCTGTGATAACTCCTCAACGTAAGCATTGGCAAGCTGCGCTGCACGCACGGGATCACGATCGTCAATCCGGATGTGAATGAGCGTGTCCTTCCCAGCCTTAATGCTTGTTCTACGCGCGAGGTGCTTTCGTGCGTTCTGAGTGTATTTGTCGTCGTAAACCTGTTTCAAATGGAAACGGCTGATAAGTGCATCCGCAATCGTGCGGCTTTCCAAAATGCCGACGTACAAATCCGAAGGATTGTGCAGCCCCAAGCCGGTAAGTAAACCCAAGCTCGATAGGCCCAGACCCGATACAGCGTTACCGCCGGCCAGTTGCGCCATAGCCGAAAACGAGGGTTGCGGCTGCTGCGGCGTCAGAATCACCGCTTCAGCCGTGTACTCGACAGGAATCAGAAATGCTACTCCTGCTGAAACGACTCCGGCGGCTAAAGCAGCCCAAAGAACCGTCTTCGCATGTGCAGCCAAGGTGCCGAAAACTTCGGTTAAAGAAATCTCCGCTTGTTGATTAGCAATAATGGCGGAAATCGCCGCCTTTTCGGCGGCTAAGTCCTCGGTCTGAAAAATCGTCGGCACTGGTTCTCAATGCAGGACGTTGACGGCTGCAGCTCCCAGCGCGAAATTGCTGAAGATCTGCGACCAATCGATAAGACTACGGACGAACGTACTCTTGTTTATGTAAGTCGGCACTACCAGCGTGTCGCCTGGATACATGGGAAGTGCATCGAAGCCTTTGGCGAACATAGTCGCATTTGTTCCATGACTAATCACCGATCCGTCTGCACGAATTACAAACATGTGACTTTTGTCGGCGGAACGAGCCGGCCCGCCCGCTTTCTGAAGATAGTCTCCGGTACGATAGTCCTCCTCATATAGGAAAGAGGCCTGTTCGTACACGGTTCCGATCACGTTTACCGTTGAGGGCCGGCTTGGGATATACAGTCGATCCCCGTTTTCTAATGGCAAATCCGGAAATGCTTTGATGCCGTGATCGGTCGGCGACATATTCAGCACGATTCTGCCGTTCATCGCCACTTTTCTCATGCGCTCCACCATGTCACGCTGGCTCGTGACGGAAGTCTGAGCAGTTGCCGCCTGCTGGGGTGATGTAACTCGGCTTGACAAATTGGATGCCGCCTCGCTAATTTGCCTGTCCAGTTGATCCAGAAAATCGTTGTATCTTTTTTGCTGTTCCCTGCGCGTAGACTCGCGTGTTAGCTGAGATCCATAGATGTAAGCATTCGGAGTTAGACCGCCCGCGCGAGTTAGTACCTGTCGTAACGTTTCTCCCGGCAAAATCGTGTAGACACCGGCCATCGCGACTTCTCCCTCTATTCGTACTTGCGTGCGTTGTTGTGAGCGAGGCACGGCGAAGTCGGCTTTAGAAAAGATGGTTACCACGTCGCCGGGAAGAAGCTGCAGATCCTGCGTTCGATCGCGAGACAAGATAAGCTTGCCGAGGTTGAAAGGAATGTTATCAGTGGCTAACGTCCTCTGATCCGTCCGTTCGATAACTGCATACTCCCAATTGATCTCAGGCACGGCTGGTTGAACTGTATATCGTGGATTGAAAGTTCGCAGCGGAGGAACGTTGTCCGGACCCATGGCAGCGCCCAGGGACGCATCGGCTTGCGGGTTCCGGTTCTGTTCCTGATAACTGACTTGCACGGTATTGGCGCTCGATTTTCCCAGTGGCGCGCTCTTCGGATGCTCGCCGCCTGCACTGGTCTGTGCATCGCCGTCGACAGCATCCAGATTCTCTCCGTCTATCTGCTCCTCGCCGCTTCCCAATACATTGCGCGCTTTCCAGTAGTCCCGCGTCAAAAGATATTCTTTGTTGGGAATGAGATCGCTCAAGCGCATCCCTTGCTTCCACGGGAACCTTCCGGGGTTTGCTACGTTTCCGCGCAATGTAACTGCGTTTTCGAAGCGTGGAACAACGGGCACAAGGCGTATGATGTCGCCATTACAAAGCTTGGTTTGGAGCCCATCGGCATCCATTGAAACGCGAAGCACCTGAAGAGCCGAGCCGTCGGCGATACGTTCCAGTAACGCCTGATTCACCATTGCCAGAGGTGAGAGGCCGTCCGCCAATGTCAACCCTTGTGCCAGCGTTGTGCCCGGTTTGATTTCGTAGACTGCGGCATGCCCAACGCTTCCTGCAATCGCGATGCGAGGTCCAGCAGGCGGAATGAAAATTACGTCACCTGCCGCTAACTGCGCGTCCTGCGACTTGTCTCCCTCAAGCAGAAGCTGATATAGGTCAAAGTGCCTTATAGTTTGGGCACCCCGTTTCAGTTGAATGTCTCGCATTGAGCCGCGCGACGAAGGGCCTCCAGACGCGAACACGGCGTTAACCAACGTGCTCAGCGAACTAACGGTATAACTTCCTGGCCGGCGCGCTTCTCCGACGACAAAAATCTGAATCGAATGGAGCCGCGACAAAGTAACACTTACATCAAAGCTCTTGTAAAAATGCGAAAGCCGGGATTTGATCATCGCTGCGGCTTGCGAGTAATTCATTCCTTCGACTGAGATAGGGCCCGCGTCCGGTAAAATGATTTCGCCCGTTCGGCCTACAATCGCCTGGCGTGAAAAATTGACTTCGCCCCAGACTGATATTTGCAATCCGTCGCCTGGCGCAATTGCATAGTCGACACTCACCGGGGCCCGATCGATGGGCGCGAACGTTGCGGGCACGTGCTCAAATAGGCTGGCCCCGAAAATCGGAAGCATTTGACCAACGGAACCTGCAACATATTTCTGAAACTCCGTTGGCGGTTCCTTCTGGTTGTAAGCGGGAGGAGTTATCGAAGAGGCGTCGCGCATGGAACCCATCGGGTCCTGCGGAGTCATTTCATTCGAAGGAACGCGACTGTTCGGAAGCGAGCTCGAATAGGACCCGAACTGACTAAAGTCGTTTGTGTTGTAGTATGCGCCTTGCTGATTCGTTTGTGGAATGCAATCTGCCGTGGGATCTCCGTATTCGGCCGGTGTGCAAGTCCGGTATTGGCCGAATTGTTCGCCAAGCGGTGAAGTGCCCTGCTGCGCCGATCTGCTTTGACTGAATGGAGGAAAGATTGGCGACTGCGCGGCAAGATTCGACGAAAGACACGCGCACAACCAAATGGCGAGAGCCGATCTTGTGTATGTTGCAAAACCTTGGAAATACCGCACGCTCTCCAGTGATATTTTTGATTCGAACTGCCTTCTCAAAGGGGAGTTCTTCTGTTGAGATAGGGCCACGTACGGAGACTATTTTGACCTCTTGCGCGGGCAATTGCTAGTCGCGCGCCACGGAGCATTCTGGTTTTTACAACGGTTTTACAGTTTGTGAGATTTGTTATCTCGGTGCCGATACGCGCATTCATTCGGGAAGTGAAAGCAAATATTTGATGAGGTCGTCCTCGTCTTTCGGGTTGAATTTGTATGGCGGCATGATGGAACCTGGCGACAATTTCCGAGGAGCGGCAAAATGCTCGCGAATCCAGGTCTCGCTTCGACGGCTGAAGACGCCATTCAAACTCGGACCTGAATCGCCCCCGATGCCATTTACTTTGTGGCAACTGGCACAGGCGCTAGCTACAAATATTTGTGCGCCATTGATGAATTGCGGAGAAGTAGCCAGCAGCGTGACGAGCAAATCGGGCTTCAGATTCGCAACGAACACCACCAGCGCATTACGTTGAGGCATCGTGAGAGAAGTCGAGGGACTTCCATCTTGCCCCGGTCGATTTTCATCGAAGTGCTGCAGCATCCAATCTCTTGGATGCTGAATTCCCGTAAGTCCCAAGATCGGTCCAGGCTTGGGCGTTCCCACAATCAAGTCGTGACAGGATTCGCAGCGCAACGCCCGGAAAT
>DASREJ010000036.1:0-20120 GCA_035652115.1 Bryobacteraceae bacterium
GTCGTGGCATAGCGGCAGGTGGCATTCTCGTCGGTGGTCAGTTGCAAAATCGTCTGGCTGCTGCCGCTCGTCAAGACCCCGCTCGGCTGCCCCCCGCTCCGCAGCGGCGGCGTTGTGTCGCCAGCTCTTGCGACTGAGAAAGTAATTGAGAAATCGTCTGAGTTTGTATTTCCGCGTGCATCTTCACAGCGGACGAAGAAGTTATAGTTCCCGCCATCCGTCAATCCCGTCACCAGCGTCGAGTGCCCTGTTCCACCTGTGCTACTGAACGTGTTTGGCATTGCGGCGTACGTTATTCCCGCCGTTGTCGCATAGCGGCAACTGGCATTTTGGTCAGTGGTCAAACTGATGATCGTCTGAGCAGTGCCGGAAGGCAGCGTGCCCGAAGGTCGGCCATTGCTGCGGATCACAGGCTGAGAATAGGTTATGCGCCGGATGGTTCCGCCGTTAAGGTCCGCATAGAACAAATCTCCCCCCGGGCCGATTTTCAAGTCTGTCGGACTCGCTGCTCCCAACATGAAGTTAGCGATGTTGGCTGGATTAGGAAGTCCATCCGTGCCTTTGAACATGACCCAGATATCGTTGCGCAAATAGTCAGCGAAGAAGAGTGCACCTTGATACGTGGCCGGATAGCTACCCGAATCGTAAAAAGTCAAACCGGAGATTGCGCCGCTACCTACACCCGTCTCATCCCCGGCCGCCACCTTTGCTTGATGGTTGTATGTGTAATAAGGTGCAGTGGTCGCATTTGTTTGAGAATAGAGTGAAGTGCATATCCCAAGTGCGGAATACGCAGTTGTGCCCGTGCCCTCGTAACAGGGCCAGCCAAAGTTCTCCATAACTCCCGTCGTTGCGTCCGGAATCCGATTGATTTCCTCCGTAGTGTTCCAGCCGCGGTCGCCAATCCAGATCTCTTGTGTTCCAGGTCGAAAAGCTACGTGAGGATTCCTGAGCCCATAAGCAATAATCCGCTGCTCATTTGGGTCTACCGGTGCCGTGAGCGTTGCGTTAGCGTCGAGCGCGGTGACCGCACCGTCCAACCAGCCGCTGCTCCAAGTGTGGACGCGAGCGCCGCCTTGTACCCAGGTGTGAGGAATCGAAGCTGCGGTCAACTCCTGATGCAGTTGAGTCATGTCAGCGGTAAATATCGCCTGGTCTCCGCTGATCCACAACCGATTTTGTGATTGGAACGCCTGCGCATTGCTCGATACTAGAGCGGGAATATTGTAAAGATTGAAATTTGCCTGGGTGCCAAAGTTCATCGGCAGAGCTGAATATGCCGACAGATCACTGAGTTGTGCCGGACAATCCCAGGCGGCGGCCTCACTGAAGACATTTGGATGTCGAAGGATCAAAAAGAGGGCGCCGTTTCCCGATTTGCTAAATCCGATCAAAAAACGCTGCGGAATGTTGCTGTCTTGCGCAAAAGTGTCGCCGAATGGAACGAGATCGTTGACTATAAAACTTTCCATTCGCGCTGTTGGATCGGAGATATTGTCTCCGTACCACGGCTCATAGTTAAACGATGGCGCAATTAGCGTTATGTTGAAGCGATTAGGCACATCAAGCAGTCGTAACTCTTCCAACCCGTCACTGTAAGTTGACGAAAGACTTGTCACGCCCGACTCGACCGGTAACACATATAAAAAGCGCCGCGGCTTTCCTGGCGTAGGATTGGTAGGTTCCAAGACGCGAATGATTTGTACTGCCGAGCCTTGGTACACCGACGTTACTGGATAACTCTTTACTCCGTTGGCATCGACCGTAGGAGTTCCTACAGTCATCGAAGTGCCTTTTAGAACCGGTCGGCCTGTGTCCGAATGTACACGGATAACTGATCCATCGAGTGTTACCGGATCTGCGGGTGTGCGAAGATCCTGGCTGCGTAAGGCTCCGCCTTCGTTCGGTGGGTCTGGACTTGCGCTATCTGTTTGACCGTAGTCAACGAATGTTGAACTGGCGCCATCCCCGGCTGCTGCATAGAGAAATCCATCAGGTCCAAAAGCCAAGTTCGCGACCGTTTGTCCCGGATACTGCTGATACCAGTCGTTGACAAGTACCTGTTCGGTACCCGTCATAACGTTTCCATTTGCCTGAAGCCGCGAAAGCCGCCCACTTACTACGCACGCACCTCCAGACTGAGAACATGTATCTCCCCAAGCGGGCGCCGCTCCACCAAGCGGCGCATCATATGTATAGAAAACGTAGACGTAGGGCGCTGTAGGGAAATTGGGATCAAGGGCCATTCCCAGCAAGCCGTCGCTCTCGAAGTCATATACATTCGTTCGCAAATCGGCAAATACCGTGGGATTGGTATCGCCCAAACTTTGAAACACAAGAATAAGCCCATTCTTTTGCGCTATAAAAACCCGTCCATCGGATGCAAACTGAAACGAAGTCGGGTTCTGAAGTCCGCTGAAAACAATGGATTCCTGAAAGCCGGGCTGTCCCGTGGAAAAAGACCATACCGACGGCCCACTCATCACATTCCCAGCTAAATCGGTTGCACCACTGATAGTCGCCGTATAAGTTCGGGAAGGAATTAGGTCGGTATTTGGAACGAGTGTGACGGTGTATGTGGCAGGGTTATAACTCAAGCTCGCCGGCACGAGCGAATTTGCCGAGTCGGTTAGGACAAAAGAAACGGACGCCGGTTGAATCGGTTCGTTAAATGTCGCCGTTGGGTGGCAATTCACCGCTTGGCCGGTGGCGCTCGGCGGAGGAGTTCGTGCGACAACTATCGGTGCGGAGCCATCATAGGCATTTGCTGTCAGAGCGCTGGCTGCTATTACGCACAACGCACCAGTAGCTAGAACTAACAGTCTGGGAATCCGCGCTTTGAATTGGTGGGGATTGGTGTCGAAACGGCAAGCAGTATTTCGATCGGGCAAACCACACTTTAAAGTAGTGTCAGTTAACCGGTTCATCGTGATTTGAGAAAAGTTTAGGGCTCCGTCTCCGAAGTTCGTTGCGCAATCTGGCTCCGCTGGGAAGATTCTCAGCGACTCGGGTCCCGACGTTCGATTGCAGTGAGTTGCTGCGTCGCGAAAGACAGCGCATGCGTATATCCAAAGTTAATGAGCATTCTGCATGCCATGGCGTTGGACTAATCCCCAAAGATCAGAACAACGTTTGAGACGCCGACTAACATTTACTCTAGAAGCACTTCGCTCATTGCGCATACGCAGCAAGAGGGCCCTGGCGTTCAAGGGCGCGGTCCTCAGCTCAACCCAAAAAATGTCACTTCGAGCGAAGATGCGGTGAAGACTTCCACTGGTGGAACGTAAGGTGCTTTTCTCGTCGCACACTGGTGTGGCGCGATTCGAACTTCGCTTGGGTTTCTTCTTCGTAGGCCGCACCTTAGACCTTGGCCACAGGTATCTGGACTACCGACAACTCTGAGGCGCAACAAAGGCGAAAACAACAACTTACGAAGAAAATCTGTAAAGAAAAGTCTTGCAATCCATTACAACGGATGCGAATATCGACTCAGTGGTTTGAAGTGTTCGAAAGTGGTTGGAAGTGGACTCGGAGCGTCAGTCAAACACATCGGCGGCGATGGAGGCCCCTCGCGGCACTCTCAGCGGTCGTGTGGATGAAAAAGGGCGGCTGAAACTTCCGGCGGCAATGGCCCAATACCTGGAAGCGATTGGGGAACGCAAAGTTTTTGTCACGACGCTGAACCTGCAGACAGCTCTAATCTACCCGATTTCCGTCTGGCGCGAAACAGAAAAGATGTTGCAGGAAGGCGGCGATGACGCTGACACTCGCGCTGACGTCGCATTCGTGGCCAACCATTACGGCGAAGACGTAGAGGTCGATTCGCAGGGACGAGTGCTGATGCCTACCACTCTGCGGCGGGATTTGGAGTTGGAAAAAGATGACGTCTCTCTGCTGTTTTACAAGCAGCGGATCGAGGTGTTCGGAAGCAAGATGTACGCGGAGCGGCTGGCGCAGGCAAAAACGAATCTGGCGGACAAGGTCGGCGCGCTGCAAAAGAAGGGAATGCGCTAGACCGTATGTATGGAGTCGGATCATTATCCGGTTCTGTTGCGCGAATCGCTCGAGTATCTCGCGATTCGACCGAACGGAATTTACGCAGAGATGACCGCGGGCCTAGGCGGTCATACGCGAGCAATCGCGGAGAGATTGAGTGCCGGTGGGCTACTGATTGCATGCGATCGGGATGCCGAATCGCTGGAACGGGCGAAGGCGAACACGGTGGAATGTGCGGACCGAATTCGCTGGTTTCACGGCGTGTTCTCAAAGCTGCCTGAAGCGCTCACGCAGAACGAAATTTTGGAAGTGGATGGCGTGCTGGCCGATCTCGGGGTGAGCCGGTATCAGCTCGGTAGTGGCGAACGTGGCTTCTCGCTAATGACGGACGGTCCTCTTGATATGAGGATGGACCGTTCGCAGGAGTTGACTGCGGCGGATCTTGTGAACGAAATGCCTGAAAGGGCGCTCGCCGACTTGTTGTACGAACTCGGCGAAGAAAGGAGGTCGCGAAGAATCTCCAGAGCAATCGTTCGCGCGCGGCCGATTCGGACAACCGGTAAGTTGGCTCAGGTTGTCGAAAAAGCCGTGCCGCGAACGGGGAGAATTCACCCCGCGACGCAAACTTTCATGGCGCTGCGATTGAAGGTGAATGACGAGTTAGGCGAGTTGGAACGGCTGTTGGATGACGTTCCGAAGCGACTGAAGTCTGGCGGGCGGTTTGTGGTGCTCACGTTCATGTCGCTTGAGGATCGAAAAGTAAAGCAGGCGTTTCAGGCGTTGGCGAAAACGGGACGGGCGACGATTCTGACGAAACACGTTGTGAAGCCGACGAACGAAGAGATTGCAGTTAATGCGGCATCGAGGAGTGCAAAGCTGCGAGCCATCGAGATGGTGAGCGCGTAAGGACGTGGTTGCGAGCCATCGAGGTGGCGAGCGCATATAAAAATGCCGCGGGCGCTCGATAGGGAGCGCGTAGAAAAGGTTTAAGGAAAATAACATGGCGTCATTTGCAACATTCGTAAATCGTTTCGTCGGGGTCAGCGAACTCGCTGACGCCCCAGCCGCCGTCTGGACTCGTACCGAGTCCCCGCGCCTGCGTCCCATTGCCAATGAGGACGTCTATCTATTTGTTAAGCGCATCGACAACAGCACGGTTGAGCGTGCCGCCGATCCAGCAGCGCGGCGTGCCCGCAGCCACAGCGTGCTCGCAGGTTTTGCCGCCGCTGTACTTGTTATTGCCGGGCTCATCCCGGTCGCCTACAATACGCTCGCTGGTTTTACCCTCCAAAAGCTTCACCAGGACCAGGAGCAGTTGAAGCAGGAGCGCATCGCGCTCGATGCTTCCGAAGCCAATCTCTTGAGTTACAACCGGTTGGAAAAGCTTGCCCTCTCATTGAAGATGGTCGATCCCGTCCCGGAACAGGTTCAGTTTCTCGAAGGTAAGTCAAAAACAGAAGCGCTCAACAATCTGCCACTCTCGCTGGGCCTAGCCGGAGTGCAGGGCGCTTCGCATTAGTTGGCACGACATCTTATCTTGGTGGGAAGAGGGGGCAGTTAGGTGGGGGTAGATGGAAAACGCGCCGTTTCGGCCTTCCGCTAAATCCATCGAACGACTCTTAATTACAGGGCTCATCCTTCTGGGATGGGCCCTGATTGCTGTTTTGCGCCTGGTTGACCTGCAAGTTTTCGAGCACAGTAAATATGTGCGTGCGGCTGAAGGGCAGCAAGATAAGCGCAGGATCATCGAAGCCGTTCGCGGACCTATAGTTGACCGCAACGGCGCTTACCTAGCCATCAGTTCGCCATCCTTAATTGCCGTCGTCGATCCGCTTCGAATCTCCAACCTAGAAACTGCAGCAAGCTTGCTCGGAACGATTCTACAGATCGATTCGCACAAGCTAGAACAGGATTTAGAAGCGACCGTTCACTCCAGCCATCCCGGTTACTTCGTTGTTGACACTCATGTCACGGAAGAGAAAGCCGCGGAACTTCGGGAACTAAGTCTTGAATGGCTCGAAATCCGACAAGGCAGCGTACGTACCTACCCGAACGGTCAATTGGCCGCTCATGTCGTGGGAAATGTCGGCAGCGACGGCCGCGGTGCAGCCGGCGTTGAGGCGAAATTAAATAAAGATCTAGCCGGCCATCCCGGTTGGCAGCGCGTGAAGGTGGATGTGCGCGGACGGCCTTATGATTCCGAAATCGCGGTTTCAGCATCCCCGGGAAAAACCGTCGCCCTGACTATCGACAGCGAAATTCAGCATGTTGCCGAAGAATCCCTCAAAGAATCCGTCATTAAGAATCACGGCGAACACGGCAGCATTGTCGCGATGGACCCGAAAACCGGCGAAGTGCTCGCGCTTGCCAACTACCCAACGTACGACCTGAACGAGCATCTTCACGCCGGCGAAAAAGAGCACGGCCGCGAAGATCTGGCGGTGGGTGCGCCCTTCGAGCCTGGGTCGGTATTCAAAGTAGTGACTCTTTCCGCGGCACTTGAAACCACTAATCTGACTCCGCTGTCGCTGATCAACTGCAGCACATTTACGCTCTTTGGCCGGACGATTCACGACGCGGAACCGCATGGGATTCTCACTTTTGAGGATGTGCTCGCGAAGTCAAGTAATATCGGCGCCGTCCACATTGGCATGACCGTCGGCGCAAAAAATCTCTACGAATACATCCGCAGGTTTGGCTTTGGCTCCCGCACCGGCATTGAACTTCCGGCCGAAGCGCGCGGCATGCTGCGCCCGCTGAAACGTTGGCAGCCTACGAGCATCGGCTCCATTCCCATGGGCCACGAGCTCAGCGTCACCTCTCTGCAATTGGCCCAGCTAGGCAGCGTGATCGCCAACGGTGGCTTCCTGGTCCATCCACATATTGTCGCCTGGGAAGAAGCGCCCGACGGTCCCAGGGTCTACACTCGCCGCTCGGACCCCGTTCAGATCCTCAAGCCCGAAACCGTCATGACCATGCGGATGATGATGCGCCGTGTCGTAGCCCCTGGTGGAACCGCCCATCGTTTGCATGTGATTGGCTATTCGCTGGCGGGCAAAACCGGTACCGCACAGATTTATGATTTCGCCCATCGTATCTACACACACCGCTACAATGCCTCGTTCCTTGGTTTTGCGCCCAGCACCAACCCAAAATTAGTGATTGTCGTGACGATAACCGGCACAACGGGTGAAGCCGGTTTCGGTGGGGCCGCCGCTGGTCCAGTCTTCCAAAGTGTGATGGAAACGGCGATGCGCCGGTTGAATGTGCCGCACGATGTGCCTGAAGAAGTAGAGGAACTTCTAGCTAAGGACCGCGAAAAAGACAAGAAGAGCAAGCCCGGAATCGACGTAGACGACACTGCGATCGCCTCGCTCAACCCTCCTACCGAACAAGAAATGAGAGACGCGGCGTCGGATTCCGACACTGATGTCAGTGCCGCCGAAGTCGATCCCAACGCGCTCAAAGTACCCAACTTTGTCGGAAAAACCGTCAAAGACGTTATCGAAGAGGCGGCATCCGATGGTATCGACGTCCAACTTCTCGGTAGCGGGCTTTCCCGCGCCCAGTCGCCCGCGCCGGGTGCCTTGCTTATTCCGGGGCAGTCGATTCAGGTGAGGTTCGCGCGCTGATGCAGCTAAGCCGTGTCCTCGAAGGTATTCCGCTTGTTTCTGCGGTTCCTCCCGATTTGCAAAATGCTGACGTGCGCGGCCTCGCCTACGATAGCCGCAAAGTCGAGACTGGTTTTCTTTTCTTCGCTTTCGCCGGCGCAAAAACCGACGGCGCGCAGTTCGCCAACGCGGCCTTAAAAAAAGGCGCTCTTGCCGTTCTCAGTGATCGGCCCGCTCCGGGCGGATTCGGCGGCATGTGGTTGCAAGTCGCTCACGGTCGTCAGTCCCTCGCAACAGCGTCCAAGAATTTCTTCAATCGGCCTGATGAGCGTCTGGCTTTAATCGCCGTTACCGGCACCAATGGCAAAACCACCAGCTCGCTTCTCATCGACTCCATGTTGCGGGCTGCCGGGAAGACGACGGCTCTGATTGGAACTATCGAATACCACTTGGCCGGCCGCGTCCTGCCCGCAGTGAACACAACGCCTGAGTCCCTTGACCTGTTTCGGATGTTCTCGGAACTCGAACAGATGGGTGGGACGCATGTAACTCTCGAAGCGTCTTCTCACGCGCTCGACTTGGGCCGGATTTTTGCCATGCAGTTTCACACTGCGGCGTACACCAACTTTACTCGCGACCATCTGGATTATCACCAGACAATGGAAGCGTATTTCGCTGCCAAACAATTGTTGTTTACGCCGCGAAGCGGTCCTCCCCCACGCTTCGCGGTCTTGAATGCCGACGACGAATCAATCCGTAAGGTTCGCACAGCGCCCGAAACGCAGGTCTTCTGGTACGGAATTCACCAGGAGCCGCCTGTCCATCAAGGTACTTTCAGCCAGGTCTGGGTGCGAGCAGAAGACATTGATTCGAGTTTTAGCGGATTGCGGTTCACCGTATCTTCGGGCGACCGCCATTTCCGCGTAGAATCGCCGCTCGTCGGACACATTAATGTGTACAACATTCTGCTCGCTTGTTCGGCGGCATTAACTCTCGGTTTAACTGAGGAACAAATCAGGAAAGGACTATCGGAATTGAAAAGTGTTCCGGGGAGATTTGAACGTGTGGAAGAAGGCCAGCCGTTCATGGTGGTTGTGGATTATGCGCATACAGATGATGCTTTGCGAAACGTGATCTCGGTGGCTCGCGCGATGAAGCCAAAACGGGTTATCACTTTATTTGGTTGCGGTGGAGATCGTGACCGCTCGAAACGCCCCTTGATGGGCATGGCTGCCGCTGAGCTGAGCGACTATGTTGTTCTCACCTCGGATAACCCGCGCAGCGAAGATCCGTTAGCCATCATGAACGACGCTATGGTTGGGCTAAGCCGCTTCGACACCCCGCATAAAGTAGAGCCGGATCGGGAACGCGCCATCAGAACTGCCATCGAGACCGCCGGTCCCGGGGACGTCGTGATCCTCGCCGGTAAAGGCCACGAAACATATCAGGTTCTACGCGACGGCCCGATTCCATTCGACGACCGCGAAGTCGCGCGCCGCGTACTGCGTTCGTTCGGATACAGCGGGCCGGCAATTCAAAAGCCCAGATCCGCGTGAAACCATAAAGCATGCTCTATTGGCTGTTGTTTCAGGTGCTGCACCGATACATTCCGCCGTTTCGCGTCTTTCAATACATCACCACGCGTGTTGCTCTGGCAAACTTAACGGCGCTTGCGATCTCGCTCGCATTCGGCCCGTGGATGATTCGCAAGCTCCGCGAAATGGCTTTCGGTCAGCACATCCGGGAGGAAGGCCCGCAGTCGCATCAGAAAAAAGCGGGCACGCCGACGATGGGAGGGCTCTTGATCATCGCCGCCATTGTCATTCCCACCCTGCTATGGGCGGATCTCAGCAATCAATACGTCTGGTTGGCCTTGCTCGGGCTCATCGGCTTCGGCGTGATCGGCTTTATCGACGACTACTCGAAGATCGCCAAAAAGCGAAATCTGGGCCTGACGGCGCGGCAAAAATTCTGGTACCAGATCTTCTGCGCGATGCTCGTCGGATTTTTTTTGCTGCTGCTCCACGCACATCAGACCTATTCAACAGCCATCAATTTCCCGTTTTTTAAGCAGTTCAAGCCCGACCTTCTGATTGAAGGCTGGACTAAGAACTTCTGGACCTATCCGTTGGCCTTCGTGCCTTTCTATTTGTTCATCGTGTTCATTATGGTGGGCTCATCGAATTCGGTGAATCTAACGGACGGCCTGGACGGCCTCGCCATCGGTCTGATGATCATCGCGTCCGGCGCAATGACGGCGCTCACCTATGTATCGAGCAACACGGCTTTTTCGAACTACCTGGATCTCGCCCATCTGCCCAATTCGCAGGAGTTGACCATCTTCTGCGCCAGCATGGTCGGTGCGAGCCTTGGGTTTCTTTGGTACAACTGCCATCCGGCCCAGGTCTTTATGGGCGACGTTGGCTCCATGGCGCTCGGCGGCGGACTCGGCGTGGTCGCGGTCTTGATTAAGCAAGAAGTATTGCTCGCGTTCATCGGTGGCATCTACGTCCTCGAAGCGCTTTCCGTAATTCTGCAAGTCGGCAGCTATAAGTTCCGCGGCGGCAAGCGCATCTTCAAAATGGCTCCCATCCATCATCACTTCGAAGCGCTCGGCTGGCCCGAGTCGAAAGTTATCGTACGTTTCTGGATCGCCGGCCTAGTTATGGCGTTGTTTGCGTTAACCACATTGAAGTTGAGGTAAGTGCCATCTGCTCGAGCTGAAGCAAAGACTAGACCTGAAGAAAAAATGCGTTACCGTCTTCGGCGCTAAGCGATCGGGTCTCGCGGCGGCACAACTCGTGCACGCGCATGGTGCTCACGTACGAGTTATGGACGAGCAACGGTTGTCACCGGACGAACAGTCGAAGTTCGATGCGCTTGATGCCACGGTCGTCTTTCAGTCGGAAGAAAATCTCTTTTCTCCCACACCGGATCTAATCGTTTTGTCACCCGGCGTTCCCTATGACCTACCGATGTTGGCGGCTGCTCGCGACCGCGGCATACCAGTCATCGGCGAAGTCGAACTTGCCGGCCATTTTTTGAAAGGCCCGGTCATCGGCATTACCGGTTCCAACGGAAAAACCACTACAACTGCTCTGACGGGCCACATTCTCAAAGAGTGCGGAATTGCTTGCCAAGTCGGCGGCAATATCGGAACTGCGGTCACGTCATTGATCGATTCCTCGCGTGACGATCAATGGAACGTACTCGAGCTTTCCAGCTTTCAGCTTGAGACGATTTCGCATTTTCGAGCCAAAATTGCGGCCTGTCTGAACGTCACGCCCGATCATCTTGATCGCCATCACACCTTTGAACGGTACGCCGCCGCCAAAGGACGTTTATTCGCAACTCAGACCAGCGACGATTTCGCCGTTTTGAACTATGACGATACCGTTTGTCGCGGCTATGCTTCGCAAACCAAAGCCCAGGTCTGTTGGTTCAGCCTGCGGCACAAGGTCTCTGACGGTGTCGGGCTGAATGACGAAGAGATCTTCTGGAACAACACGCCATTCATGGGCAGGTCTCAAATTCGATTGCGCGGTCTGCACAATGTCGAAAATGTCATGTGCGCGGCCGCAATGGCCCACCTCGCGGCAACGCCGCTGTCCTCAATCGGACCTGCGGTTCAGTCGTTTCCGGGCGTCGAGCACCGTATCGAATTCGTCCGTACGATAAACGGCGTCGATTATTTCAATGATTCAAAAGCGACTAATGTCGATGCCACGTTGAAGGCCATCGACGCATTTCCCGGCGGTCTCTGGATCATTCTCGGCGGCAAAGATAAGGGCAGTGACTATTCGCCCCTCGCTGCGCCTCTGCACGAGCGCGCGAAGGCCGCGCTCTTAATCGGCGCAGAACCGCCATATCCATATGCCGCCGCGCCGCTAATTAAGAAGGCTCTGAATTCGGCGGTTCCGCTTGTGGATTGCGGCACGCTGGCGAACGCGGTCACCTATGCGCGCCAACATGCGATGCCCGGCGATTCGGTTCTTCTTGCGCCAGCATGCGCCAGTTTCGATCAGTTTCAAAATTACGAAGAACGCGGTAGAACGTTCAAACAATTGGTACTAGGATTGTTTTAGCAAAATTACACCGATATGGCCCAGCGGCTTAAAACAGACTGGATTCTCTTTCTAACCGTTCTAACGCTTGTCTGCTTCGGCTTGGTCATGGTCTATAGCGCGTCATCCATGATCGCGGAGCTCAAATACCACCTTTCGAGCACCTTCTTCCTTCTGCGCCAGCTTGGCTGGGCCATCGTCTCCATCTTTCTGCTGCTCTACTGCATGAAACGCGACTACCGCAAATGGAACGATCCGCGTTATGCTTTCGCCGGTCTCGGCCTCGTCCTCCTGCTGTTGGTCGCTGTCTATTTTCTTGATTCCGGAAGCCACCGTTGGCTGAAAGCCGGTCCTTTCTCGCTGCAGCCGTCCGAGCTGGCGAAACCCGCCTTAGCCCTGTTCCTTTCCTTTTTCCTGTGCCGCCGTTTGGGAGCGGTAAACGATCGGCATACTTTAGGACCTATCGCGGTTGTGATTTCCGTCGTTGCGCTGGCAGTTGCGGTCGCCGATTTGGGAACAGCCGTCGTTCTGGTGCTAACCACCATCGCCGTCATTTACGTGGCCGGTGTCGAGCATCGTCATTTGGCTGTCTGCGGCGTCCTTGGCCTCATCCTAGCATTGGGCTTTATCGCCATGAAGCCCTACCGCCTCGCGCGGGTGCTCGAATTCGTGGACAAGGATCACAAGCTATTGGCGAAAGTCGATCCCAAAGGTTGGTTGCTCGAACACGCCAAGCAAACAAGTTCTACCAGTGATCCCGGTTATCAACAGCGTCAGGCGAAGATTGCAATCGGTTCTGGGGGTGTTCTTGGAGCCGGGCTGATGCAGAGCAAGCAGAAAATGCTCTACTTGCCTGAGGCCCAGAACGACTTTATTTATGCCATCGTCGGCGAAGAAACCGGCCTGTTCGGATCTTTACTGCTAATCGCCGCATTCATCATTGTGTTGTGGCGCGGCATGCGAACCTACGTTCGCGCGACAGACAGTTTTGGCCGGTACCTCGCATTGAGCGTCACTGTTTGCGTGGTTGTTCAGGCGCTCATCAATATCAGCGTTGTCCTCGGCTTGCTGCCTAATAAAGGCATTCCTTTGCCGTTCATTAGTTACGGAGGAAGTTCGCTACTTAGCACTTTGCTGCTGATGGGCATGCTGCTCAGCGTCAGTGAACAAGCTGCGTAAGTTTTGTTGCAGTGATGTCCTATTCGTTCGTATTGACAGGCGGCGGCACAGGCGGACACGTATTCCCCGCAATCGCGGTGGCGCGCGTTTTGAGCGATCGTGGACACCGGCTCTTGTTTATTGGAACTGAGCGCGGCATTGAATCGCGCATTATCGCCGACGCCGGCTACGTCATGGAGCACATTCGCATCGGCGCGCTGAATCGCGTTGGTTTCCGCCGCCAGATTCGAACTGCCGGTGAATTGCCATTCAGCGTCGCTGCCGCGTCCAAAATTCTGAAAAGGTTCGAGCCGGCGGCCGTGTTCAGTATGGGAGGATTCGTTGCGGGCCCCGTGATGATTGCTGCTATTTTGCAAAAAATTCCATTGATCGTTATGGAGCCCAATGCGTTTCCGGGTTTTGCGAATCGCCACATCGCCCGTTACGTTTACCGTGCCCTCCTGAGTTTCCAGTCAACCCGTTGCTGGTTTCCTGCGGCAAAATCAGAGATCACGGGTCTACCCGTTCGCTCCGAATTCTTTTCAGTTTCGCGAAAATCTGAAGGACCGTTTACGATTTTTGTCACTGGCGGCAGCGGAGGGTCGCGTACGCTCAACCGCGCCTCACGCGAAAGCTGGCCTCTGTTTCGCGAACGTGCCACAAATGTTCGAATCGTACATCAAACCGGAACTGCCGAACACGCAGCACTTGCTGAGGAATTTGCTGTGTTGGGGCTTGACGGAGAAGTGGTTCCTTTTATTCGCGACATGGCGGGCGCGTTCGCACAGGCCGATCTGGTCATCGCGCGGTCGGGGGCCGGTTCCGTCAGTGAAATCGCTGCGGCTGGGATGCCGTCCATACTCGTTCCGTTTCCGTTTGCTGCCGACGATCATCAGAAGCAAAACGCGCAGGCGTTTCAAGATGCAGGCGCGGCACGTATGGTCCTCGATGCGGACATGAACGGTGACCGTTTGTTTCGCGAAGTGCAATCACTTCGTTGTGATGCCGAAAGTCTGATTCAGATGCGCGAGCGTGTGAAGCAGTTTGCCCGCCCCGGCGCCGCCGAACGGGCCGCCAGCGTGATGGAAGAAGCCGCCGCAAGCGCCGCCCGATGAAAAATGTTGCGGCAACTCGTCAAATTGCTCTTTTGTCCGTTGACAGGTCTCCGGAAAGCCGAAACAATACTGTTGAAGAATGTTTTTTAAGCCCCAACACGTACACTTTGTGGGAATCGGGGGCATCGGGATGAGCGGGATTGCGGAGGTCCTTCTCACGCTCGGATATCAGGTTTCGGGATCAGATCTAAAATCCAGTCCCATTACACAGCGCCTGGAACGTCTCGGGGCAACCATTCACGTCGGGCATAACGCCGAAAATGTTACAGGCGCTAAAGCTGTTGTGGTCACGTCAGCGCTAGACGCGACGAATGCCGAGGTGGCGGAAGCGCGCCGTCAGCAGATCCCGGTAATTCCTCGTGGCGAGCTCCTGGCTGAACTGATGCGCCTCAAATTCGGAATTGCTATCGCGGGTAGTCACGGCAAAACGACCACCACTTCGATGGTCGCATCAATCCTGAACGCTGCCGACCTGGATCCGACGGTCGTAGTCGGCGGCCGCGTCGCCGGTTTGCAGGGCTCCAATGCTCGTGTAGGGAAAAGCGCGATTCTCGTAGTGGAATCCGACGAGAGCGATGGCTCCTTTCTGAAACTTGCGCCCATTATCGCCGTCGTCACCAATATTGATAGGGAACATCTCGATCACTACGCTTCGCTCGACGAAATTCAAACGGCATTCACAGATTTCGTCAATAAAGTACCCTTTTATGGGGCCGCCGTCCTGTGCATGGAAGACCACAACATTCAGCAAATCTTCCCCGCCATTCGCCGCCGCACTATTACCTATGGTCGAAGTGCTCAAGTAGATCTCGAAATTCAGGATGTCTTGCTGTCCTCAACGGGCAGCGATTTCTCGGTTCGGCGTCAATCTGGCGATCTAGGCAAATTTCATCTCTCAGTTCCGGGATTGCACAACGTTCTGAACGGGACCGCCGCTATCGGCGTCGGCTTGGAGATGGAAGTGCCGCTACCGAAAATCCAAGAAGGACTGGCCGCATTCACGGGCGTCGATCGCCGCTTTTCCATTCGTGGCGTTGAGCACGGAGTTACAGTCATTGACGATTACGGTCATCATCCGACCGAGGTGAAAGCAACATTGGAAGCGGCGCGTCTTTCCCCCTACAAGAAAATTCACGTCCTGTTCCAGCCGCACCGTTTCTCGCGCACTAAGCACCTTATTGATGAATTCGGAACTGCCTTTCACCAGGCCGACGATCTCTACCTCCTCGATATCTATGCCGCTTCCGAGCCTGCGCTCGAAGGCGTTTCGACGCGGGCGCTACTTGAAAAAATCCAATCCTTCGGCCACCGTTCCGCGCATTATGCGCCCAGCCTGGACGAGGGAGTGGAAGCGGTCGCAAATTCAGCCGAGCCGGGCGATCTAATCATTACTCTAGGCGCCGGCAATGTTTCTCAGGCGGCGGAAAAAATTCTAGACAGGCTGCGAGGCGCTGCATGAAAGCGACCGCTGAACAGCCCGGTTTCCTCGAAGACATCGGCTGGGGTCGCTTTACCTTTTGGCTGATTGCCGGCATTGTCCTGATGGTGGCTGTCCTGCTCGCATGGCGGCAAATCGAAGATTTCCTGATTAATGATGCCCGCTTTCGCATCGCGGAGGCGGATGAATACGCCGGGCAAAGCCCGGATCTCGTCGTGGAGGGCACACACTATGCGTCGGCTTCCCAGATCCGTCATGTCTTCGCGGAGGACTTTGGTCGAAGTCTTTACCTGGTTCCGATACAAAAGCGGCGGCAACAGCTTTTGGGGATCGATTGGGTGGAAGACGCGACGGTTTCGAAGATCTGGCCGAAAACGATAAAGGTTCATGTCACCGAACGTGTGCCAGTGGCGTTTGTGCATCTGCGCGCTAATGCGCGCGACGGCATGTCTCGCTTTGCATTAATCGATCGCGACGGACACATTCTTCGTCCGCGCATGGCCGCAAAATTCACTTTGCCTGTCATTACAGGTATTCGCGAAGACGAGTCAATAAGCAATCGTCGCGCGCGCGTTCACCGTGTTCTGGGAATGCTGAAAGAAATTGGCGCGCTATCCGGGCAAATTTCGGAAATCAACGTATCTGATCCGAACAACCTGATGGTGGAAGAACATGTCGATAACGACGTGGTCACATTGGTACTCGGTGACGAGAATTACGCCGACCGCCTTCAAAACTTCCTGGCCAACTATCCCGAAATCAAAGCGAGGCGTCCGGACGCAACCACTATTGATTTGCGTGTCGACGGTGTAATTACCGCAGTAGGAGATGACAAACGTGAGTAGAAAAACCGAAGCGCACAGGGCGTTTGGTGACCGTTGTGCGCGATTAAAACAAGCGCACAGGGCGTTTGGTGACCGTTGTGCGCGATAAGAAAAAACTGGCCGTGGGGCTTGACCTCGGCAGCACGAGTACCCGCGTAGTAATCTGCGCGCTCGAAGAAGACACTCTGAAATTTCTGGGCTATGGCGTTGCGCCTGTGCAGGCCTGGAGCCGTTCTCGTTTATCTGATCAAGAAGCGCTTGCGCATAGCATCCGGTTCGCTCTTCATGAGGCGGAATTACGAGCGCAAGTCTCGCCCGAATCCGCAGTTATCGGGGTGGGGGGCTCCGTCGCCGGTGTAAACAGTCGCGGCCTTTACGAATTCGGCCGGCGCCGCGAGATAGAACCGGACGATTTGCGCTACGCCGTCGAACTTGGAGCGCGCGTGCGCCTGGAAGACGATCGCCAGGTTCTACAAATCTGCCCGCAGGATTTCACTCTCGACGGCCGCGCTGGCTATCGCAATCCAAAAGGAATTCTCTGCGCGCGCCTCGAAGCCAATATTCACGTTGTTACCGCGTCCATTCAGGATCACGAGGCTCTGATCGCGGCCGTCCACCAAGCCCATCTCGCAGTGGAAGAGTCCATTTTCGAAGGAATTGCCGCCGCGTACGCGTCGGTTCTTCCTGAAGATCGGGCCCGCGGCGTAGTTGTGATCGACTTTGGCGCGCAATCCACGCATCTTGCGGTCTACGATGGTGACGCACTTTTACTGGCGGTCGCCTTGCCAGTCGGCGGAGATCACCTGACTCGTGATGTGTCGTGGCTGCTCAAAGTCAATTACGAGGACGCGGAGAACCTGAAGCGTGAATACGGATGTCTCAACGACAGCCAGGTCTCCGACCACAGCCTGATCGAAATTCCTTCGGCTGAGGGCCGTGGCATGCGCGAGGCTTCGCGGCGTCAACTCAACGAAATTTTGGAAGCTCGCGTCGAAGAAATTTTCGATCGTGTGTATGCGGAAGTGCTCCGCGTCGGCATGGAAAAGTCCCTGCTCGAAGGCGCGATTTTAACCGGCGGTGGCGCAATGCTGACAGGCATGTGCGATGTGGCTGAGCGCGTGCTGAATTGCCAGGCGCGGAACGGCCTTCCCATCGGCATCGACAAGTGGCCGCAGGAGCTAGACAATCCAGCCTGGACCGCGGCCGCGGGTTTGGCTATGTATTCGGGACGCCTTCGGCTCAAGCGCGAATGGAAGCGGGCGTCCACGGGATTAGCGGGTTTGGTTTTGAAATAAGTAATTCTGAACCGCGCACGCGAGTGGGCGGATTTTTACGAGAAAGGCGCAGAAGATGGCTGACGATTTGAAATTCTTGATTGAAGATGAAGCACAGCTAGGCACGAAGATCAAAGTGGTTGGCGTAGGGGGCGGCGGATCAAATGCCGTCACCCGCATGATGCAGGAAGGCCTGAAGGGAATTGAATTCTACATTCTCAATACGGACAAGCAGGCCTTGGCCGCTTCACCGGTAGCGAATAAACTGCCTATCGGAAAAAAGTTGACGAGCGGATTAGGTGCCGGTGCAGATCCATCCGTCGGCCGTCAGGCAGCCCTGGAAGACACCGAACAGATTATCGAAATTCTGGAAGGCGCCGATATGGTATTTGTCACGGCGGGGCTCGGAGGCGGCACCGGCACAGGTGCCGCACCCGTTGTGGCTTCCCTCGCCAAAGAACTCAACGCCCTCACCGTCGCCGTCGTCACCAAGCCGTTTGCGTTCGAAGGCCCTCGCCGCATGAAACAAGCCGAGCGCGGCCTGTCTGAATTAGGCGGCAGTTGTGACACCCTCATCAGCATTCCGAACGAAAAATTGCTATCACTCGCCCCGAAGGGCACTAGCGTCTTCGAATCGTTTCGTCTCGCCGATGATGTGCTTCGTCAAGCAGTGCAGGGTATCTCCGATATCATCCTGACTCCTGGTCTGATCAATCGCGACTTCTCCGATATCCGCACCATAATGGCGGGCATGGGCTACGCCATGATGGGCACTGCCATCGCGTCCGGCCCGAATGCTCCTGTCGAAGCGGCTCGCCGTGCCATCAATAGCCCGCTGATGGAAGAAGGCGGTGTCCTCGGCGCGCGCGGCGTTCTCATCAACATCACCGCTTCGGCTCAGTTGGGGTTGCACGACGTAAACGAAGCCTGCAATCTGATTCGCAATGCGACCGAAAACAACGACGTGCAAATCAATTTTGGTATTGTGCTGGACGAAAAGATGGGCGGAGACGTCAAGATCACCGTCATCGCCACCGGCTTCCAACGCGACACTCTTCCGGAAATTGACCGCCGCAACCCGCACTTCCCATTCACCATCGCGACCACGCCGGAGCCGATTCCCGCGCCGGTTCCTGCGTCGATTCCATCGCCTGCACTTCCCGAACCTCAACCCGAGCCTTCAATTTTCATGCACGAGCCTGAACCTGAACCACAACCGGTCGTGGAAGAAATACCGCCGATGGACGACTATGACACACCCGCCATCCTGCGCAAACAGCGCCGGATGGTGCAGTAGCTTCTAAGACGGGCCAAACAGACCGAGCGTTCGTTTGGCCCGGTCACGAACTGATTTTAGGCTTGTCTGATTTGCCGGTTAACAATACGCGCGGCCCGCTGGCTGATCAAGTCGGCTACCTTGCTCAGCAGACCCGGTAAATCTTCGGGTTCTATGAAGACCGATCGGCGCGTATCGGGGGCTTTGTTCTGGTAGGTGGTCAGAATCGCTGTCGCCGGTTTGTAGTCCATCAAACGCGCGTGGGCTAGTACTTTTAAACCAGCTTCCGGCGATTCCATTTGCAAATCGCTCAGGACAAGTTCGTATTGCCGCTCGTCGAGCTTGCCAACGGCTTCTGCCGCAGAAGCCGCCGAATCCACAAAGTAACCGCCCGCTTCCAGCACTGTTTTCAACGTCAACCGCGATGTAACGTCGTCATCGACGACCAGAACTCTGGCGAGCTCTAGCTCCCTTCCTGGCGGTTTCCGTAGGTTAGGCAACATCTGTGCGGGCTTGACCCGTCAACAGTTTAAACGAAAACCTTTAAATTCCCTATAGTCTTTTTACATTCCGGCCGATTCAAATACTCTGTGAAAAATGCGATCCACATTCCCGAGTTGGCGATTTAACGAAAAGATCTCGTCCAGTTGGTTTTTTGTTAAACGACGTTTAATTTCCGGGTCAGACTCAATCCCAGCACGAAAATCTCCGTCCGATTCCCACGCTTGCATCGCATGGGATTGCACCAATTTATAGGCGTCTTCGCGTGACATGCCGGATGCTGCCAAGTCCAGCAGTACCTGGCCCGAGAAGATCAGACCTTTTGTGAGGTCTATATTCCGCCGCATCCGGTCTGCGTTAATTCTCAGACCGGAGATCAGCCATGTCGTTTTCGCCAACAGATAATCCACAAGAATTGTGGAATCCGGCAAAATGACACGCTCAACTGAGGAGTGTGAAATATCTCTCTCATGCCAGAGCGGTACATTTTCGAATGCCGCCTGCGCATTGGAGCGCACCACACGCGCCAAGCCGCAAATCTGTTCGCAAACGATCGGGTTGCGCTTATGTGGCATCGCCGACGAGCCTTTTTGTCCCGTTGCAAATGGTTCTTCCGCCTCGCGAACCTCGGTGCGCTGCAAGTGGCGAATTTCTAGTGCGATTTTGTCCAGCGTAGAAGCGATGCCGGCTAACGTCGCGACGTAGTTTGCGTGCAAGTCGCGCGAGATGACTTGCGATGTGATGGGCGCGGCCTTTAGCCCCAGGCGTTCGCATATCTTTTCTTCTGCTTCCGGACCGATATGAGCAAAAGTGCCAACCGCCCCCGACAGCTTTCCGACCCGAATTTCTTCCGAGGCAGCGGC
>DASREJ010000037.1:0-5423 GCA_035652115.1 Bryobacteraceae bacterium
GCAACTGCGGCAGCTTGCACATTCGGTGGTGTTTGAGCTGGACGATGCGATGGTGGATCTGCCGGGGTCGAGTCACGCCCGAGAACTGCTCATTTCCCGAGGGCTTCAATATCTGAACGGGCTTGCGCAGAGCCGAAATAAAGACGCCGGTCTGACGTTTGAGCTTGCTCAGGCGTACATGAAGATCGCATCCGCGCAGGGTAATTTGCAGCAGGCCAACGTAGGCAATCAAGCGGGCGCATTTGCCAGCTACACAAAAGCACGAGAGTTGCTGAAGGACTTGCGCGCGCGGGAACCAGAGAACCGGCAGATCGAGATTTCTCTTGCGCTGGTCGATGGCGACATCGCTTCGCTTGCGCCGCAGACGGGCAACGGGAAAGCGGAACAATTGCGGCGAGAATCGGTGTCGTTATTCCAGGACCTGGCACACAGACGCGACGCCAATCCGAAGGATCTGGCATTAGCGCACTTCTATCTTGCCTTGGCTAAGACGGACGAAGGCAAGTACAAAGATGCCCTGCCGCTTTGGCAGCAAGCATTCAGCGACTATCAAGGATTGGCTGCGAAGGATAAGAGCACAGCCGAAAGCGAGCGCAATGTCGGCCTAGTAGAGAAGCACATCGCGAGCGTCTACTTTGCACTGGCGGACTATCCGAGTTCTTTGGAGTTCGACAGGAAGGCGGCTGCCATCGACGAAAAACGTCTAGCCGAGCAGCCGCTAAACCCGACGGCGCGAATGGACTTGTCTTTCGATCTCGTCGAATTGGGTTGGTGCCTACACGAATTGCGGCAGGACCACGACGCGGATGACGCATTGAATCGCGCCATTCAGTTGCGCCAACAGGTGGCCGATCAGGACCCGAACGATTTTCATGCGCGCTCCGAACTTGAATCGGTGCTTCGAATCGCCGGCGTGGCGAAGTGCGAAGCCGGAGATTTGCCGGGCGCCATTCAATTGATACAGCAAGCGGCGGATACCGGGGCGAAACTGCATGAGCGCGATCCTCACAACCTGGACGAGACGGTGAGCGCTTCACTGGACAACTACGAGATGGGTGAAGTATTACGGAAGCGCGCATTGGGGCATCGCGCAGCCAAGCAAGATTGGCAGAGCGCGCTGACTTCTTTCAAACAGGCGCAGACGCTGGCCTCACAACTGCCGCCAACAGCGGTTTACGATGCTAACGATCGTGAAAAGCTGGAGCAATTGCCACAACGGATCGCGGAATGTTCAGAACACGCAATCTCGTAAGATCGGACAAGAGTTTCATCGAGAGTTTATGCCAGCCGCACTGATCACAGGCGCGTCCACCGGAATTGGGCGCGAGTTGGCCGACTTGGCGGCGCGCGACGGATACGACGTCGTTTTGGTCGCCAGATCGGAGCCGGTCCTTCAGCAAGTTGCAACTGACATCCGGCAGAAATGGAAAAGGACTGCGGTTGTGATCGCCAAAGACCTGGCTGATCCAGAGGCGCCACAGCAGATCTTCGATGCCGTCTCTAATGCCTCGCTCGATGTCGAAGTCCTGATTAATAATGCCGGCTTCGGCTTGCTGGGCAAATTTTGGGAGATCGATGAGCGCGGGCAGATCGAGATGATTCAGCTCAACGTAACGGCATTGACCGCATTGACACGGTTGTTTCTACCCCGTCTAATTGAGCGCCGTCGCGGAATGATTATGAACGTGGCATCGACAGCGGCATTCCAACCAGGGCCTTTGATGTCCGTCTATTACGCGACGAAGTCTTATGTACTCTCATTCTCCGAAGCGATTCACAATGAGGCGAAAGACTTCGGCGTAACGGTCACGTGTTTGTGCCCGGGTCCGACCCAAACGGAGTTCGACAAGCGGGCCGGAACCGGCAATACGAAGCTCTTTTCGAGCGGCCGAGTCATGAGCGCACGCAAGGTGGCGGAGATCGGCTGGAACGGGATGAAGCAAGGCAGGCCATTGGTGATAGCCGGCACTTTGAATGCGTTGACGGCATTCCTGACGCGCTTCGCACCCATTCAATTCACCGCATCCATGGCACGAAAGATGCAAGAGACGTGAAGTTGCGGCCTCTTACTGCGAAGATGATTACTTTGCAGTCGTGAGTCAGCCGAGCAGCCTTCACAAATTCTTTCGTCACTTCCGGTCCCAGCGAATGCTGCGCTTTCAGCGGCTGTTCGAGATCACGGATCAAACGACTGTACTGGACGTCGGAGGATCTCCGCTCATCTGGCAGTTCGCGAATGTCCAGCCCAAACTTACTTTTCTGAATCTGCCGCCCGCGATTGAAGATGCGCGGGGCAATGCAAACCTGGTCGGCGGCGATGGACGGATGCTGCCGTTTCAAGATGGAGCCTTCGATATCGTCTTCAGCAATTCAACGATCGAACATGTAGGAAATCGAGACGACCAACAGCGATTCGCAAACGAGATCGCGCGCGTTGGAAAACGCTATTGGGTACAGACGCCGAACCGGCGCTTCCCTTTTGAGATGCACGTGATGCTTCCGTTCGTGCATTATCTACCGCGTAGCTGGCAACGGCGTATCGTCACGCGCTTCACGGGGTGGCAGATTTTGGTGCCGCATACAAAGGACGTGCGCAGAGATTACATTGCGCACTTTCTGAACGAACTCCGGCTGCTGGATGAGCGCGAGCTTCGCTCGCTTTTCCCGCAGGCTCAAATAGCGCGTGAGTGGATGTTCGGGCTACCCAAATCGCTTATTGCATACAAAGCTTAACCGACACCCCGCTAACGATGCACGCCTTCCCGATAGGCGTTTACGGCCTTTTCATGTTCGTCCAGAGTGGCAGAGAAATGATGGGTGCCCGAGCCATCCGGCTTAGCGACAAAGTAAAGGTACTGCACGTCCGCTGGGTGAAGCGCGGCATTTAGCGATGAGAGACCGGGATTTGCAATGGGGCCGGGTGGAAGGCCAGCATGGGCGTAGGTGTTGTACGGATTTGTGTTGGCCAAATCCGACTTGTGAATCGTACCGCGATAGTGATTTTGCAGAAGCGCGGCGTAGACCGTGGTGGGGTCGCACTGCAGGGGCATGTTCGCTGTGAGGCGATTGTTAAACACTGCCGCGACGAGCGGCCGCTCTTGGGGAATGGCCGTTTCCTTTTCGATCAGCGATGCGACTGTCACCAACCGATGAATATCGGCATTGTGAGTTGCTCCGGCGATAGCTGTCCATTGTTTCCGAAATTCCGCCGTCATAGTGCGGCAGAGCTGCTGGGCGGTTGTTCGATGCGTGACACGGTACGTGGAAGGAAAAAGATAGCCTTCTAAATTCGGCGCGAGCGGGTCGAGATCTTTGATCATTGACGGATCCGTGGCTGTTTTGAGGAAATCGTCAGGCTTAACAGTATCTCCCTGCCTCAACAGAGCCGCGATATCGAATATGTTGCTGCCTTCGGGGATGGTCAGCTCTTCGTAAAAAGTTTGGCCCCGCCGAATCTCATCGAAGACCTGCGCCGGCGTTTGCGGCGAACCGAAACGATATTCCCCAGCTTGTAACGGCGCGCGAGGATGGAGCAAGCGAACGAACAAGAAAGCCCATTGCGACTTGACGACGCCGCGGTGCGCCAACGTTTGAGCGATCTGACGCGAGGACATGCCATGTTCAATTTCGACAAACGCTTCCGTGTTGAACCCCTGGTAGGGAGCGAAATACCAGTAGCCCGCAAAGGCGCAAGCGACCAGCAGAGCCAACAGGCATAGTGCCGCCAAGCACCCGAGCAGGCGTCCGAGACTGCCAGAGCGCCTAGGCAAGATCTGCCTCTTGAGCGTGGACGATGCGCCGATTCTCTAAGTAGCTTTCAAGCAGGAGAACAGCCGAGAGACGATCAACCGACTTCTTCTTCTGATGGAGCGATGCTCCGGCTTCACGCAGCATACGCTCCGCTTCCATTGAAGTTAAACGCTCGTCCCAATAGACAAGAGGAAGCGCCAAATATTCGCGCAGGCGCTCGGCGAATTCCCTGGTGTATTCACTTTGGCGGCTTTCCGAACCGCTCATGTGCAAAGGCCGACCGACCAATAACACGCCGACGTTCCAGTTTTCGGCGATAGCCTTCAGGGCCGCGAGATCATCGCGGATGCGGCCGCGCTGCAGCGTCTGGATTCCTTGGGCGGTAATTCCGAGTTCATCACTTACCGCCAGGCCGATCCGTTTCTTGCCTACGTCGAGGGAGAGAACCCTGCCAGCCGCGGGTTGTTGTTGCGGTTCCATCAAAGTTATTTGTGTCAAATGTCCTTGCGTCAAATCTGGATTATAAGGCGCTTTACCGTGTTATCGTACGGATACTGAGGCGAAAGGCGCATTGGCACTGTTTAGCCCTCCGCAGCCAACGCACCGGGCAATTCCTTTTGCGACATCGTTGATCGCATTCGCTGCTTTGGTGGCCCTGCTTTACTATGGACGCGATTTCTTTGTAACGCTGATCATTTCAGCTCTCTTTGCATTTATTCTGGATCCGGCAGTAGTGCTGGTGATGAAGCTACGGCTGCCGCGTCCCGCCGCGACCGGCATCGTGCTAGGAATTTTTTTGACCGGCATGTATCTGCTGGGCGTGATGGCCTGGAGCCAGTTCTCGACTTTCTCGGAGGACTTGCCCTCCTACACTTCCCATCTGAGCGACCTGTGGACAAAAGCCAACACGCAACTCGATCAATTGGAGCAGCGCAGCATCGACGCACTGGTTCCTAAAAGCCTGCGGCAGCAAAACGAACAGATTCAGCAGAGACCGCAAGAAAACAGCAAGCGGCGCAAGCGCGGCGCGGCGCCCACCACCGCAACGCAGACCGCTCCCCCCGCCATTCAAGAAGTACATGTCCATGCGGACCCGACTCCGGCGATCCGCGTGATTTACGGCTACGTTGCCGGCTATTTTCATGTTTTGGTGATGGCATCGTTCGTTCCTTTTCTGGTCTACTTCATGCTTAGCTGGCGTGATCATTTAAACAAAAGCATGCTGCATCTTTTTCATGGCGAGCAGCGCTATCAAATAGGACGGACCTGGACGGGCATTGGCGAATCGACGCGAGCTTATGTGCTGGGCAATTTTCTTCTCTGGGTTTTTCTGAGCAGTATCAGCGCAATTGCGTTTTTCTTTCTTGGCGTACCCTACTGGCCGGTAATTGGACCGCTTAGCGCGTTCTTCAGCCTGGTGCCTTATGTGGGGCTGCCGCTGTCGATTGTGCCACCAGTACTGGCGGCTATCGGCATTCCGAATCGCTTGAAGATCATTCTCGCGATTATCGTAGTTACGGCCGCATTTCACGTGGTTGCGATGAACTTTCTCTACGCTAAGATTATCGGCCGGCGGGTTCGCTTGAATCCTCTTATTGTTACGGTCGCCCTGATGTTCTGGGGTGTGGTGTGGGGAGGCATTGGCCTACTTCTCGCCGTTCCGATCACTGCCG
>DASREJ010000038.1:0-46177 GCA_035652115.1 Bryobacteraceae bacterium
TTCCCTCTGAACGCCGGACGATCAAGGTAGAACTCGCGGAAGAGGCGCTTGAAAAGTCGCCGGGTCTACATGTCCTAGCGAGGACTGGATACGTAGTACCTGAGCGTTAGCATGTCATCGGACATCCTCCCCTCGTTCACAACTCCTCCCAACTTTTCCTTTCGCTTCTATCTGCTTGACTCCTAACAACCAACCATTAACTCACTAGCCCCACATTCATTCATCGCGTTCGCTGTCGTTCTATCGTTCAATCGGACAACTAACCCTCCAATTCAGAAAGGTAAATCTTATGTTCCTCTCGAAACGTAAACGGGAAGCCAACCGCGCGAATGCGCAGAAGAGCACCGGCCCTCTCACAGAAATCGGCCGCGAACGAGTCTCGCGCAATGCCAGAAAGCACGGCCTCACGGGAGCCTTCGAAGTTCTCGAAGGCGAAGACCAGGAGATGTTCGACGGGCTGCTCAACCGGCTGATGGAGGAAGAGAAGCCTGCCTGCCTCGCCGAAATCGAGCTGGTGAAGAAAATGGCCGAGCACACCTGGTGCTCCGAACGAGCCAGCCGTCTGCAGGAAGGCTGCTTCATCATTAGTCGTACCGACGAGCAGCGCCGCAACCTGGAAGGCCAAGCCGTGATTGATCCCCAGCTTGAACGCTTCATGCGCTATCAGGCGCATCATGATCGTGCCTATGAGCGCGCCTCGGCCGAACTGCTAAAGAGAAGGAAAGAAAGATTATTAGCTGAGCGTGGCTTTGTTTCGCAGCAGCGGGCTGAGCAACGTGAAAAGCGCTGCGAAGAGGTCCATGTCTACCGTGTCGAACGAGGGAAAATCGCTGTCGCCATCGACAAAACCAAGCTCGAACGCGAAATCATGCAAACTGACAAGCTAAAAACCGCCGCCGCGGCGCCTCTAACGGAGCCAATCGCGGCGTAAATTCACACACCGCACGCAACAGAACCGCGCACGTGAGTAAGCGGAGGAGTTCTTCCGCCCGCACTCCGCCCGCGCTCGGCGCATCATTGCCATCCCATGCCTGTCGTTTGCAGCGGTGCCCAGCTAATCTAGAAGTTGCCTGTCGCCCTTGTTACCGGGGCCAGCGGATTTCTCGGCTGGCATGTCGCCCGTCTGCTTACTGAAAAAAACTACCGCGTCCGAGCCCTATGTCGGCCCTCCAGTCAAATTTGGGAACTCGACGTCGAGCGTGTCACGGGCGATCTGCGCGATCCCGAATCGCTACAAAAGGCCGCTGCCGGCTGCGAGCTCGTCTTTCATGTGGCCGCCGATTATCGCCTTTGGTCGCGTCATCCCCAGGATCTTTACCATTCGAACGTCGATGGCACTCGAAACGTGTTGGAAGCCGCGCAGCGCGCGCGCGCCGAAAAAATTGTATACACCAGCACCGTCGGGTGCATCGGCATGCCGAAAAATCGTGAAGGTGACGAGACCACTCCCGTCAGTCTCGAAGACATGGCCGGCCATTACAAACGTTCCAAGTGGTTGGCCGAACAGGTCGCGCTCGAAAAGGCGCGGGAGGGCGTGCCCCTGGTGATCGTGAATCCTACCGCCCCCATCGGCGATCACGATTGGAAGCCGACGCCTACCGGCAAGATCGTCGTCGATTTTATGAACAACCGGCTGCCCGCCTTCGTCGACACAGGTCTGAATTTGATTGATGTCCGCGACACAGCAGCCGGTCATCTCCTCGCCGCCGAATACGGCCGCGTCGGCGAACGCTATATCTTAGGTTGCGAAAACGTGACTTTGAAGGACATCCTGGCGCGATTAGCCGCGATCGCAGGCAAACCCGCGCCCACAATGCGCGTTCCCTATGCGGTAGCCTATGCAACGGGACTCATCACCACAGCTTGGGCGAACCTGACCGGCAAACCGCCGCTCGCGCCGTTGGAAGGAGTGAAGATGGCACGGAAAAGGATGTTTGTGTCGGCCGCCAAGGCGATACGCGAATTGGGCTTTGCGCCCGGTAACGTCGACCTCGCGCTCGGGCGCGCAATCGAATGGTTTCGCGCGAACGGCTACTGTTGAAATGGCGATTCTCTACGTTGCCTCCGAAGCTTTGGAGTTGGAACCGCTCGCTCAATTGCTGACCGGACTTCGCAAGCTGAAGTGGCCCATCGATTACGCGTTTGAAGGGATTTGGGAAAGTCGCCGCGTGATGCTGGCGGCAAATGGCGCTGGACCTAAACTGGCCGTGCGCGCGGTCGAAACAGCTATACGCGCTGTCACGTCCGCCGAACTGTCTTCTTCCCGGTTGGAAGCCGTCGTCAGCACCGGACTCTGTGGGGCGCTAGACCCAAACCTGAATGAGAACGAAATAGTCGTCGCCACCGAAATTCTGGATTCCGCCGCCAACGAGCGCTACGCCTGCGCGCCTGTTATTGCAGACAGCAAATTCACGCCGGGTTTGGTGGTGACCCAGGATCGAATTGCGAATAGCGCAGCCGAAAAGGCCCAGTTGGCATTGACGGGAGCTATCGCGGTTGACATGGAAGCTGCGGCGGTCGCGGCGCATTCTAAGCGCGCCCGCTTGCCCTTCGCCTGCATCAAAGTGGTATCCGATCGGGCAAACGAGTCTTTCGATTTAGATCTGAACCAGATGCGCGCTCGCGACGGGCGCATCGCTCGTGGGAAAATTGGTATATACGCCCTAACGCACCCCAGCAAAATTGTCGGCCTCATGAAATTGAGGAGCCGGGCAACAGGCGCAGCTAAAGTATTGGGAGAGTTTCTTGTCAGTTGCAGAATCAGTCCAGTGCCAGAGAGTGCTGGACCAGTCGAGTGAGGCAATCCCTCGCGCGATGAAAGCCGCGGTCTATCTCGGTGACGGACGCGTTTCAGTAGAAACTATTGAAACGCCGGCAATCCGCGCCGGCGAAATGCTCGTGCGCGTCGAGAGCTGTGGCATCTGTCATACTGATCTGAAAAAGATTGAATATAACCTGCTGCCTCCGCCCCGAGTTTATGGGCATGAAACAGCCGGAATAGTAAAAGCCGTAGGCAATCGCGTGAACCAGTACGCACCTGGTGATCGCGTAGTAGTTTTTCACCATATACCGTGCGGCAACTGTTTTTATTGTGAGCGGCGTCTCTATGCGCAATGCGCCGTTTATAAGAGGGTAGGTGTTACGGCCGGATATGAGCCGGCCGGCGGTGGATTCGCGCAATATGTTCGCGTGATGGATTGGATTGTGGAGCGCGGCGTTGAGCGCATTCCCGATGGTGTTTCTTTCGATCAGGCATGTTGGGTAGAACCGGTTAATACTTGCCTCAAGGGGGTCGAGTTGTTGAAGCTGCGGCCTGGCGACGTCGTGGCAGTGCTGGGACAAGGACCCATAGGGCTGATCTTTACGCTGTTGGCGAAACGCGCTGGTGCACAAGTGATGGCGACCGATACCATTGACCTGCGGCGCGAGTTGGCACTCCGGTTTGGTGCCGAATCGTTCCATCCAAGCGATCCGCAATTCCCCATGGCAGTCCGCGCGGCAACCGGTCGCCGTGGCGCCGACGCTGTAATCCTTGCTACCAGTGCGCGTGGCCTCGTCGAACAGGCTCTTGAGATTTCGCGCCCCGGCGCAAAGATACTGCTGTTTGCTCAGACCTCCGCCAAAGAGCGAATTGAAATCGCCGGCGCGGACATCTGTGTTGGCGAACGTACGTTATTGGGCTCGTACAGCGCTGACATTGATCTGCAGAAAGAATCGGCGCGGTTGGTATTCAGCGGTGAACTGCCATTAGAGCAATTGATCTCTCACCGGCTTCCCTTGACTGAAATCGCGCGAGGAATTGATGTCGCAAAAAACCCTGGCGCGAATTCATTAAAGGTTGTGGTTCATCCGCAGGAGTTGAACTGATGACCGCGACCATGCAGGCAGCCGTACTGTACGGTAAGGAAGACGTTCGTATTGAATCGGTGCCGGTGCCTGAAACCGGTGCGGGCGAACTGCTTGTGCGCGTTAGAACCGCGCTCACCTGCGGCACGGACGTGAAAGTGTTTCGCCGCGGCTATCACGCGCGGATGATTCAACCTCCTGCGCTGTTCGGTCATGAACTGGCGGGCGATATCGTTGCCGTTGGCAAAGGCGTCACCGGGTTCAAGGTTGGACAACGCGTTGTTGCGGCAAATTCGGCGCCCTGCGGCCTGTGTTTTTTCTGTCTCCGTCGTCAGTCGAACCTGTGCGAAAACCTGCTGTTCAATAACGGCGCTTACGCCGAGTTCATTAGCCTCCCTGGGCGAATCGTCGAAAAGAATACCCATCTCATTCCGGACCATCTCGATTACAAAGATGCCGCGCTTGCAGAACCGCTCGCATGCGCCGTTCGCGGCCTCGATGAGAGCGGCCTTCAGCCTGGCGACACGCTGGCCATCATGGGTTTGGGAGCCATCGGTCTAATGTTCGTTCGTCTCGCCAAATACGCCTATGGAGCCCGCGTGTTGGTGATCGCCCGGCGGTTAGAACAAATCGATCGCGCCATGACGCTGGGCGCTGATGAAGGCATTTTGATGGGTGAAGCGCCGCCGCTTGTCAATGAGGTAAAGAAGCGTACCATGGGGCGCGGGCCGGACATTGTTATCGAGGCCATCGGCCATCCGGAAGCCTGGGAGCTTGCGACGCAGCTCGTGCGCAAGGGCGGCACCATCAACTTCTTTGGTGGCTGTCCTGCCGGCAGTAAAGTTGCCCTCGATACCGCTTTGCTGCACTATTCGGAGATCACCTGCAAAGCCAGTTTCCATCACACGCCCGAACATATTCGTAAAGCCCTGGAGTTCATTGCCGATGGAAGCGTGACTGCCGAGCATCTTGTGAATCATGAAGAGCCCCTAAGTCAGTTGCCCCAAGTGCTCGCGGATATGGCGCACCGCCGCAACGGCCAGATCAAAACGGCGATCATTCCCTGAACAGGATTTCCGTGCCAGTCGCGTATCTGCAACCGAAAGAGTACATTCGCACCGTCGCCCCGGAGACCACCGCTTACTCTCAGGCGGAAGCGCATGAATATACGCGTTGGCTTGCGACGCACCACTACGAAAACTTTCACGTCGTCAGTTTTCTTCTGCCCAAAGAGCTGCATCAGGATTTCTACAACGTCTACTCGTACTGCCGTTGGGCGGACGATCTGGGGGACGAAATCGGCGATCCGGCCGAGAGCCTGCGTTTACTGAGTTGGTGGCGCGAAGAACTGGAATCGATGTATCGCGGCCATGCCACTCATCCGGTATTTGTCGCCTTAAAGGATACTGTTGCGCGGCACGATATTCCGATCGAGCCATTCGATCGTCTGGTTCGCGCCTTCGAGCAGGACCAAACAATCACGCGCTATCAGACGTTCGAAGATGTCTTCGGCTATTGCGTGAATTCGGCAAACCCGGTCGGCCGGCTAGTGCTGTATCTTTGTGGCTACCGCGATGCCGAGCGTCAGCAGTTATCCGACTACACATGTACGGCGCTGCAGTTGGCTAACTTTTGGCAGGATGTCACAGTAGACCTTCTGAAAGACCGCATCTATTTGCCGCTGTGCCTGTTTGAAAAATACGGCTACACCGAAGCTGAGTTGCGTAAGCATCAGTTCAACGCCGCGTTCCGTTCAGTTATGGTTGACGCTGTCGACGTCGCACAAGGTTTGTTTGAGAAAGGTCTGCCGCTGGCGAAGATGCTGCATCGTCGCCTGGCCCTCGACATCGACCTCTTCAGCCGTGGGGGTTTGAAGGTGCTGCAGAAGATTCGCCTGCAAGGCTACGACGTTCTCAAGCGTCGCCCGTCTATCTCAAAACCGGAGCGCGTAGGAATTCTTCTGCAATGTCTTCCGCGATTGCTGCCGTTCTGACGCCGGTTTCTGTCGCGGAATCTTACCGCCACTGCCGGAATATCGCCCGCAGCCGCGCCAAGAATTTTTATTATTCGTTTCTGCTTCTTGAAAAGCCCCAGCGTGACGCCATGTGCGCCATCTATGCGTTCATGCGGCAGTGCGATGACTTGAGCGATGAGCCCGCCTCAACCGACAAGGCGAAATTGCAATACAGCATCAGGCTATGGCGATTGCAATTAGATCACGCTTTGCGCGGCGACGTCGATGGCGATGCCATTTGGCCGGCCTTCTACGATACCGTCCACCGTTACGGCATCCCGCATCGTTTCTTTCATGAAATGATCGACGGCATTACGTCGGACATCGAGCCGCGCCAGATGCAGACGTTCGATGAGCTCTACCGCTATTGCTACCAGGTGGCGTCGGTGGTTGGGCTGACCATTATCCACATCTTCGGATTCAAATCCGTGCGGGCGCTTTTGCTCGCCGAAAAATGCGGCATTGCGTTTCAGCTTACGAATATCTTGCGTGACGTCCGCGAGGACGCCGAAGCGGGGCGCGTCTATCTTCCTGCCGAAGATCTAAAGCGCTTCGACGTTTCCTCTGAGCAACTCCGTACCGGCATGGAAGACGAGCGCTTCCGCGAGTTGATGCGCTTTGAAGCTCGCCGCGCGCGCGAGTGTTATGACGTGTCTGAGCCGCTGCTGGAACTGATCAATCGTAAAAGCCGGCGGTCGCTCTGGGCATTACGGGAAATCTATTTGCGGCTGCTCTGCAAAATCGAGCGAGCCGATTACAATGTTTTGCGCCGGCGCGTCTCTGTGTCTAAGCCGGCGAAGATCGCGCTATTGTTAAGCGCCTTTTTTCATCGATGAAACTTACTGCTTTCGTCAGTGCCTGTCTCGCGATGTTCGGCTCGTTTGCGAAAGCACAGGTGCAATTTACTTCGTCTGCGGATGCCCAAAATGATGGCCAGGCGATCGTTACGAACACCAGTTCGTCGGCGTTGATCGCTATCGGGTTTTGGATCTCAAACGAACCATGCGCTCCGATGGACATTCAGCCCGACGTATTTCGCATCGTTGATGTCGCGACATCTCTGAATGGCAAACCGATCGCTCCAGGGCAAACAGAAAAGTTTTCAATTGGATCGAAAGGCTGCAACAAAGTGGGGACAACTACTCCTGCAAAAGCTCGCTTTGGAGCGGCCATTTTTCAGGACGGCGTCACCTATGGTGACAAGCAAGCAGCCGAGCGCATCCTCGATAACCGGCGAGCGAAGCTCCAGCAGGTGGAAAATTCAATTCGCTCCGGCGGCCAAGGTAATTCACTAGATGCGCTAAAGCGACTGCGCGATCAGATTCTGGCGGCTAAGCCGCCTTTGAAATGAAGGGTGGCCGAAGCCGCCCTTCATTTACTCGCCTAGCAGTTATTTCCGCCTGGGCCGCCGTACCACAAGGTTTCGTACCACGGCGATCCGTAGAACGTAACTTGAGCCGTATAGCATTTCGGCCAAGACTGCGATGGAGTAAGGCCCGCGAAGCTAGCGCCTCCAGCGGTCGGATAGTAATAAATATCCCGCTGATAGGCGGCATGCTGCCAGCCCGTGTTCGCAAACCCACCGCTGCCCATTGGAGGCCAGCTTGTCGTTCCCACTACTTCGCCGCCGTAATCGATTTCGGTGGCGTGGGAGGCAAGTGCGCCGTGGTTGTAGAGCGATGTCGGGTAGTAACCGATTGCGTTGCTGGCGCTGGTGCCGCCAAGATACAACCACCAGTTACCTTTATACAGATAGAACGCTAGTTGTATCTCATACTGCGCTCCGCCCGCTACGCTGGTTGGCGCAATGCTCGCTCCGATCGCCCATCCATTGTTGACCTGGACGAACGCCGAGCAGTCCATGTTGTAACAGCCGGTTTTGTTATAGTCATCCGCCGTCCAGTAAATAAACAGGACTGGATTCGATCGTCCGTACTTCTGAGGATAGACCTGCCAGCCGCACTCTGCTGTTTGCAGGTTCGCGCCGCTGCCGCCTACATACCAATGTTGGGAGAGCGAAAAGATCTGGTTCGCGCCGATATGAGGCTGCCAAACATTCAGAAAACTGTGGCCACCCAAGTTGTTTACGTTTTGGAAGGCGTGAGCCCAACGGTGCGTAGCGGCGACCGCGTGCGCTGCTGCGGCTGGTTTGGGTGCTTCGGCAACAGGAGCGTCTACCGGCGCAACCGGCGGACGGCCTGTCGTGCCTTCGCCTTTGCGGAAGAAATTCTGCAGCGTTTCGAAACGCGTAAGCTCTTCCAATGTGACTCGCCGCATCGGGATGGTTCCTGCCGGACAGGTCATTGCATTGCCCAAGGAATCTTTTTGTCCGGATTGCAGCGGCGGCTGAATCGCGATCGGTTTGCGATCCGCGACTGGTTCGCCGGCCCTGCTTTGAGGCGCCGGTATGTCAATAGGTGTCGCGATAGTTTTGCCGCGCAGTGCTGGCTGTTGTTCAATCGGAATGCAATCGAAGATAGAACCGTTTGCATCGACGAAGCTATGTTGCGGTTGAATTCCAGCGTATAGCTTGATCAAATGGCTCTTCATGTCTTGAAAGTGTGCGTCACTCAACACCTTGACGCCGGGCTTACCTGCGAACTGCTGGAGATTGGCGGATTGAATGGTTTTAGTGAAATCACCCAAGAGGGTGATTCCTACTGGTTTGTCTAACGGCATTAGATTCTCCTTTTATCCGTTTTGTATCGGCGAGCCGAACACGATTAACTTTTTTGTGAACAGGTCACGACCTTGGAAGAAAAAGTCCTAGCATGGAGCGTTTTTGATTTACTTCTTCGCTGTAAGTTATGCGTGTCACGGCTCTGGACGCTTAGCGTTGCAACCTATACACCACATACTTAAAAAAGGTCTTATGAAATTCAACGAACAGTACAAGGGAATCAACGTGACAGTTAGTACGGAGAAGACGGACGCCAAATGGACGTCGAAGGCGGAAGTGCTTTTCCCTCGAGGTGAACGGTTGACGGTCGGAGAGGATGGCTCACCTTACTCCACAGAAGAGGAAGCGAGATCTGCAGCGTTCAGCTTAGCGGCCGAAGCAATCGATCGGAGTAGAACAGATATTGGAAAACGCTAATCGACAGCAATGCCGGCGAACGCTTCATCGGAAGTATAAGCCAAAACCCATTCGGAATCCGAACCGTCAATGGAGAACTGCCCCGCGCGCGCTGGAATAAACCAAGCCTGTCCCGCGGCAAACTTCGAGTCGGCAATTGTGCCTTCGCCTCGCAAGCAGATCAGCAAAAAATAATAAGGCGAGCCGCCTTCGATTTTTACCGCTCGCTTTGGCTGTAGCCGTTCGATGCGAAAGTATTTGGATTCGGTTAGCGCATCGCGCCCTTTAGCGATGCGCCGAGGCTCTGGATCGAACGAACATGGTTCCAGTCGCGAGACAGCCATTCCGTGCTCCAGATGCAATTCGCGCGGACGGCCGTAATCGTACAAACGGTACGTGATATCGGAGTTCTCCTGAACCTCGCAGATTGTTAATCCGGCTCCAATAGCGTGGACGGTGCCGGCCGGCACAAAGACAATATCGCCGGCTTTCACCTTGTGCCACGCAAGCAAATGCTCGATCTCTCCCGATTGCGCAGTTGCCTTAAGTCGCTCAGGCGCAAGCGCTTCGCGGAAGCCTACGGCCACCTCGGCCCCTGGTTGCGCGTCGACCACATACCAAGCTTCGGTTTTACCTAAACTTCTGTGATGCAACTCGGCGTAAGTGTCGTCCGGGTGCACCTGAACTGACAACCGTTCAGTCGTAAAAATGAATTTGACTAATAGAGGACAGATGCCCGGCCGATTCGGCTCCCCCGCCACCCCCAACGTTTCCGGATGACGGCGCAAAAGATCGGCAAAAGAAATTCCTAACGACGTAAGATTTTCTTCAAAAGTGAGCCAAGCCTCGCCGATAAGTGAATTGGCCTCCGATTCAACCCGGGGAAAAAAGGGCATAAGGCTCTTGCGTCCCCAAATCCGTTCGCGAAAAACGGGCATCAATTGAATGGGATGTAAGTAGCTCTGCGGGCGATCCGCTGAATCAAGGGACGAAGACATAGAAAGACAATGACCTATTTTGTAGCTGCCCTAGTAGCCATTCCCGTTACGATGTTCGGAATTATCGGCTTGTTTGAATCCCGCGAAATCATAGCGCGCTTCAGGGAATTCATGCGGGAACCTCGCTTTGAACCAGCAACGGCGCAAATCACCGCGGCTCCGATAACAGATCCCGATCACGAATTGCGCTTTACTCAGTCTCTTCTCGCCCTAAGTAGAGTTCGCTCACCAGAGCGCGATGGTTCTCGAGAACTCGAGCACGCCGGATCTTCATCGTTGGCGTTAGTTCACCATGTTCAATCGAGAATTCCCGATCAAGCAGCTTAAAGCGGCGAATTCGTTCAAAATCCGCTAGCTGCTTGTTGACGCGCGAAACCGCCTCGCCCACAGCCTTCGTTACCGGTTCGGCCTGCACAATTTCGGCTGGGTCTTTCTCTTTCAATTCGTCGCCACCCTTTAGATTGGGTAGTTGCGCCATGTTCAACGTCAGCAGGGCAGTGACGTAGGGCTTTTTGTCGCCAATCAACAAAACTTGGTTGACCACCGGCTCCATTTTGAACAGGTTTTCGATACGTGCCGGATAGATCTTCTTGCCGTTCGAGGAGACGATCAATTCTTTCTTGCGGCCGGTGATATACCAATATCCGTCCGCATCCACTTCACCGATGTCGCCAGTTGAAAACCATCCGTCGTCGGTCATCACAGAACGAGTTGCCGCTTCATCTTTGTAGTAGCCGGTAAAAAGGCATGGCGTCTTTACTTGGATTTCGTTATCGTTCGTCAGTCGCGCCTGAACGCCTGGTAGTAGCTTGCCGATGCTGCCCGGCTTCGGCCGATCCAGCGGGTTGAAGGAAATCACTCCGGCTTCTGTCAGTCCGTAGCCTTCAATCAGCGGCATACCGATCGCGGTGAAAAACTCTGCCAAATCCCGGCCTAGTGGTGCGGCGCCCGAGGCAGCAATGCGCAGACGTCCACCTAATCGTGTGCGCACTTTCGAAAACACCAGCTTGTCCGCAATCTTCAACCCACGAGACATCCACAACGGAAGCGGCTTTCCAGCTTCACGATATTTCGCAGCGTCCGCTCCTATGCCCAAGCCGCCGTAGAAGATTTTTCTCGAAATAGCCGACCGCTTCTTTACTTCATTAAGAATCGTCGCGTACATCCTTTCCCATACGCGAGGCGGTGCTAAAAAGATGGTCGGCTTGATCGATTTCAATTCGGAGGGCAACCGCGCCAGGCTCTCAGAAAACCAAACTGGCGTTCCCATGCGCATGGGAACAAGCTCTAAGACAATGCGCTGCGCGATGTGAGCTGAGGGCAGAAACACGACCGTCGAATCTTCTGGGCCAATCGGCAAAACAACTGGCCCATGATCCAGATTCGCCAAAATGGCGGCGTGACTGGTCAGCCCCATTTTGGGCTCTCCGGTCGCGCCCGAAGTGAGATAGAGAATTGCCGGATCGTCGCCGGAGATGGTCTGCTGCAGCTTGCGAAAAGCGTCACGATCCCGCTTCAATGTCGCGCGACCCAATTCTTGCAGTTTTGCGAGTGGCATTGTTCCGCGCTCTTCACCGGTCATCAGAATGACCTGCGCGGGCAGCCTATCGCCGCGTTCCCGTGTGGCGTTAGAAAGTCCCGTCAGCGTCTTGGCATTTTCGACAAATAAAAAGCGCGGCGCGGCGTCATGAATATTCTTCGCCAACTCCGGCATCGGATAGGCGGTGTATAAAGCTGCTGAAACACCCCCGCTTCCCATAATCCCGAGATCCACCAGGTAGAATTCGGCTCGGGTTTCGGAAAGAACGCAGACGATTTCTCCTTTTTTCAATCCAAGGGAAACCAAGCCAAGCGCGATTTCGCGCGATATCTGCGCCCACTGGTTCCACGAAAAAGTGCGATAACCCTTCGCGCCCTTCCCTCCCACCGGTTGGTGAAGGGCGAGCGCTTCTCCATATTGTTTTGCAGTCTCTTCAAGTACCGTAAAGACGGTGCGGCCTGCCACGGAGGAATTTTAGCAGTCAGCTATCACACGCTTCTGCCCTGTGATTGCACTATCCGATGCGACAATCGAGGTTCGCTGCTTAGTTTCCGATTTAAGCGCTATGTCAACGAATTTCGACCCGGATGCCCTGCGGCGTCCACTTGCTTATCGCGAGGAAGCGTTTCTGGAAAGTCCCGATTCGCGCCCGCTCCGCATTCTTTCCGAATATCTATGGCCTCTCTCTCACTTTCAAGAAGAGAAGATCCAGGACACGATCGTGTTTTTCGGCTCCGCGCGCATTGAGCAAGAAGGTCCGCTCGCCCGCTACTATCAGGAGGCCCGTCATCTGGCCCGCCTCGTGACTGAATGGGGCCAATCCGTTTCTCGTGTATCGAATGGCTCGGAGACCTATCATCGGTTTGTTGTGTGTACTGGCGGCGGTCCGGGCATTATGGAGGCGGCGAATCGGGGCGCCAGCGATGCGGGCGGTAAAACCATCGGTTTGAATATCGGTTTGCCGTTTGAACAGCGCCCAAACCCATATATCACCCCCGAACTTTCATTCGAGTTCCACTACTTCTTCATGCGTAAGTTCTGGTTCGCGTATCTGGCAAAAGCGCTGGTTGTGTTTCCAGGGGGCTTCGGGACGCTGGATGAGCTAACCGAAATTCTGACACTCGCTCAAACTAAGAAGCTCGAAAGTAAGATTCTAATAGTCCTCTACGGGTCCGATTTCTGGAACGAAGTTCTGAATTTTCCCGCATTAGTGAAGCACGGAGTCATTGCAGAGTCAGACCTGAATCTGTTTCGTATCGCAGATACACCCGAATCGGCACTGCAGATACTAACTGAGGGACTTACTCGATACTATCTGGAGCCCGAACGTGCGCTACCGCGTCCCATCGAAGAAGCCCCGGAAATCGCACGCACACGCACGTCGTAATTTCAGGCTCCTCTATACACTGATCCTGTGAAACTCTATCGCACTCGCAACGGCATCCTACTCGAATCGGATCATCGCTGGCAGGCGCTGCCGGACAACGATTGGGCAGCACTGACGACGCGCGATGATCTGTTCGAGTATCTCCAAAACCGGGCGGCTTCGGCAAAGGTGACCGAGTCACCTGCGCGGGCCGCGTTACTTTCTCCAGTTGGTATGCAGGAGGTCTGGGCTGCGGGCGTTACGTATTACCGAAGCCGTACGGCGCGCATGGAAGAATCGCAAACTGCCGGTGGCGGCACATTTTATGATCGTGTCTACCAGGCCGAACGTCCCGAACTTTTCTTCAAGTCCTCTCATAACAAGGTGGTGGGGCCGGGCGTTCCCGTGCGCATTCGTAAAGACTCCAAATGGAACGTTCCCGAACCCGAGTTCACGCTGCTCTTGTCGCCTTCTGGAAAGATCATCGGCTACACAATCGGCAACGACATGAGTTCACGTGATATTGAAGGCGAGAACCCGCTCTATCTGCCGCAGGCGAAAGTGTATGACGGTTCCTGCGCGCTAGGCCCGTGCATTCTGGTTCAAGATCAGTTGCCAGGATCTGAAACTCGCATTGCGCTCGAGATTGTGCGTTCCGGCAAATCCGCGTTCAAAGACGAAACGACGCTGGCGCAACTCAAACGTAAACCTGAAGTCTTAGCTGATTACCTATTTCGAGAAAATTCCTTTCCCAACGGATGCTTTCTGCTGACCGGAACGGGCATTGTGCCGCCAGACTCGTTCACACTCGAAGGCGGCGATGTAGTTCGAATTACGATTGACGGCATCGGAACGCTTGAGAATCCAGTCGATTGACGCCACCTGAAGGGCCGCCGTCATAAGATGACAAGCATGCGGTTTGTCACTTTTGAAGCGGGCGGCCAAGTAAAGCCTGGCGTGATCTCGGATGTCGATACCGTCCTGGATCTTTCCACCATCGGTTACTCGACACTTTTGCAATTTATCGAAGCCGGTCCGGACGCACTAGAGAAAGCCGCGGCATTTGCCGATCAATCACCGGCGTCGGCCAGACACAAATTGAGCGATGTGAAACTGCACGCGCCGATTCCGCGCCCGCGCAAACTCATCTGTGTTGGGCTAAATTATCGCGACCATGCGGCAGAGACGGGCGCGCAGATTCCTTCGGTTCCGACGATATTCAACAAATTCGCGACCGCCGTCATCGGGCCCGGAGACAACATTGTTCTTCCGCGAGTTTCCAAGGCGCCGGATTATGAAGCCGAGTTCGCGTTTGTGATCGGACGGGGCGGACGTCATATCGCTGCCGAGGAATGGCGCAATCATGTCTTCGGCTACACGATCGTCAATGACGTCTCAGGGCGGGACTACCAACGCGCGACTTCGCAATGGCTGATGGGAAAGACATTCGACACCTTCGCTCCCATGGGACCTTGGATCGTCACCGCGGACGAAATTGCAGACCCACATAGCCTGGATATTCAGATCGCGGTTAACGGAGAGATCCTGCAGAATTCAAATACTCGCGAGTTGATTTTCAAAATTCCCGATTTGATCACGTTTCTTTCCAGTGTCTTCACTCTTGAACCTGGCGATGTGGTTTCAACCGGAACGCCCGCCGGTGTGGGGTTTGTGCGTAAGCCGCCGCGGTTTTTGCGCGCCGGTGACGACGTGGTGGTCAAAATTCCCGCAATTGGCGAATTGCGTAACCCGGTTGTGGCCGAAACGTAATTTTAGGTATGCCCACGTATAAGCTCGGGCAGCTTGCCACGTTACTGGATAGTCAGGTCGTTGGCGATCCGCAAATTGAAATCAAAGGAGTCGCGACTATTGAAGGCGCCGGGCCCGGCGAAATTACGTTTTTAGCGAATCTCAAATACGCTCCAAAAATCAAAACGACCGGAGCGTCGGCGATTATTGCAGCGAGTCCGATCGACGGACCGCCTGCGACACTAGTGTCCAAGAATCCTTATTACGACTTCGCCCGTACTCTGGACCTGTTTTATCAACCACCGAAACCGGCGCCAGGTATTCATGCCACCGCGGTTGTTGCGGAGACAGCAGTATTAGGTCCGAATGCATCCATTGGCGCTTACGCTGTGGTGGGCGAGAACACCATTATCGGAGCCAACGCGGTGCTCTACCCTCACGCGGTCATCTACCCAGGCTGCACGATTGGTGATGACTTCACTGCTCATTCGCACGTGACAGTTCGTGAGTTTTGTCGCGCGGGCAATCGGGTTACGCTGCACAACGGCGTCGTTATCGGCGGCGACGGATTCGGCTTCGCAAAGGACAATGAGGGACACCAACATAAGATTGCGCAGTCGGGAATCACTGTTCTGGAAGATGATGTGGAAGTACAGACACTGACATCCATTGATCGGGCGACGCTGGGGGAGACGCGCGTCAAGCGCGGCGCAAAGATCGACAGCCTTTGCCAGATCGGCCATGCAAGTATCGTGGGCGAAGACAACATTATCTGCGGGCAAACCGGCCTTGCGGGCAGCACCGTGCTGGAAGAGAACGTGATAATGGCCGGACAGACTGGATCTTCCGGGCATCTAACGGTACACAAAAATGCGATTGTTTGGGCTCAGTCGGGCATCGGCCATGATGTTCCTGAAGGAGCCATCGTGAGCGGCTCGCCAGCTTTCGATTCTCGCGATTGGCTGCGCGCGAGCGCCGCATTTACCCGGTTGCCCGAGCTTCTGCGGACTGTCCGCGCGCTGGAACGGCGAGTTGCCGAACTTGAAAAAAACCGTGAACCCCGTTAAGCGCTTCGGCGGCGGCGCAGGAAATACAATGCGCCCAGCCCTGGAGCGGCAAGCAATAGAGTTGCAGGCTCGGGAGTGGGGCGAACCGCAACGACGGAGACGTCATCGAGATGAAAATTGCCGTCGTCGTTGCTGAAATCGAACTGAAGAACTCCATTGTTGTTAGCTGCAACGCCCGTGCCGACTAGAAAAGAATACTGAGTGTAGAGAAGGTTTCCTTGTAAGTCGAAATTCGATTGTCCGATGTTGTGCTGTTGACTAAGAAGTGTCCGGTTGAAATAGGCATCAAAGTCGTTGTAGTAGGCGCCGCAACCAGAGTCCGTTATGCTGCAGGCATCATTCGCCAAATAAAAAGTAACTTGATAGTACTCATTCGGCAAAACGGTTAAACCCTCGGATAGCGTCGTAAGCGGGCCGAACATGTTTCCACTGCCGGTTTGTCCAAACGTGCTCGGCGCACCGAAGTTCCCGTCATCATTACCGCTGTGCGGACTGCTGTTGTCCACATAAATGAAATTACCGTTGAGGCCGCCGAATAAATTTCCAGTCACACTCCAGTTGGAGAAACTGCCCGTTTCGAAGCCGCAATTCGAAACGGTGTTTCCCGCAACCGAACCGCAGACATCCGCACGGGCCTGGCTAGGCAGGCATAGGCCAAGAAAAGCAAGGACCGAACAAAGTAAATAGTTCCGCATGAAAGTCCTCCGAACTTTGTTTATTGTAGTTAATGGTTAGTTCCGACGTTGCTGCCGGGGAATGCCGCGACCAGGTTGTACACGTTAGGAGTGCCGATACCAGTTACATAGTCGTAGCCAGTCGTTGTTACATAAGCTGGTTGATAAGAGGTATTTGAGGTAGACAGAACGCCATTTGTGCCCGGGTTAGTCGCGGGAAAGAAGCAATTGTGCGCGACGCCATTCAATCTGCGGCAGTTTGCATCGTTGTCGCCCAGCGTAACATCGTAGAAAATGCAGTTGGCGTTGGTTGCGTTTCCTCGAGTGGAGTTGCAGGCGGATGATCCGCTGCCTCCGTACTCGATCGCCGCCAAAAAGTAGTAGTCAAGACTCGGATTGCCTTGGACTGACCCGGTTGCCTGATTGATCAGAGCTTGAATACCCGCCCAAATAGGCGCGCCGAAGGATGTTCCCCCCGCGCCTGCCCATGTGCTCGGATCGTTAGCCGGGCAGGGCGCGCCACCGCCGGCGGGATCGGTATAGCAGAGCACGAAATAGTGTCCCCACACTCCGTTGGCGGCGAACATAGAAACGTCCGGTAGATCGCGAACGCCGTCATTGGGATTTCCAAACACCAAGTTTTGCCAAAGGGGTTTAGCGTATCCCACACAGGTGCCGCTCACCACACCAGTAATCGTGGGATCACCGGCGGCGCAGCCACTAGGCCCGCCGCTTCCACCGGCGGTCGTCAAAAAAAACTGCTCACCAATCGCGCTGTTGCAAGATCCATTGGTGCCATAAGTCGTCGAAAAGCCTAAGGCAAAGGCAATGAGCTGGCTAGCGCACGAATCGTTCCAAGGAATTTCGGGAATATACGACCGGGCCGAATTGAAACTCGGTCCGTTCGTTGAATTCCAATAGGTAGAAGTCTGGCCAAGAATGGTATCGGCATAGTCGGTTCCCCCCACTGCCACGTCATTAGGCGTAGAGGCCAAGGCATTGACGTTGATTCCGTGCGTGGCGAAAGGTCTGTTTTGATCGGTCACAGCGGCATCGGCGTCACCTGTGGAGACAAACAGGGAAACGCCTTCGAAGGCAGCGAGCTGATAAAGCGCGTTGACATACGCGTTGCCGTCCGTGCCGTTTTCCGACTCGGGGCTTCCATAGCTCAGGCTCATGACGGCTGGCGGACGAGAGGACGATGTGATGAGATTTTCCAAAGCGATAAACGCGCCGAAGTTTGTATCGGTGTCGGCGCAAGATGCCAGCTCTATAGTCGCGCTGGGCGCACTGGCGCTTGCCCATTCTACGTCGACCGCCGCTTCTCCGTCGTCGCCAACTAATACGCCGGGGTCGGAGCAGGTTTCCGAAGAGATGCCATCGATGGTATCTCCGCTCGGCTGCGGATGAACTGTGATCATTTTTCCTTTCGGAAAGAGCTTAGTAAGGCCGAAAACTTTGCGAAAAGTATTCCAATCTCCGTTGGCGTACAGATTCGTCCTTTCAAGCAAGACAACGGTTTGGCCCTGGCCGGAAATGCCTTTGGCGAAGAGCGGATTGTAGTTATAGATGGTTTGCAGATCCAGCGGTACGACAGCTTGGGTGTCCGAACTCACCGTGAAGTTCGGATGAAAAACCGATGGCTTTATGCCCATGCGGGTGAGGGAATGCGGCTTGAAGTCGTGCAGCCGGACAGGTCCCATGACGACAGATGCCAGCGCCTCCGGAATTTGCGGATTAGTCACATTCGCAAAATGATGGAAGCCATCGACGTTGAGATTGTGAATCTCTGTGTGGAAGGTCTCGCGAATTTGTCCCGCAGTGCCCGAGAAATCGACCACCAGATTGGGGTAAATCATATTTACGGAAAAGCCATGCGATGTTAGCCAGTTTTTAACGGCGGCAATGTCGGAAGGGGCCAAGCCAAACTTTTGCGAGAACTCGGCGGCTGTTCCGAAGTGATGGAAATTCGGCGACTTTGGATCGTTCAAGCTGAAGATGTATTCCTGCAGAGCACGCGCGTCCTCTGGACCGCGCTGTAGTTGAAGCAGAAGATGATCGAACTGCCGATCATCCGCTACTCGTCCTAAATCTCTGGTGGTTTCCGCATAAACAGCGGGGTGGACGTTACCGGTACGGGTCACAACCTGCCCGTCATTGATGCTCCGGTCGATCTTACTTTGGGCTCTGGGATTGATCTGTCCGGAGGCAGCACCAATAAGGATTATGGAACTGAAGGCTGTGGCAAGAGCGGTAGATAGTCGCATAAGCCTGCTTTCTGACACTCGCTAAAAATTTGAACGTTGCGTAGCGTAGCGAGTGTAACATCGGTCACCTCCACTTAACAACGATTTTCGAAAAGCTTCTCTGCATTTTGCTACGCTTCTCTTCAAATATGAAAAAGCTTGCGCTAACCGTCAGTCTCGCTTTCTTAGCGTTTGGCGCGGCGTCGCCCGTCGCTCCTGTCCCATCATTCAGCGATCCGGCGCTTTCGCCGGATAAGTCGGAGATCGCGTTTGTCTCAGGCGGAGATATTTGGACGGTGTCAGCACGCGGCGGAGAAGCGCGGCTACTTATTTCACATCCAGCGACCGAATCGCGTCCCCTCTATTCGCCGGACGGCAGTAAGCTTGCCTTTACGTCGACGCGCACAGGCAACGGCGACATCTATGTTCTTACTTTCGCAACCGGGCAACTGAAACGCCTCACTTTTAGTGACGCTCCCGAGGCCTTGGATGCCTGGTCGCGCGACGGCAAGTGGCTCTATTTCAGCTCGAATGGAAATGACGTAGGAGGGGCCAACGATATCTTCCGCGTGAGCGTTAACGGTGGCACTCCGGTAGAAGTAACTCGGGACCGTTTTTTCAGTGAGTATCGCGGCGCTCCGTCGCCGGATGGAATGCTGCTGGCATTCATCGCGAAAGGCAATCCGGGGCAATGGTGGCGGCATGGGCATAGCCACTTAGATGAGACAGAGATTTGGACTCGTCAAATCGGCGAAAACGGGACTTATCGCCGCGTGGTGGAAGAGGATGCTCGACAGGGCTGGCCCATGTGGGCTGCCGATGGACGGGCCATCTTTTATACTTCAGATCGCACCGGGAGTGAAAACGTCTTCCTGCAGCCGTTAGATGGGAAAGGAGCGGCTAGACAGATTAGTCACTTTCGCGATGGACGCCTTATTTGGCCATCGATAAGTTATGACGGGAGCGAGATCGTGTTTGAACGTGGATTCGGAATTTGGCGGCTCGACACCAAAAATGGCACGGCGTCGCAAATTCCCATTACGCTGCGAGGCGCGCCTGCATCTCCGGCGGTGACACACTTGCAGTTGACTCAGTTTTCCGATCTTGCTTTATCTCCTGACGGAAAGAAAATAGCTGTGATTGCGCATGGCGAAGTATTCGCGACCTCCGCCGCTGAAGGAGGCGACGCGATTCGTATTACGCGCACTAGCAGTCCTGAAACAAACATCCGCTGGTCGCCCGACAGCAATCGAGTCATTTACATTTCGGCTCGGAACGGTCACGATCAGATTTTCGAATACGATCTGACGAAGAACGTTGAGGCGCAGTTAACTAGCTCCGATCAGGATGATGCGGCTCCTGCGTTCTCTCCGGACGGCAAGGTATTGGCCTTTGTGCGCGGCGAACATGAGCTATGTACGTTAATCGTGAACGGAAAAAAAGAGCAAACGCTGGCTTCCGGATTTCTGGAAAACCCAGTTCTCGCCTGGTCGCCCGATGGCAAATTTATCGCGTACACGAGCGTGGGCGCCAAATCCTTCCGCAACGTTAATATCGTTTCGGCGTCAGGCGGCGCAGCACAACCGGCGACTTTTCTGGCGAACGGTGAAACGGCCACTCGCATCGCGTGGTCGCCCGATGGGGAGTATCTTCTGTTCGACACTGCGCAGAGAAGCGAACCGTCCCAGATGGCGCGAGTGGAACTTATACCTCATCTGCCCAAGTTTCGCGAAGATCAATTCCGTGACCTCTTCCGCAATACGCAACCCGATCACACCCCGACCAGGCAGCCGGAGCAAGCGCCAGAAAAGTCTTCCGACGTTGTAACGAGTGACGGCACGACGGCTGCGGCGATGGACCGCGAACGACAAGCCGTCAAAAAAATGCAGCCGGTGCGCGTCGTATTTGATGGCATCCGCGATCGTCTTAGCTTTCTACCACTCGGTTTCGATTCCGGTCAGCCGGTCATTAGTCCCGACGGCAAGACGATGGTGTTTGTGGCCGTGACGGGCAATGAGCGTAATCTTTATTCCTATTCGTTAGACGAGTTAGCCACGGGATCGCATTCGCCGCGCCAACTTACATCCACAGCGACGCCAAAGAGCCACTATCAATTCACACCAGATTCGAAACAGCTTTTCTATTTGGATGGCGGCCACGTGACGTCGATGCCGGTTGAAACACATGCGCCAAAGACAATTAACGTCACGGCGAGCATGGATATCGATTTCGACGCTGAAAAGATGGCCGCTTTTGAAGAAGGCTGGACGTTGCTAAACAAACGGTTTTGGGATCCGGAGTTCAACGGCAAGAACTGGACCCAAATCCGCGATACGTATCTACCTTACGTGGAAGGAAGCCGAACGCCCGATGAGATGCGCCGTGTGATGAGCCTGATGATCGGCGAATTGAATTCGTCGCACTCGGGTATCAATCCGGCGCCCAGAAATGCGTCAACGCCGGCTACTCCTTTTTCTCCAGCAGTCACGCCCGTCGGGCGTTTGGGACTTCGATTTGAGCGCGAACCTTGCGAATCGGGGAAGGGACTGATCATTCGCGAAGTGATCCCGCTGGGTCCTGCTGCATTAGAGGGCAGCATAAAACCTGGTGAAATGCTAAGGGCGGTTGATAACGAAAAGATCGGTCCCGAGACCAATCTGGACGAGTTACTTGAGAGCAAAGTAGACCATCGTGTCGTGCTACAGATTGGGAGCGCAGCCGATCTGTCGAAGACTCGTGAAGCCATTGTCCGGCCTGTTTCGCTCGCCGTCGAGAAAGGACTGCTCTATCGCGCATGGGTGGAATCGAATCGCGCGTACGTGGAACGCTTGAGCGGAGGCAAGCTTGGCTATGTTCACATTTTGGACATGTCGTCGCAGTCTTTGAATCAATTATTCATTGATCTGGACGCTCAGAATCAGACCAAGCAAGGCGTTATTATCGATATCCGCGATAACAACGGCGGTTTTGTAAACCAATACGCGATTGACGTTTTCACGCGCAAAAATTACCTCACGATGACGCCACGAGGCGGAGAACCCGCTCCGGCCCGGCCTTATCTGGGACAGCGCGCGCTGGGTTTGCCGACGGTGTTGGTCACGAATCAAGGTTCGCTTTCGGATGCGGAAGATTTTACGGAAGGCTACCGCAGCCTCAAACTCGGCAAAGTCATTGGCGAGCCGACCGCCGGTTGGATTGTGTATACGTATAATACGCCGTTGATTGATGGCTCCGTTATTCGCGTGCCCCACATTCGAGTGCAAGCGGCGGATGGGCAGACGATGGAGATGCATCCGCGACCGGTTGATGTGCTCGTGAGCCGGCCGGCAGGAGAAGCGAGTAGCGGGAAAGACAGCCAGCTTGATCGCGCCGTTAAAGAGCTTCTAGCCGAACTGCCAGCGCAGTAGGCGATTCAGCCACATGCGAATTATAGTTGGCATCAGTGGGGCCTCAGGCGCGATCTTCGGAATCCGCACGTTACAAGCGCTGAAGACGCTGTCAGTCGAGACGCACTTGATTCTCAGCCGCTGGGCGCGGACCACTATCGCGACCGAAACCGGCTACGAAATCGAGCAGGTGGAGGCCCTGGCCTCTGTCGTGTATCACCAGGATAATCAAGCGGCGGCGGTTTCGAGCGGATCGTTTAAAACCGACGGAATGATCCTTGCTCCATGCAGCATGAAAACGCTGGCGGCGATTCGTATTGGCTATAGCGACAGCTTAATCGCGCGCGCGGCGGACGTCGTTTTGAAGGAGCGCCGGAAATTGGTTCTGCTGGCGCGCGAAAGCCCATTCAGCGAAATTCATCTGGAGAACATGCTGGCTCTGACGCGCATGGGAGCGGTGATTTTTCCGCCTGTTCCCGCGTTCTACAATCGCCCGAAGACGTTGGATGATGCGATACATCACATCATAGGACGGTTATTAGATCAGTTCGGGTTAGAGTTGCCCGATATGTCGCGTTGGAGCGGCTTTTAGGCGAGCACACGAATGTCGCTGAGATTGCGATAGTCTTCCGCGAAATCCAGGCCATAGCCGACGACAAATTCGTCGGGAATTGTGAATCCGACATACTTTACCCGCACAGGCCGAATTCGCCGATCGGGCTTATCGAGAAGCGTGGCAATTTCGAGCGACTTTGGGTTGCGCTGTTGGAGTACGCGAGTAAGATAGCTCAGGGTTACGCCGCTATCGATAATGTCTTCTACGATGAGCACCTGCTGGCCTTCGATGTTGACGTCCAGGTCGCGCGTCACTTTCACTTGCCCAGAGGTTGTCTTTTCGTTGCCGTAGCTGGAAATGCCCATGAATTCGATTCGCACCGAGTGACGTTTCAGTGCCCGCGCCAGATCGGCTACAAAGATGAAAGAACCCTTTAAAATCGAAACGATGTAGATAGGGCCATCGGGATAATCAGCCTCAATCTGTTCCGCCATCTCGCGCACCCGAGATTGAATTTGTTCGGAAGAGATGAGGATGCGCCCTGCTGGAGACATTCTTAGAAGTGTACCCGAGCGGGCGTTGAGATAAATCCGCGGCTTTAACGGCTGGCGAGCCGTAGACGCGTGCTTTCGAGACCGATATGAATGTGGGGAGCCGTCGCTGCGCCGACAACTGCGGCACGAAACGCCAGATAAGGAACACGCAAGCGTTCAAGAAACTGCCGCAGCCAAACGCCTTCCGGGCTATCCGGGTTAAGCGCGATATCGACGCGGTTGCGATGATCCAAACCCAGGGATTGGTGCACTAACGTTTGACCCATCGCACTTACGGGCAGGGTGGAGTGGAAGCGCTTCTGAAATTCGGTAGAGATAGTTGGAAGATCGTTCAAGGAAAACAAGCCGTTGCCGTCATAGCGGATCATCACCTGCTTCAGCGAATCGGCGTTGGCTTGCGCGGCATGTTCCAGGCGCTGCTCGGCTTCGGCCATTTGGCGAAGCTCATTCATCAACTGCAGGCGACTTTTTGCCAGATCCAAAACCCGTTGGCGCGATGCGAGCTCGTCTTGAAATTGAGCCAATTCCGACCGTGCCATGACGCCGCTCTGCACCAACGTCTGCCGGTCGTCGACAACTTTCTGTTGCCGGTCTACCCTGCGTTGCGCAGCCGCCAACATCTTCTGCGCTTCGGTGTCGCTCATGTTCTGGACATGCACTTCACCGTACAGTGTCTCGGAAAGAATTTCCTGATCTTCGGCATCCGCCAGCTTCGCCTTTGCTTCGTCTAAACTCGTCTTGGACAAAGTGCCATCGGAAACCAGAGCCTCGATGCGGGTCACCTCGCTTTGGGCGCGTTCAAGCAAAGTACTAGAAAGAGCGGCTACTGAGTTGGGAGTTGTGTCCGCGCCAGAGGCCAAGGCAACGGGGATGGCTAAAAAGCAGAAAAGCAGGCTTTTTGCTGTCCAATTTGCCAATTTACGCACCTCCCAACAGTGTAGTACGCTAAGCGCAGGAGCAAGTTTCAACGACTCTGACCCGACGTTCAACGCACTCTCCCACACTTGCGGAACAATCTCCTAACTGGCTGATGGCCGCGAGAGCCGCGGAATCGAAAAAAGCCTCTGAAATTCGGATTTTAGACCTTCGAGACGTAACTTCCTTTACCGACTACTTCATCATCTGTTCCGCTTCGAACCCGCGGCAGGGGCATGCGATTTGTGATGAGGTTCACAAGCAATTGAAAGAGATCGGCGAATTGCCTGTGAGTATGGAAGGGTACGACCGAGCGGACTGGATCCTGATGGACTACGGGGACTTTATCGTGCATGTATTTGCCGATTCGGCCCGCTCGTACTACGATCTGGAACGGCTGTGGCGACACGCCAAACCAGTGGATCTACCAGCTTTAGTAGCGTGAGCGGCGGTTTAGTACATTTCCTATTGAACAACCTTATTGACAACAGCCCCGCTCATCTTGCAACCTCTTTATAATTAAGTTGCACGGCAATTAAGTTGCAGGCGTATTTTCAGCTTCAGGCTGAGACGCCGGACAGAGGGTATATATGCCCGGCCCCGGGGAAACCCAGAGTTCGGTAAACACATGAATCATTTGGGATTGTTGACACCGCGTCATTTCGACGTGCTTCATGCAATTGTTCAACAGTACATTGAGTCCGGTGAACCGGTAGCATCCCGGACCATCGCTCGCAGGTACCCGATGAGTCCTGCGTCGATCCGCAATATGATGGCGGAGCTGCTGGACCACGGTTATCTTTCCCAACCCCACACTTCCGCGGGTCGAGTTCCGACGGAACTGGCTTATCGGAGCTATAGCCGGACGCTGGTGGGAAGCCGCATCGTCCAGGCCGAATTGGACCGGCTGGAAACGGAGCTTCGAAATGCCGGCGGCGTGGAAGCCAAGATCGAACGGTCGTCGCAATTATTGACGGAGATCACCCGAACCTTCGGCATCGCGGCGGCGATCCCGACCGAGAACCAAACACTGGATCAGGTGGAACTGATCGGTCTGCCGGACGGGCGCATTCTGATGGTGGTGATTACGCGCGACCGCATGGTGCGAAACCGCGTGATTACCGTCGACGACCACATTTCGCAAGACGAACTCGTTTCGATCCGCAACTACATTAATTATAATTTCGGCGGCTGGATGCTGTCGCGAATTCAGCGCGAATTGAAAAGGCGGCTTGAACTGGAAAGCGCCGCCTACGATAGCATTCTGAAACGCGTCAGCCTGTTCTATTCCAAAGGACTGCTTGATCTGGGACTGGTGCCCGAAGTTCATTTCGAAGGCGCGGAAAACCTGATTGGGCTCGACGTACACCTTACGCGCGAGCGCATGCGCGATCTGTTTCGGGCTCTGGAAGAAAAGAAGCGCATTTTGCAGTTGCTTGAACGCTTTTTGGAACAGCGCGACGGCGAGCTAACCATTCGCGTTGGTTTGGCCGACATGCACCCCAGCATGGTGGGGCTTTCGCTCATTGGCGTCCGCCTCGGCATGCCGAACGGTTTGGAGGCGCACGTGGCCGTTGTGGGTCCCATGCGTATGAACTATAATCGTGCAGTTTCGGCGGTGCTACACGTGAGTCAAGCCTTCAAGACCGCTGTCATGTAGCGCGTCGCCAAACACTCAAAGCCGATTCATCGACTTCGTCGAGGCCTGTTACTCTGGCTGAGGACAAAGAACAGTTATGTCAAAACAAGATGAAGCGGGACTTATTCTCAAGTTGTACGAATTGCGCCGCGATCCGATTATGCGTAAAGCGCGCGAGTGGTATTTCATGGAGTTTAATCCGCAGTCGATTGAGGATTTCCGAAATGCCATGTTCAGCGAGCACAGTGCGCATTTGCGAATGGTTGTGAGCTATTGGGATATGGCCGCGGGGCTAGTGAATACGGGCGCTATCAGTTCTGAAATGTTTAACGAAACAAATGGCGAGTATCTGGGAATATTCGCCAAAATAGAACCGCTTTTAAGTGAAATTAGAAACGGCTTCGGCCCTCGTTTTGCTAAAAATTTGGAAAAGCTGATCGACAACACGCCCGAAGCGCGTGCGACTATTTCCGCGATGAGAGAACGAATGGCTTCCGTGCGCGCGCAATTTGCGGCCAAACAAGAAGAGCGTGGAAGAGCCGCGTCCGCTACGGAGTAAGCGTTCGCATCAATCGCCCTTTTTCGTTCTCCTAAGTCTCTGTCAGAACTGCCGACGGCACCGCAAAATTAGCTGTTGACATGTTCGGCCGGTAGTGCTAGTTTTATAGCATTGTGCTAAAGGAGCAGCAGAAGCTCAGCCGGCGCGAGCGCCAGATTATGGACGTGCTGTACCGGCTCGGCAAAGCGACTGCCGCGGAAGTTCACGGGGCAATTCCAGATCCACCCAGCTATTCGGCGGTTCGCGCCATGCTGCGGGTGCTGGAAGAAAAACAACACATCCGGCATGAGGCGCAGGATCTACGTTATGTTTTCATGCCCGTCATACCGCGCGAAAAGGCGAGGCGCTCCGCTGTACGTCACCTGCTGGAAACGTTTTTTGAAGGATCACCGGAACAGGCAGTCGCGACGCTGCTGGATGTTTCGGCGCGAGAATTATCGGCCGAAGATCTGGACCGGTTGGCCGCACTGGTCGAAAAAGCAAAGAAAGAGGGCCGCTGATGTTGTGGGCATGGGCCAGCCTCCTGATTCGTTCCGGCGCGATTCTGGCGGCCGCCGAATTGTTGCGCCGCATGTCTCGCAAATCGAGCGCCGCGTATCGTTACCGAATTCTCCTTACGGGGTTTGCACTCTTGCTGATTTGGCCCGGGCTTTCCGCTATTCTGCCGGAAATCGCGTTGCCGCTTTGGCCGGAACGAACGCAGGGGACGGTCACGGTCACGCAAGTGATCTATTACCTGAATCAGCGCGCGCTGCCTTCGACCCAAACGAATTGGCCCTTGCTGATTTGGGCATTCGGAGCAGTGGTTTCGCTGCTGCCCTGGTTCATTGGCTACATCAGAATTCGACGAATCGTCGCTAAGGCCCATCCTCTCGAGGAGCAAGCATGGCGGACACTTTTGTCCCAGGAGAGCGGCCGCCTAGCCCTCCGGCGCACACCGGAATTGCTGAAGTACGGAAGCTCCATCGTGCCGCTTACATTTGGTGTCTTTCGTCCGCGCATCCTGCTTCCGTCAGACTGTCAGAGTTGGGAACTAACGCGCCGCCGGGTTGTATTGCTGCATGAACTCATGCACGTGCGCAGGCGAGATCTTCTATGGCAATTCTTCGCGAATGCCACGACTGCCATCTGGTGGTTTCAGCCGTTGTGCTGGTGGAGCCGCCGCAATCTCAGGCGCGAAAGCGAAAAAGCCTGCGACGCATGGGTGCTTGCTTCGGGCGTCCGCGCATCCGACTACGCGAGTGAGTTGCTGAACATTGCGCAGCAATTCAAGTGGCGTCAAAGCGGATTTCCCGTGGCCACTGCAATGGCACAGCGGGGCGACTTGGAAGGGCGTCTTCACGCGATTCTCAGTTCTCAGTTTGCAGGCGTTCGGAACGTGCCGACGGTGAAGATACTGCTGCTGGCCGGTCTGACCCTTTCCGCTTCGGCAATCACGATTTTTCCGCAGCAAAACGATTTTCAAGGAGGTTACTCAATGAAACGCACGCTCATTTCAGGCCTGCTGGTCTCGGCAGGTCTTTCGGCCGCTACTATTGGCGGATCTGTTTTCGATTCGGCCGGTACGGCTGTTCCTGACGCCCAAGCGTCTCTTTACAATCCGAATACGGGCGCGAAGCAGGAGGCAGCGACCACGCGTGACGGGAAATTCACTTTCCCGAGCCTTGCAGCCGGCTCTTACATTCTGCGGGTTGAGAAGCAAGGATTTGCATCGCTATTCCGCGAGTTCACCGTGCAGTCAGATTCGCAAGTGGAGCGGGGACTGATTTTAAGCAGCGGTTCCGGCGCTCAGCAAGCGGCGATCTCGCCGGCCGCCCAATCCAACGAACCTGGAGCGATACGCGTTGGCGGCGAGTTCGAACAAGAAAAGCTAGTCAGCAAAGTGCAGCCGATCTATCCTCCAAGCGCTAAAGCCGCGGGAATCCAAGGGACCGTGAAACTTGACGTCACGGTATCGAAAGATGGTATCCCAGTAGACATTCGCGTGCTATCATCGCCGAACGATGACCTGACGCGATCCGCTTTAGAAGCGGTGAGTCAATGGCGCTACAGTTCCACACTTCTTAATGGGCAACCTACTGCCGTGATGGCCGAAGTAATCGTCAACTATACGCTCTCGCAATAGGCCGCATTTGATGCAGGACTATCGTATAGCGACGCATTAATATCTGTGGAAAACGTGAATTAACTCCCCGGCCCGGTGCTTCTAGTCTTAGACTGTTAGTTCCAGACAGACACAAAAGAACTGGGAAGCACCGGTGTCCGCTCCAGGATGCACTCGGATGTGCGGCTTGTGTAGTTGCCGAAGCGAGCCGCAGGGGGGTAAATGTCGCTTTCTTCCAAGCGGGCGCAGGGTCGGCTCGCGCCTGCCTTCGCCGCTTATGCAGCAATCGCTTTGTTGTTGGGCGGCGGTTGCGCCGCGGTCGGCCAGAGTGGGGTAGGCGAACCTGCTGGAGATGCGCAGGCGATTCGCGATGGGGTCGCGACGTTTGAGCGAGATGTGAATCGGGCACTACGCGTGAATCCCGATCAACCTTCACCCGCGACTAGCGCAAAGTATGATTTCGGCAAATATGCGCGAGAATACTTCACATCTGCAATAAGTCCGGAAAACTTAATTTCTGCCGTGGCTGCGTCCGCCACGGGCGCCGCCTTTCACAGCGCTCTCCATGACTTTTCGACTGACACGTTTCAGGAGCACTTGGCCGAGAATCTAACCCGCAAAGGAATTGCGGGTTCCATCGATTTCCTGACAGCTTCCTTGCTGCAACAGGATGTGCGGTTTCTTCCGTCTGGAGCTCATGGATTCCGAACTCGAATTCGATACGCGTTCTTGCAAACTTTTGTCGATCGCGGCAGGGCAGGGAATGAGATTGCAGTTCCGCGACTTGCAGCCTCTTTTGGAACGGCTTGGGTGCTAGAGACCTGGCATCCGTGGATGAAAACCGAACCGAATCTCTGGAGCCATGCCGGATTTATTCTTGGAAGCTATGCTGCCCGGAGCTTCTGGACGGAGTTTAGGCCAGACATCAAACATGAGATGCATACGTTCTTGAGGCACAAGAGCGCACTCACAAAGCAATAGCCGTTCGCGATTCGCTGCAGCCGAACCTGCAACGAACATTCACCCGCGAGTTTCTAACAAACGTGAAAAAACGGTTGTTGGCCATAACCGCGCTCGCCGGCCTAGCCACTTTTGTCGCCAAGACTCAACAGCGGCAGGAGTCGAATGCCTCGGACGAAACCATTCGAGTCGATCTATCCGCGGGGGCGCAGCCCTTTCCGCACTTCTGGGAACGCACGTTTGGCTCAGGAAGAGCCAATCTCAGCCTGCGCGACGACTATCGCCGGGATTTGCGCACGGTCAAGAAAATTACCGACTTTGAGTATGTGCGCTTTCACGCCATTCTTGACGATGAGAACGGCGTTTATAACGAAGACGCGCAGGGGCGGCCTGTTTATAACTTTTCGTATGTAGACCAAATCTACGATGGCCTGCTTGAAAACGGGGTCAAGCCTTTCGTGGAAATCAGCTTCATGCCGCGTAAACTGGCAGCGAATCTAACACCTCATCCGTTTTGGTACAAGCCACTACCATCGCCTCCAAATGATCCCAGCAAATGGGCCGCTTTGATTGATGCGTTCACGCGCCATCTGCTGGAGCGATATGGCGCGAGCGAAGTAGAGCAATGGTACTTTGAAGTCTGGAACGAGCCCAATATCGATTTCTGGAACGGCGTTCCCAAGCAACAAACTTATTTCGTTCTGTACGATGAGACGGCAAAGGCGATAAAACGCGTCGATGCGCACTTGCGCGTAGGCGGTCCGGCGACAGCGCAGGCGGCTTGGGTAGATGTGTTTATCAAGCACTGTCTGGACAATCACGTACCCTTCGATTTTGTCTCCACACATGTCTACGGCAACGAAGATTCGCAAAATGTATTCGGACGTAAGTTGCCTATCTTGCGGCGCGACATGGTGGCGCGCTCCGCCAAAAAAGTTTTCGATCAGGTAAAATCGTCGGGCGCTCCGAAAACTCCCATCATCTGGTCTGAATACAATGCCACATACATGTCACAGCCTGAAATCACCGACAGCGCATTTATGGGGCCTTGGCTCGCTAACAACATTCGCGAATGCGATGGCTTGACGGAAATGATGTCGTATTGGACTTTTTCAGATGTGTTTGAGGAGCAGGGTATTGTAAGGACTCCGTTTTACGGCGGCTATGGACTGATTGCCGAACGCGGTATTCCCAAGGCCGCATTCTATGCGTTCGAAATGTTGCACACTCTTGGCGACCGCCGCCTGCGCAGCGACTCAGAAGATGCGCTTGTGACCGAACGCACGGATGGAACGGTTGTCATAGCACTTTGGAACTATGGAGAACCAGGTGAGCAGAAATCTCCAAAGGCTTTTCACATCTCCGCGACCGGAGGACATTTCAGCAAATATCGCGAACAGCTTCTGGATCCCGACCACGGTTCCAGCCTCAAAGTCTGGAAGGAGATGGGCGGTCCGGCAACTCCCACACTGCAGCAGGTTCGCAAAATTATTTCTGACTCTGCGCTGCCGGCGCCGCGGGATCACGCGATTGCAGACCCGGTCGTTATTCCAACACAGGGACTGGCTCTGGTAGAGCTGCGGAAATAGAGCCAAGCTGAGCGCGCAGTTTGACAACCTCTCCGATAACGAACACGGCCGGACTGTGTACCTTAACGGCCGAATCCGCTACTTGGCCCAGCGTGGCTTCAACGATCGCTTCACCGGCGAGGGTTCCGCGTTCGATGAATGCCACTGGCTCTTCCGCATGACGTCCGGCAGCAATCAGCGATTGCGCGATGAAGGCACGATTTTGAACACCCATCAAGACCACCAAGGTGTCTATGCCGGAGTAGCGCTTCCACTCCTGTTCTCTTCCCTCGTGGCAGTGGCCGGTGATGACGGCAAACGATCGCGAAACTCGCCGGTATGTGAGCGGGATGCCCGCGAGTCCAGGTAAGGAGACAGCGGATGATATTCCGGGTACCAATTCGACTTCAATGCCAAGCCCCCACGCGAAAGCCCACTCTTCCGCGCCACGGCCGAAAACCAGAGGGTCACCGCCTTTCAAACGACCTACCGTCTTTCCGGCAAACGTATGTTCGCGGATCAGTTCAAGGATGCGGCCTTGTGTATGTTCTTGTTCGCCTTCATGCTTGCCAACGTTGATCAACTCGGCGCCTGGGCGTGCAAGAGCAATGATTTGGGGGCTTACGAGACGATCATAGAGGACGACGTCGCATAGACGAAGGCAACGGACTGCCTTCAGCGTGAGAAGTTCCGGATCGCCGGGACCAGCGCCGATCAAGTAAAGTTTGCCGATTTCAGAAGAATCAGTCACGGCGTGCCTACTTATCAGCTTAAACGGCTGTCAGAGTAAACGCCGGGACAGAAAATTAAACGCGCATCAGGTCGTTGATAGTTTCAAAGGCGTAACCTTCATCACGCAATATTGGGACAATCTTGCGGACAGCGCGGAGCGTTTCCCTGATATCTGGATTGCGTTCGACGCCGCGACCGTCATGCAAACAAATGATGCCGCCGCGCGATGCGTGCGCCAGGACATGTTCCGCGGTGCGGTTTGCATCCCAGCGCCAGTCATAGCCAATGACGGTCCACATCACATCCAGCAGTCCCAGCTTGCGTTGCACGTCGCGCATGCCAACCCAACGGAAACCGTAGGGCGTACGCAAAATCATGGGAATTATGCCTGTTTCGAACGAAATGATGCGCTGCGCTTCACTGAATTCATAATCGATAAATTCGCGTGATTTGAATGGCAGCTTCGGATGCGAGTACGTGTGGTTGCCAATCTGATGTCCACAGGCGGCAACTTTGCCCGCAACGTGTGGAAGCCTGCGGACGTTCATTCCGCATTGAAAAAAAGTGACGAATACATTCTCGGCGGTCAGATAATCGAGCAGGTCTTGAGTGCCTTCGCTCGGACCGTCATCGAACGTCAGCGCGATCGATTTTCTTCGTCCGGGACCTCGGTATACCGACGGTCCAAAGAGCTGAGAGGATCGTGAAACGCTCCCGTAGGCGGCTGCTGCTGAAATGCCGCCGATAACGGCTCCAGCGGTGAGTCCTGCCACCTTCAGCGGTCGCATCGTCCTCAGACTATCATTCTTTCCAATCGTAAGCAGCAATGCTTATTACTCCCTAACTTTGTCTCTTGCCGGCGCCGACGCGTGGTATTCAGACCGCACGCGGGCCGTATAAATATCAAGTAGTTCATTGACGCGAGAGTACTCACGCGATTTCACAATTAACCCAACATGGTGCCGTTTTTGAAGACGCCAGACAAGCTCGGGTTCAGGGAACCACGATGTGTCCGGCCATTCCTGCCGCGCCAATGACACCAGCAGACCAGCGTAATCGTCGCGCGGGGTAGGAGGACTGTACTCAGAGCCGCGCGCCGAACCCACTTCTATTCTCGCCCATTCGGTCCACATGTTTATTCCAGTTGCCGCTTCAATCAGGTCGGCGATATTCGCTCCGCCCACACGTGCCGACGTTTCCAGGAAATAGAGGCGGCCGTCTTCGTGAGCGCGGATGAATTCTGTATGCGAGACTCCATTCGTCAGATTGAAGGCGCTTAGAACCTGTTCGTTTAACTGACGAAGGTCTTTGTCGACCTCCGATCCCCGTTCCAGTAATCGTGTCGTGAAAATTCCGCCTTCATGAGTAACTTCTAAAGGAGGCGTCCCGTAGGCGCTGGTGACAGCGTAAACCATCCGTCCTTGAAACCAGATTGAGTCTACATGAAAAATATCGCCCGGAATGAAACGCTCTAGAACGAAATACGATTGTTCGTCTCCCAAAGTGTGGACGCGATCCCAGACTTCGTGAGTCTGATGATATTTCTTGATTCCAATTGCGCCGGCCGAAAGACGCGGCTTCAAAACCCAGGGAGACCGCACCCGTTCCAGGAAATCGGTAATCTGCTGATAATTGATGGTCGCTGTAAACTCTGGAACTGGTATGCCGTGTTGGGAGGCAAGCATACGCATGGCAAGCTTATCGCGAAAAAAGCGCGTTGCGGATTCGCCTAGACCCGGAATTCGCAGATGCTCGCGTAGCAGCGCAGCTTTCTCTAAATCGAAATCGTCGAGCGGCACGACGCGATCGATGGCAATTTCGCGGCAAAGATGACTTACTGCGTGGACCATGTCCTGCAGATTCCATTCATTGTCCTGGTCGGGCATGTAGAAGATGTCGTCCAGGCTCTCTCGAGGGAAGCTTGCTTTTTCCCTGAGACTCAATGAAGTTAACAGATAGACACCGCAGCCTAATTGTTTCACTTCTTCAATGAAGCGATGTCCTTTTTCGTAACTCGCCAGGCAGAGCACGGTCAGCGGCATTCGGTTGTTAGCGGCCTGCGTAGTATCCATTTCTTGTCGGCAAGTTGGATACGCTTAACTTAAGTAAACACCACAAGTAACTTTGCGGCTTTGGCCGTCCGAAGACTAGTACTATGCCCAAACTCAAATTGAAGCACTTGGCGGCCATTCGGTGGTTTCACTGGATCAACTTTCCGCTCCTGACGTTGATGATCTGGAGCGGGTTGCTGATCTATTGGGCGTATCCGATCTACAGTATTGGTCCAATTCATTTCCCGCAGTGGGTTTTTCGCGTTCTGAGCATGAATAACCGTTTGGCGGACGGAATGGCCATGCATTTCTTTTTTATGTGGCTGTTCGTTATCAACGGAATATTGTATGTCGTCTATACATTTGTTTCGGGAGAATGGCGACTGCTTGTGCCGCGTTCGCGCGAGACATTCCGCGATGCTTGGTATGTAGTGCTGCATGATCTGCATCTACGCAAAGACCAGCCGTGTCAAGACAAATACAATGCGGCACAGCAGGTTAGCTACAGCGCCATTATCCTGATGGGGATCGGTTCCGTAGTGAGTGGTCTGGCGATCTATAAACCGGCGCAGCTAAGCTGGCTCGCTACCTTGTTGGGAGGCTATCCTTCCGCACGGCTCATTCATTTTTTGCTGACCATCGGCTACTGCCTTTTTTTTGTTGTTCACGTAGTTCAGGTCATCCTGGCGGGCTGGAACAACTTTCGCAGCATGGTCATTGGATACGAGCTTGTTGAAGACCATGAGTAACCGTCATCCGGAAATTGCGTTGCCGGAACCCGACCTGAAAAGGCAATTACGCAGGCGCACCCGGCGTGATTTTCTGATTAGTGGACTTGCGGCCGTTGGCGCCATTAGCGGATACGAATGGTTGCAACACTCCGAAGAAGATAACGGAGAGCCTGTAGCTGAACGGCGTGTTCTTGAGTTCAATAGAAAATTAGCGCATCGGTACGTGAGCGATGCTCACCTGATGCCCACCTATTCGAAAGATCAGATTCAATACTTAAAGCCGAATGGCAACGTGGGAGTGGATTCGCCACTGGATCTAAACGCCTGGAAAGTTCAGGTGAAAACTGACACCGGGCGTGAAACTTTGGATCTGAGCCTCGCCGATATCAAAGCCTTACCGCGTGTCGAGATGATTACGCGGTTTTGCTGTATTGAGGGCTGGAGTGTAGTGACGCAATGGGCAGGCGCGCGATTCTCCGACTTCACGAAAAAATACTTTCCGCCAGGGCAAGCATTGCCGCAATATGTCTATATGGCGACCCCCGACGAAGATTACTACGTCGGTCTTGATACCAAAAGCGCAATGCATCCGCAGACTTTGCTCGCATACGAGCACAACGGAAAATCTCTTGAAGTGGAACACGGCGCGCCGCTGCGCCTGGCGATTCCCGTCAAATACGGAATCAAAAACATCAAACGAATTGGAATTATTCAATACACCGACAAGCGCCCATCAGACTATTGGTATGAAGATGGATACGATTGGTTCGCAGGGCTCTAAGAAATGAAAGAAGCGAAGCTGTTTTGCGGCACGTCGGGATTTGCCTACGATAGCTGGAAGCCGGATTTTTACCCGGACAAGTTACCTTCCAGCAAATATCTCGCTTATTATGCGACGCGGTTGAACGCGGTCGAAGTGAATTACACCTATCGACGCCTCGCTTCTTCAGCCACATTTGAAAAATGGATCGCAGCTACACCTGACGGCTTTCTGTTTCTGCCGAAAGCGCATATGAAGATTACTCATTCCTTCAAGTTGGAAGGGGCGGAAGAATTCACGCGCGCGTTTTTGGAATCATTAAATCCGCTGCGGGATACGGCTCGTTTAGGCCCCCTTCTTTTTCAACTTCCGCCGTCACTCAAGAAGGATTTAGACCGGTTATCACGTTTTTGCAAGCTGCTGCCAAGAGGAATTCAAAGCGCTTTTGAATTCAGAAACGCAAGCTGGTTCGATGAAGATACGTACGGCGTTTTGCGCGACTGCAACATTGCGCTTTGCGTAGCCGAGAACGAAAATTTAGAAACTCCGCATGTTGTCACTGCTGATTTCGTCTATCTGCGGCTGCGCAAGCCGGAATATACGGAATCCGAACTCGAAAGTACTGCTTATCGCGTGTCGCAGTACTTAAGAAATGCCTACCCGACATTCGCCATTTTCAAACACGAAGAGACGCCCGCGGGCGCATTAAATGCTGAAAAGCTGCTTGTCACACAAAAGCAGAACGCACCAGCGGCGTAGCCCAATTCACTTGAAGAAAACACGCCACGTGGTTACAACTATGGCATGTGTAACCATGGGCGCCCGGACGCTTCCAGTGCGCCAGTAAGCCATTCCGCACCCGATACCCAGTAAACCCGCAACGCAGGCGCGCCGCCAATTTGGGAATTCGTGAAACCACAAGTGAACCGCGCCGAAAACTAATGCAGACAGCAACACAGCTACCACTGGCGAGGCCCAGGTATTCAAAAGAGCTCGTTCGATGATTCCACGAAAAAAAAGCTCTTCGCCCAGCGCGATTACCCATAATGCACCGAAAAATGTTCCTATCGCAATTGCTGCGATTTGCCACCACGTACCCTGCAATGGTTGAAACCGGACATCGTGTAATCCAAGTGCCAGTCCGATGATCGGTAGCACGAGAATCAAGAACCAAATCAGCCCGCTACGCCATTCGGATGCTCGCGGCCACAGGCTGAACGGTCCGGGCTTCCATTCACGGAGAACGAGAAGCGCGAGGACGCCTATCCGAATCCACATCAGATGCCCGAGAACATCAATGCGCATGTGCGGATCGGGTGAAACGTAAATACGCCTGAAAACTCTCAATAAAATAGGCGCCGCGGCGATGACCATGAATCCGGCGTCGTAGGCAAACCGTCTTGGCAGGATGGCGTACCACAAAGAAAAGACTGCCGTGAGCGCCGCGAGAAGATAAAACGCGTTGCGCGCAAATGTTTCGGCCGCAAAGCTAAACACCAAATATGGCAACAGCGCACTGATCCAAAGTAAGGCGGCTTGAGATCGCCGTTGTCGAATAGCCGCGAACGCCAAGCGCGTCGACTCAAACATGGATGCGAGATAGAAGGCGGTTTCCAGCATCAAGGCCGGCAATGCCGCCGACATGATCCAATGAAGTTGGGGATGTTGTGTCAGGTATATGCGCGCCGCCATGAACAGGGCGACCCATGAGCACACTAAAGTTATGAAAAACGGACGGTTTGTCCGAAACATCGCACTCATCGTAGCATCGGGATTGCCATTTTCCGCCAGCTTGCTACGAGCGGCAGATCCGCCGCACGACCTATTAAAAAAAATTGCAGAACGTGAGACGGAATTTGCGCGAGCGAGAGAGAACTACACCTACCGGCAATCGGTCACGATTCAGGAATTTAACGATCACGGCGCAATAACGGGTGAGTTTCACGAAGTGCGTGACGTCACATTTTCACCTAGTCTTGTTCGCTATGAACAAGTGGTGGAGAGCAGCCGGAATACGCTGACTCGAATAAAACTCACGCCGGAAGATTTTGCCGATATTCGGAATGTCGATCCATTTCTTCTGACAACGGACAAGGTGGGACTTTATGACGGCCAATACAAAGGCGAAGAGAAGATGGACGGTGAACAATGTTTTGTCGAATCTGTGCGCCCGAAACAAATTCTTTCCGGCCAGCGTTTCTTTGAAGGCACGCTATGGGTGCGGGAATCCGATTTCGCTGTGGTACGAAGCGAAGGTCAAGCTGTTCCGCAGATAGACACCTTAGCGGAACAAAATCTGTTTCCGCATTTCACGACTATTCGCCGGCAAATTGACGGTCAATGGTATTTCCCTATCGAGACGTATGCTGACGATACCCTGTTCTTCCGTAGTTGGCCGCAAAGAATTCGTATCGTTATTCGCTATTTGGATTACAAAAAATTCGGCACAGCGTCGACCATTACCTTCGGCACGCCGCCGCCTCCGGCTAATCCGCCGCCAGCGAATCCTCAGCCGATTAAGAAATAAAATCGCGGCATTTCTTTTCAGGCTTTGTCGTTCTTAACCAAATGCAGATTGGGTCGGCTGCCTTTGACCACCGTGACCGATTCCAACTTCTCCAACTCGCGGCGGGCAATATGCGCCCAACTGCTTTGAGGGTCCAACTTCAGGTAGGAGCGCCAGTGCCGCATAGCGTTGAGACTATCGCGCATTCCCTGGTAGAGAAGCGCCAAATTGTAGTGGGCGTCGGCATACTGTGGGTGATGCTTCAGCGCTTCCTGATAGTGATACAACGCGCTCTGAGAATCCCCGCGTTCATCGTAGAGATTTCCCAGATTAAAATGAGCCAAAGCATACCCCGGATCGAGATCTAGCGCCTTTTTATACTGTGCTTCGGCGTCAGACCAGGCGTGTCCGTTAAAAAATACAGTGCCTAAATTTACGAGCGCTCCGGCGGATTGCGGATCGAGTTCCGCCGCTTTCTGGTATGCCTCGATGATCTGTTCGTAAGGCGCTCCGGTTTGCTCCAGTTCCAGACCGCGCTCGAACCATTGGTCCGCTTCAATCTTGACCCGGAGGCGTTCGGCGATATTCGCGCCGCTTTTTTGCGATGGCGGCAATTGCAGCAGCTTGTTGATTTCGTCTTCCGCGAAATCGAAGAGCAGTTGCCCGGACGCGGGCTCCATTTTTTGTTTGCCGATCTGGATCAGAACGCGGCGGCCTTCTTTATAGACCTGAATATCTCGCTCGAGTTCAGGAAGCTTGCGCAGAACATCCCGGACCTTATGAAGCGCCTGCTTCATAAGCCGAGGGTGCGCATGTTCGCTGCGCAGCCGGGTGAGTTTTTTCAGGACCAGCAAGTCGGAAAAACTGTAGAGAGTGGCAACCGGAATGAGCTGCTGCCGCTCCCAGCTTTTGAGCTGCCGGTTCTCGATTTTGAGCAGCCGACAGACTTCCTTACGGGTGTAAGCGCCCCCCGTTTCGCGCTCTGAAGCAGGCGATGGATGTTGCGAGGCATCTCGCAGCACGAGTCGATAATAGCACTACAGCGGAGGCACGACCCGAAATTGCTAATTTGGCCGGTCGGCACCCCTGTGCAGCCGATTACAAAACGAACCCAATTCGTCTTTCGACCGTTCACTACGTCACTATCCCTATGGAATGGAAGCAGTTGACCTCAATTCCAAGAGAACTCATACTAAAATGGTCGTATATCTATGGGCCGCAGAAAAAAGCCGGCACGACAAGCGGGGCCAGTTAGTTCACGGACACTCGCAGACCTCTCCACGGGTGAACGCTGCATTCTAGACCGGCTGGATCTGCCTGAGGACGTGGCGCGGCGGCTTATGGAGCTTGGGTTCCTTCCCGGTAACGAGATTGTGCCGGGGCGACGCGCGCCTGGTGGTGGCCCGCGCGTGTTCCGCGTGGATGGCTCTGAAATAGCCCTCCGTGACGATACGGCTGCACGTCTTTACGTTCGCCGCGATCCGGAATCGGATCTGATTGTGCTCGCATGAGTAGCTGCCACGGGGACGTTCCGCGAACGGGCCTTCTACCCAATCCATCCATTCTGCCCCCCGCTGCCCACGACCGGCCGATCATTGTAGCCATTGTGGGGCCTCCCAATTCAGGAAAATCCACTCTTTTCAATCGTCTAACCGGTCTGCGCCAGAAAGTGGCCAACTTCCCCGGCGTCACCGTGGAACACAGGATGGGCAAGGCCAAGCTGAAGGAACAGCACGAGGTTTTTCTCGTGGACTTACCTGGCGTCTACAGCCTCAGCCCACGCGCGGAAGATGAAAAGGTCACGCACGATGTGCTCAAGGGCGAGCGTCCCGATTTCCCCAAGCCCGACGCCGTCATCCTTATTCTCGATTCCACCAACTTAGGCCGCAATCTAGTGCTGGCTGCGCCCATTTTGAGCCTTCAATTGCCAACGCTTGTGTTGTTGAACATGGCGGACGATTTGAAGCAACGCGGCGGCAAGGTGGACGTTGCGGCGTTAGCTGCCGAACTGAATTGTCCCGTGGCGCTGATCAGTGCCGCCAAAGGGGAAGGGATTGACCGGATTCAACAGTTCCTGATTGGTACCGCGGTTCGCTTGAACGCGCCGCCGGCGAGGATTGAACTACCGGTCCTTCAGGACGTTCCGAAGTGCCGCCAGTGGGCCGCAAAGCTAGGCGTTCGCGCGTCGTATCAAGCGCCCGCGCCGCCTCTGTGGACGCGCCGCCTAGACGCTGTTTTCTTGCATCCGGTTGCTGGGCCGCTCATTTTTCTTGCCGTCGTCATCGGTGTCTTCCAATCGATTTTTTCGTGGGCGCAGCCTCTTATGAATGGCTTGCAACAGGCTGTGCTCTGGTCAGGGCATTGGCTGACTACCGTGCTTCCGGACAGCCCCTGGCGCTCGCTGTTGGTTGATGGCGTTTGGAGCGGCGTCGGATCTGTGGTTGTATTTCTGCCGCAGATTTTGTTGTTGTTTCTTTTTATTGGAATTCTGGAAGATTCCGGGTATCTAGCTCGCGCGGCCCTGATTGCGGATCGCACCATGGCCAAGATCGGTTTGCAAGGCAAATCGTTCATCCCGCTTTTGTCCGCTTACGCTTGCGCGGTTCCGGCGATTATGGCGACGCGGGTTATCGAGAACAAACGCGATCGCACTGCAACCATCATGATTGCGCCGCTGATGACCTGTTCAGCGCGCCTACCTGTTTACACGCTAGTGATTGCGGCTTTCGTGCCGAATATTCCGATCATTCACGGTGTCTTTTCGCTTCCGGCCGCGACCATGCTGGGCTTGTATGTTTTGGGCTTTCTTGCCGCTGTGGTTATTGCGCGGCTCTTGAAGTCCACGGTTCTCAAGAGCAGCCGGTCTTCATTTGTCCTGGAGATGCCGCCCTATCGTTGGCCCACTTTCCAGTCGCTCAGCCTCCGCCTTGTTGACAGAGCCAAGGTATTTCTGCGTCGTGCCGGAACAGTGATCCTGGCGGTCGCCATTGTCTTGTGGGTTCTGGCTCATCTGCCGCTTCACGACGGCAAAACTCCGCCGCTGGAGCAGAGTTTCGCGGGGATGGTCGGCAAGACCATTGAACCAGCTATCCAGCCCCTAGGGTTCAACTGGAAGATTGGTATCGGCTTGATTACCTCACTGGCGGCGCGCGAAGTCATTGTTGGAACACTGGGGACCATTTACGGCATTGAAGGCGACGAACAATCGAAGGGTCTGCAGCAGGCCGTTCACCAGGATCTGAGCGCTGCCGGCGCTGTGGCTTTGCTCGTTTTTTTCGCTTTTGCGATGCAGTGTTTCTCAACGCTCGCTGTGGTAAAACGCGAAACCGGCGGCTGGAAATGGCCGATTTTCCAGTTCTCCTATATGCTTGCGTTAGCATACAGTGGATCGTGGATTGCGTTTCATATCACCAACTTTTTCCTCAAGTGAGCCTTTCGGCCGCGCCGATCATCTCTCTATATGACCGGTTCGCGGTCTCCAAGTATTCGTTTCGATGAGCAACCTTTTAGACGTAGTTGTGTTGGGCTCCGGGTGTGCCGGCAATACTGCAGCTATCTACACGGCGAGGGCTAATCTGCAACCGCTTGTCCTTGAAGGGCATGAACCCGGCGGGCAGTTGTCGATCACAACCGAAGTTGAGAATTTCCCCGGATTTCCCGAAGGCATTCACGGTCCGGCGTTGATTGAAAACATGAAGCAACAGGCGCAGAAATTCGGCGCCGTGTACAAGCATGGACGTGTGCTGCATGCAGATCTTTCGAAAAGACCTTTCAGGCTGGAACTGGAAGATGGCGAGCATGTGATGACTCGCACATTGATCGTCGCGACCGGCGCTTCCGCCCGTTGGCTAAACCTGCCCAACGAACAGAAGTTGATAGGCCACGGTGTCAGCTCTTGCGCCACGTGCGACGGCTTTTTCTTCCGCAATAAAAAGATCATGGTCATCGGCGGCGGTGATTCGGCCATGGAAGAAGCGAATTTCCTCAGCCGCTTTGGTTCTGAGGTGACATTGGTGCATCGGAGCGAGACTTTTCGCGCATCAAAGATCATGTTCGAGCGCGCTCAAGCCAATCCGAAAATCAAGTTCCTGACTCATACCGTTGTGGAAGATATTCACGATGTCGAAAAAGGACACGTGACCGGCGTTAGACTGCGCAACGTAAAGACGCACGAAGTTTACGATCGCGAGGTTGACGGATTTTTTGTTGCCATTGGACATATTCCGAATACCAAACCGTTCGCCGGGCAGCTTGATCTGGATGCCGATGGCTACGTGATCAGTCACGGCGGAGCTCGAACCAATATCAGCGGCGTGTTTCATGCTGGGGACGTGCAGGATCGTACTTACCGGCAGGCAATCACCGCAGCCGGCGCAGGCTGTATGGCTGCAATCGAAGCTGAACGCTTCCTTGAAGCCGAAGGGCATTGATCGTTTCGCCCGATTGCGACACTCGTCGTAACATCACGATATGCGCAATCGGCTGGCTTCAGTAATTGCAGCGTCGCTTGCGCTTATTCTTGCCGCAACGATGATTGTGGCGATTCTGTTGCGCGCGGAAACGACCTACCACTATCCTGCGTTTTCCTCGTTGAATAACGGTCGCGATGGTACCAAAGCGTATTTCGAGGCGCTCGGCAAGCTTGGTTTTACGGTGACCCGCAATTACCGGGCGCTACCACAACTACGCGGCACAAAAGCTGCGGTGTTCTACATCGGAAGCGGATTCGCAACGCTTCAGCACGCGAACGAAAGAGATTTTGAAGAATTTGAGCAGCTCGCAAAATCGGGCGCTCGATTGATCATCGCCGCACAGCCGGAGAGCATATGGGCGCCGAATGCGCCGCCGCCGAAAAACAAAAAACAGGAGAAGCTGCCGACGGATCTGCTAAAAGAACGCTGGGGCGTAGAAATCGGCTTCCGGGACCGTCAAGTCACCGGCGCGGAAGGCGGCACGATCAAGCGTCTGGGCATGAAGCCGGTCACCGGATATTTCGAAAAGTGGAGCGAGGATTGGTCGCCGTCGGTGATGCGCGCTGGCGCACCTCTCTTTCTGGAACGGCCCTTTGGCAAAGGCAGCATACTGCTCATCTCAGACTGCCGCCATTTCACCAATCGCGTGTTGCTAATGCATCCCGATAACGAGGTGCTAACCGCCATTCCCGGCAAACGGTCGATGATCTTTGACGAGAGCCACCTCGGCCTGGAAGATACGGGAACAGTAGTGGGTTTGACAACAAGCCATCACCTGAATTGGATTCTCTTGGGCTTCGTCGTCTTGGCGGCTTTATACATCTGGCGAAGTAGCGTTAGTTTTATTCCACCTTCACCAGAGCCCAAAGAATTGTCCGTCAGCGGCCAAAGTGCTTATGCTGCGTTGACAAATCTGCTGATACAAAGCGTGCCTCCCAAATCTCTCTTGCACAAAGCTGCCCAAGAATGGAACGCTTCAGTGCATTTGAGCCGCAATCAACGAACGATTAGTGCGGAAGAGTTGGCGTTACTCCCCGATTTAGATCGAGCTTCCACAATCGCGGAATACCAATCGCTATCCGGCCGCCTCAAGCACAAGACTGCACCGGTCACAGTAAAGTAAACAATTAAGGACCACAATTTGAACGCAGACATCGAGACGCTGCAGGAGACGCTCGCGGCAGTCAACCGTGAAGCCGCCAAGGTGATTATCGGGCAGGAGAAAGCGATTCGTTTCTCTCTGATCGCTATTCTTACCGGCCAGCACGCGCTTATCGAAGGCGTACCCGGATTGGCAAAAACGCTGTTGGTGCGAACGCTCGCGCGTATTCTTCACTGCGACTTTCAGCGCATACAATTCACGCCTGACCTGATGCCGTCGGACATCACTGGAACCAGTATCTTCAATCTGCGCGATAGCACGTTCGAGTTTCGACGCGGGCCCATTTTCACCTCATTTTTGCTGGCGGACGAAATCAACCGCGCTCCCGCGAAGACGCAAGCCGCACTATTGCAGGCGATGCAGGAGCGAACGGTCACCATCGATGGCATTACGCACGAACTGTCTCCGGCCTTTACTGTCTTCGCCACGCAGAATCCAATTGAATTCGAAGGCACTTATCCGCTGCCCGAGGCCCAAAAAGACCGCTTTCTGATGAAGATTTCGATAGGCTGGCCGGAACGCGATGAGGAAATGGAGCTCGCCCGGCGCATGCTTAGCGGCGAATCACCAGAGAGCACGCTCGATAACGGTGGCGTAGCTGTTGTACTCGGCCCGGACCAGATTGCTCGTCTCCGAGCGGAACTCAACAACATCACCGTGCGTGACGAATTGACCTCATACATGGTAGATCTGGTGCGCCGCACGCGCGCTCATGAGGGCATCCTGTCCGGAGCCAGCCCGCGTGCAACACAGGCGCTTTTGCTTGCGAGTAGGGCATTGGCGGCACTCGAAGGGCGCGATTTCGTCAATCCCGATGACGTGCGTGTGCTTGCGTCACCAGTTCTGGAGCATCGGATCGTTCTCAAACCAGAGTTTGAGATGGAAGGTACGACCGCCGCACAGATCGTCGGCCAACTGCTAGCGGATGTGCCCGTCCCGCGATAGGGTGCTCAGTTGTCATGAGCTTTAACCCATCTACGCGGTTGCTCTGGTTGGTGGGACTAATTTTTCTGCCTGCCTGCGTTCTGCCTGCGTTTGCGCAGTTCGGAAGACTGTATTTAGGAGCGATAGCGTTGACCATCGCAATCGTCTGTGTGCTCGATCTGGTGACGTCTCGCGCCATCCTGAACAGTTTCTCCGTTGTACCGCCAGAGCAGATCCGCGCCACACTAAACGAAGAGAAACCATTTCCCGTCATTGTTCGCCGAACTGGAACTTGCCGAGCGCCGCGCCAAATTCGTGTTGCCGCCGCATTACCTTCTGAGATCGAAGGAGTCTGTGACGAGATCGTCATTCCTGCTCCTGACCGCGAACAAACCCTACAGGCAGAGTTGTCGTTGCTCGGGCGACAGCGCGGCAAATTTCCTTTGTGGCATACGTTCCTAGGATCTCAGTCCCGACTGGGACTGTGGGAACTGCGCCGCAGCATAGCAGTCAATTGCCAGATTTTTGTAGAACCTTCACTCTCGGACATTACCAAACAAGCGGCGCGAATTCTTGCATCACATAGGCAAGGTGGGCAACGTATTGTGGCGCGCAATGGACGGGGCAGAGAATTCGAGCAATTGCGAGAATACGTGCCTCACGATGATTTCGGCGACATCGATTGGAAGGCCACTGCGCGTAAGCGGCGTCCAATCGTACGCGAATATCAGATCGAGCGGACGCAAGACATATATGCCTGCGTAGATTTTTCTCGTTTGTCAGCACAAGCCCTTGCGCGAAAAGATAAAACGCGCAGTACGATTCTTGACGAGTACATCCACTCGACACTGATCCTGCATCGTGCGGTGCGAGAGATGGGAGACCGTTTCGGATTCGCTACCTTCAGCAATCGTGTCGAATGTTTTGTCAAGGCAGTTCACGCAGCTTCGTTTAATTCGGTCTTTCGCCACGCGTTATATCCGCTTCGCGCAGCCCCCGTCGCGCCTGCATACGATGAAATCTGCTCTAGCCTGCGCAGTCGCGTCAAGCGTCGTGCCTTGGTTATCTTTTTCACCAGCTTGTCTGAGCCGCAGCTTGCCGAATCGTTTATTGAGGCGAGCCGTTTGCTTGCGCGTCAACACCTGGTGGTGGTCGCGTGCCCCATGGATACGCATGTCAAGCCGCTTTTTGTGCGTGAAAACGTAGTGGATCTCGAAGAGATTTACGGAGAATTGGCCGGTCATCTGCTTTGGAGAAAGGTTGCGGAAGTGCGTATGACCCTCATGGCAGTGGGAATTCGCATGCATAACGTTGCGCCAAGTAAGCTCGGGTTAGTCGCGGCGACAGAGTATCTGGAAATGAAGGAGCGACAGCTCCTATGATTCTGGATCTCGAACGCTTCCTCGCGCGCGAGCGTCCGAAATGGGACGAGCTTGACACGGCCTTACGGCGCTACGAGACAGATCGTTTTTATCGACCTTCATTTGAGGAGAGCACTCGTTTTTTCGACCTTTACCAGCACTGCACGGCCGCTCTCGGGCGGCTCCAGGAGATAGCGCAGCCGGAGTTATCTCAATATCTGGAAGACCTGGTGGCGCGCGCCTACGCCCAGATCCATTCAGTGCACGGGCGTTCACGATTTCGCCCATTTGACTGGCTGACTCAGACCCTTCCGCAGGTCTTCCGCCGTCAATGGCGTGCTTTCGTGGCGGCCGGTCTTCTGCTGCTATTCGGATGCAGTACCGGTGTTGTGCTGCTTAGTATAGATCCCGCTGCAAAAAGCGTGCTGATGCCATTTCCGCATCTTCTGAATGATCCGAACGCGCGTGTGAAACAGGAAGAGAAAGACAAGGGTAAGCGGCTCAACGGCCATCAAGTCGCCTTCTCGGCTTATCTGATGACGCATAACATCAGCGTTGCTTTTCTTTCGATGGCAGCCGGTATGACATTTGGCGTCGGCACGATTTTGATGATCTTTGCAAACGGTGTGGATCTTGGTGCTGTCTGCGCCGATTACATCCA
>DASREJ010000039.1:0-14188 GCA_035652115.1 Bryobacteraceae bacterium
AAAAATCGATGGCCCGTTTGTGCCCGGCCAAGTCTCACACGGTCATATTACCTATCCTGGCTATGAACATCTCAAGTGGGAAGCAACTGTGCAGGCAATGGAGCCCGAGCATCTTTTTTCCTTTACCTGGCATCCCTACGCGGTAGATCCCAAAACGGATTATTCGAAAGAGACGCCGACGCTTGTCGAATTCAGACTGGAAAAGACGGCGAAAGGAACGCTTTTACTGTTGACCGAATCGGGATTTGACAAACTTCCAAGCGGCCGGCGGCTGGAAGCATTCCGCGGGAATGATGGTGGTTGGACGGAGCAAATGAAGAACATTGAGAACCATGTTGCGCAAAAGCCCTAATCGCGAACCTCCTAAACGGCGCTCGCAGGCGCCCGTCTTCGCCGCCTTAGGTGACGAAACGCGACTGGCGTTGGTGGCGAAGCTCGCGAACGGCCAGCCGCGTTCAATTTCTCAGTTGACCAAAGGATCGAGAATGACGCGCCAGGCGGTTACCAAGCATCTTCACGCGCTCGAAAGCGTAGGAATCGTCCGCGGCGTACGGACGGGTCGTGAGAGCCTGTTTGAATTCGATCCGCAGCCGATCGACGAACTTAGGAAGTATCTCGATCTCGTCTCCGAACAGTGGGATGAAGCGCTGGGCCGCCTGAAGGCGTTTGTTGAAGATTGAGTTTTTGGTGGACCTGGAGAGATTCGAACTCTCGACCTCTTCCATGCCATGGAAGCGCGCTCCCAACTGCGCCACAGGCCCTAACCGGAAATCACGTCCTGAGAATATCATAGACAGCCACGTACTAGGACGCGTACTTTTCCATTCGGCGAAAAGGTACTTTCGGTTTTTACAGCCGTTTTTTTCGTGAGAGATTCTATTGACACAATACTCAAACAACGTCACAATCGAACGGTTGAGTTCTTCAGATTGATCTGGGCCTGGTTGCCGGATCACGAACTTTCCGCAATGAATGAAGTCGTTTCAGAAATCGCCATGTCTCGGCAGGATGTCACTCTTGCTCGGGGAACCACGAAGGGCAATCAATTTGCAGGTGCTAATCCCGCAGCCCTCGAAGATCTAATCCATGAGCTGCGCCAGCCTTTAAGCACAATCGACTCTTTGGCTTACTTCCTGGAAATTACATCGTCCGATGAGACAATTCGCATGCATTTGCAGCGGATACAGTCGATGGTTTCACGTGCACACGGAATTTTAGACCGTTCTTCGCTGGTGCGGGCGGCAGCCGCGGTTAGCGCCGCTTAGTTAGCATTCGTTTTTTCTTCCCGATTCGTTCAGTTTCTTTTTAATTGCTGTCAGGTCTTCGCGTATTTGTTGAATTTTGCCGACATTCGCCAGACCCTTCAAGTGCTGGCGCAGCGGGCGAGCCGGTATTCCCCAAACCGGCTCGCCTGCATGCACCGTTTGCCCTGTGAGAATGCCGGCTTTGCCTCCGACGATTGCCTTCGATTCGATTTTCGCTTTTTCGCCGATGCCGGCCTGTCCCCCAATAACTGCATAGTCGCCCACTGACACGCTTCCGGAAAAACCGGTTTGCGCAGCCACTACGACATGATTTCCGATGTCACAATTGTGGGCCACGTGCACTAAGTTGTCCAATTTCGTTCCACGACCGATTCTCGTTACACCAAGCGCAGCGCGATCCACACAACAGTTAGCCCCGATCTCTACGTCATCTTCAATAACGATGGTTCCGACCTGTGGAAATTTTTCGTAACGGCCCTCAATGAGTGTGAAACCAAATCCGTCAGCGCCGAGAACGCATCCGGCATGCAGAATGACTCGCGCACCGACGCGAACCTGATCGTAAATAGTCACGTTCGCGTGCAGGATCGTGGCCTCGGCGACATGCACGTCGTCACCGAGAATGCATCCGTTTCCGATGCGGCAGTGGCGTTCGATAACCGTGCGCTCACCGACTGTTACATAAGCTCCGATTACGCATTCCTCGTTAACCTGAGCGCTTGCGGCCACAATCGCCGTGGGATGTATTGATGGCGACAGTTCCGCCTTTTTGTACAGCGCATTCAAAACCTTACTGAATGCGGAACGAGGCTCGGCCACACGAATGATCGACCAGGGGCCTGTACGATTGAAATCCTTCGGAACCAGCAGGCATCCCGCCCGAGAGTGCGATGCCGCGCTGGCGGCCTTGTGATTGGCCACAAATGCGATGTCGTCACCTGACGCACGGTCTAACGTGTTCGCCCCGCAAATCAACTTCTGCTCATCGCCGTCCAGATCGCCTCCGCAAAGAGCAGCAATCTGGGCCGTTGTGAGAGATGGCATCCCTCATACTTAGCACCCCGGATCTAACTCAGGTCGAGAAATACTGGACTCGAACGCCAACTCGAAACTAGCTCATGAGGCGGACTGATATGGCTCGGTTTCCCGTACGCCGCTCCTATTGCTTCGCCATATGAGCCGTGCCATCATATGGGTAGCCAATAGGAGAACCGATGGACGACAAAGCGGATGTTTGGCAAGGAACCCTGGCCTTAATGGTTCTAAAAACCCTCGAGGCAATGGGCCCGCTTCATGGCTACGGGATCGCTCGCAGAATTGAGCAGACCAGCGGCAACGTTTTGGCGTTGAATTACGGCACGCTGTACCCCGCCTTGCTCAGGTTGGAACAGGAAGGCGCAGTCGAATCGGAATGGGGAGTTTCTGGCAACGGCCGCAAAGCCAAATTTTATAAACTGACCCGCACCGGACGCAGGCAAATCGAAAAAGAAACGCGGGAGTGGGAACGGACCACCGCAATCGTGGCGCGATTTCTGAATCCGGCGAAGGAGCGCGCATGAAACGAATACGCGTCTGGAGTTCAAGGCTTTTGGGTTCATTTCGCAAAAACCGGCGTGATCGAGAACTGGCGGACGAAATCGATAGCCATCTGCAAATGCACATTGACGACAACCTACGCTCCGGAATGTCCGCTGAGGAAGCGCGGCGCGATGCGCTCTTGAAACTCGGCGGCGCGGAACGGACAAAGGAACGCTACCGTGATCGCAGCACGTTCCCGCTTATTGAGAGCATTTCGCAAGATGTCCGGTTCGCCGCGCGTCAACTACGCAGAAGCCCTATATTTGCAATCACTGCTGTGTTAATGCTTTCTCTCGGCTTATGCGCCGCAGTCTCTCTATTCGCTTTCGTCGATGCTGCTCTCATACGCCCGCTGCCCTATCCACGTTCCGAACGGCTGGTGTATGTGACAGAAAAAAACGCGACCATCCCTGATGCGAACCTGTCTTATCTCGATTACGTCGATTGGAAGCAACAGAACACGGTTTTTCAGTCGCTTGACGCAATCAATTCGTCTGGCTATCTTTTGCAATCCGGCATCGGTTCTATCTCGATTCGCGGTGCGCATGTGACTGCGGGATTCTTTCGCACGTTAGGTGTGAAGCCCCTGCTGGGCCGCGATTTTCGTCCGGGCGAAGATTTGGCCGGCGCCCCGCATGTCGTCATCTTGAGCTATGCAGGCTGGCAGCAGCTTTTCGGCGGAAGAAAAGATGCTCTCGGCCAAACGATTCGTTTAAGCTATGTCCCCTATCTCATCGTCGGAATTTTGCCGCAAGGCTTTCAATTCGCTTTAAGAGGAAATGCCCTGGTCTGGACGCCGCTCGATCCGTCCGGGCCGTGCGAATCGAGAAGAAGTTGCCACAACCTCGCAGCGATTGGCCGCCTGAATGACGGAGTAACCATTCAAACTGCTTTAGTGAACATGCAAGCCATAGCGGCTCGATTGGAAGCCGAGTATCCCGATTCAAATCGGGGCCAGTGGGCAACCATGCTCCCTCTTTCGGAGAGCATCGTCGGAAGAGTTCGTCCCATCTTGCTCACTCTCATGGGCGGCGGGCTCCTGTTGCTCTTGATCTCCCTTGTGAATGTGGCCAACCTCGTTTTGTCACGTTCTGAAGTCCGCCGGCGCGAAGTAGCAATCCGAACTTCGTTGGGCGCGTCGACCGTCCGTTTATTTGTTCAGTTTGGGACCGAGGCTTCCGTGCTGATCGTCTCGGCTGCAATTGCGGGTCTTGTTTTATCGGTCTGGCTTATCAAGGCTTTCACTGGCCTGATTCCAACCAACATGCTCGCCGGCATGCCCTATTTGCAAGGCTTAGGCTTGAACGGTCATCTGTTATGGTTTGCGGCAATCGCGGCGCTGATTGCTGCTTTCCTTTTTTCCTTGATTCCCAGCTTGCATTTGAAGTTCTCGGATACAGGCGCTGGATTGGCAGAAGGTAGCCGCGGCTCCGCTGGACGCGGTTGGCAACGTCTCGGCGGGCATCTCGTTGTAATTGAATTGGCCATCGCTGCCGTGCTGCTCGTCGGGGCCGGTTTGTTTACCAAAAGCCTGAATCGCCTGCTGCACGTCGAATTAAGCTTTCGTCCGGATCATCTCGCCACCCTCAGCGTTGCCGCGCCACGGTACAAAAACGACGAGCGCTTACTCAATTTTGAAGAAGAGGTGGAGAATCGAGTTGCGCGTTTGCCCGGCGTTCAGTCGGTAGGAACAACCAGCTTGCTGCCCCTGACTTATAACGGCAACACGGATTGGATTCGCCTCGTCGGACGACCGTATAACGGTGAACACAACGAGGTCAATGAACGAGATGTGAGTGTTGATTATTTCAAAACTCTCGGTGCCCAATTGCTGCGCGGGCGTTACTTCACGGCTGCCGACGATCCGAAGCATGCGAACGTCGCGATTGTAAATCAAGCATTTGCCAGGAAGTTCTTTCCCAATGACGATCCAATAGGTAAACGCTTCGGTGACACTCGCCTCAGTCCGAAATCGATCCGGCAAATAGTAGGGATCGTGGCGGATATACGTGAAGGGACTCTGGATTCGGAAATCTGGCCGGCTGAGTATCTGCCCTTTAAGCAAAGCGCCGATAATTTTTTCTCCGTTATCGCACGCACCGGGCCTGACGAACGATTGATGCTGCCCGTAATAAGCACCGCCATCGCTCGAATAGATCCGGAGATTGGCACGCTTGATCAGGCAAGCATGATTGACAGAATCCACGATTCGCCATCGGCTTACCTGCATCGTTCCGCGGCGTGGCTGGTCGGGGGCTTCGCGGGTCTTGCATTGTTGCTGAGCGTAGTGGGCCTGTATGGCGTGATCGCCTATTCAGTGAACCAGAGAACGCGGGAAATCGGCATTCGCATGGCGCTCGGGGCGCAACGCCGAAACGTCCGCGGCCTCATTCTGGGAGAGGCTGGACGCCTGACAATTCGTGGCTTATCGATCGGTCTTTCCTGCTCGATCGTTGCAGCAATCTTGATCCGTAAACTACTATTTGGCGTTAGCTCGTGGGATTTGCCGACATTGGGCGCAGTCGCGCTCTTACTCGGCATGGGCGCGATCTTAGCGAGCTTTATCCCAGCGGAACGCGCTGCATCCGTCAATCCCGTCGACGCGCTTCGCATCGAATAGCCGCCGTGGCCGAAGTATCCTGCAATAGGAAGTGGCGACGTCTATCGCAAGCAGCGGGAAGCAGACTCGACAGCTTCTTCTACTCGGTTTCGGTGGGCTGCTCATTTTACTCGCACTCACCGGGTTAAACGCCCTGTCCGTTCTGAAAACCATACAGACACGCAACGAAAAGATCCGCGAGGATTACGTCCATCGCGAACGTGTGTTGGAACAACTCCGCGCCGACGTTTACCTGTCGGGAACGTATGCCAGAGACTTGCTGCTGGAGCCGGATCCCGCCCGCGCCGACATTCATCGTAAGGAGTTGGAGTCGGCCCGGGCGCGCGTGCAAACAATGATCGCGGCCTATGACGCAATTCTGCGGCCCGACGAACGCCAACGGTTTCAGCAATTCACCGCCGAAGTCGCTTCGTTCTTCAACATGCTTGAGCCCGTGCTGCAATGGGATGCGAATCAGCGCAAGCAGTCCAGCTACACGTTTATGCGTGATTTTCTGCTGCCGCGCCGCATGGTAATCGTTCGATTGGCAGATCAGATTAGCGAACTGAATCAGCAGCAACTTGAGACCGGAAATCGGCAAGTCTCAGAGTTGTTCTCCAGCTTTCGACGCGGGCTGCAGGTGACGCTTGGGGTGGCGCTCGCAATCGGGCTTGCACTAGCCGGGGGCAGCATTTACCGCATTCTGCGATTGGAGAAACTATCCGCCCAGCGATTCGACGAGGTTGTTCAGGCGCGAACCGAACTGCGCACATTATCAGATCGCTTGGTTGAAGTGCAGGAGACCGAGCGTCGCGCAATTTCGCGCGAACTGCACGATGAAGTCGGTCAGGCCGTTTCGGCTCTGTCGCTGGCAGTAGGCAATGTAGCCGCGCGGATTTCGCCGAGTAGCATCGAAGATTCGAAAGAGCAGCTACGCGCCATAAGGCAATTGGCCGAGAGAACCGTCGCAACCGTGCGTGACATGTCGTTGCTGCTGCGGCCATCGATGCTTGACGATTTAGGATTGATTCCGGCGCTCGAATGGCAGGCGCGCGAACTCTCGCGAACTGATGACATCCGCGTAACTGTGCGGGCCGACTCGATAACCGAAGAACTTCCCGACGAGCAGAAGACTTGCATCTACCGCGTCGTGCAGGAAGCGCTTCGCAACGTGACGCGGCATGCTCGCGCAAAGAAGGTTGAGATCCATCTGATACAGAACGATGGGCTTTTGCAGCTTACAATCCACGACAACGGGCAGGGATTCTCGCCGGACCGAGAAAAAGGCGTCGGCTTGCTGGGAATGCAGGAACGTGTCAGGCGGTTAAACGGGTTTTTTCATGTGGACTCAGGCCCCGGAATTGGCACAACCGTGAGAGTGGAATTGCCGGTTGCGGCAGCATAGGAGCAGCAAGGATGCGAATTCTGCTGGCTGACGATCACACAATTTTGCGCAAGGGCCTCCGGCTGTTGCTGGAACGCGAGCGCGATTTTGAAGTTGTCGGCGAAGCAAGCAACGGGCGCGAGGCATTGGAGACCGCCGAACGAATCAAGCCCGACGTGGCGATTATGGACATCGGGATGCCCATCCTGAATGGCATCGAGGCAACCATGAGAATATGCGCCGCGCTTCCGACGACAGCCGTAATCATTCTCAGCGTGCATTCCGATGAAGGCTATATTTTGCGAGCCTTAAAAGCCGGTGCTCGCGGATATCTGTTGAAAGACTCCGCCGAAACAGATCTCATTCAAGCCGTGCGAGCGGTGGGTGCCGGAAAAGCGTTCTTCAGTCCTGTCGTCAGCAAAGTGCTTGCCGACGACTACCTGCGCCAGATCCGGCACCAGGGTGTCGAAGACCCGTATGATCTGCTGACCGCCCGCGAACGGGAGCTGCTTCAACTCATTGCCGAAGTGAAACCCACGCGTGAAATCGCAGACTTGCTGGGAGTAAGTGCTCACACAGTGGATAAGCACCGCGGGAATTTGATGCAAAAGCTAAATGTGCACAGCATTCCCGAGTTGATTCTCTATGCGGTAAGACGCGGCGTGATCAGTTGAGCGATCCCGACGTCTTCACCGCAATCGCAGGAACGTCTTGCTCCTTCACAAACCGATTAAATGCCGGAACGCTCGTATTCATGACTTGTTTAAGCTTGTTGATCTGAGCGTTGACGCTGGTTGCGAGGTCTTCATACACCTGCTGTTGTGAAGCCGTGGGCTGAGTATCCGCTTCCTCCACCGCACTCAGCAGCGCCGCCAGCTTATTGTTCAACTTCACCGGAAAATTCAGCGGGTCTTCGCTGGCTTTGCTCTTCGTCTGGTAAAGCGCCTCTTCGATATCGGTCAGTTCCTTCGAAAGCGCGTGGGCGCGATCCAGCACAGTTTTCGCCTTTGCCGAATCGCCTTCTTCATGCAGGCGCGCCGTCAGTTCGTCGATCTGTTTGCGAACCGCGCGAATGTCGATTACGGCTTGATTCGTCTGGCTGAGTTTGTCACGCATCTGCATTGCTGTTTCCAATTGCGCCACAAATTCCTGCTGCGTCGTATCTAAACGGGGGTCCTTCAGCACCTCCACTTTTTGCGTTTGCGTTTTTCCGTCTACAGTTAAACGCACCGTGTAGGTACCGGGAACCACCATGGGACCGCGCACGCCGCCAGCCCACAGAATCATGCCCGGAAAGCTGGTGGCATCGGGATAACGCAGGTCCCAATCGAAGCGGTTGAGGCCCTGATTGACAGGCACGAGTTGCACTCCGCCTCCGCGGCGTGGATTCGGCGCTTCCTGTCGTGCAACATCGCCGTTAGTGGAGTCTTCCCCCTCCGTCCGCGGACGCGGCGCTAGCTTACTTGAAAACTTCTTAACTAGTTTGCCCTGCCCATCCAGGAACTCCAGAGTAACTTCGCCCTGCGGTTTGTTTTTCAGCCAGTAATAAATCGTCGCTCCATTCGGGGGATTGGAGCCGATATTCGCGGGACCGGATAAGCCGGGACCGAAGCCGCGCCCGAATGCTCCGCGATAAGCGTGCTTTGGCGCGAAGAGATGAACATCTTCCTTGCCGATGTCATCCGTAAGTTGAGCGAGAAGCTGCGTATCGTCCAGAATCCAGAATGAACGGCCGTGCGTGGCGGCCACCAGTTCGTGTTCGCGCTTCTGAATCGCCAGATCTGCAATGGGGGTGAGCGGCAGATTCAATTGGAGCGACTGCCAATGTGCGCCGCCGTTGAACGAAATATAAATCCCGTACTCGGTTCCTGCATAAAGCAAATCTTTCCTGTTGGGATCTTCGCGGATGCAACGCGTAAACGAACCCGCCGGAATGCCATCGTTGATCTGCCGCCAAGTCTTTCCGTAGTCCGTTGTCTTGTACAAGAATGGCCGGTTGTCGTCGAATTTGTAGAGCGTCCCGGCAAAATAAGCTGTGCCAGGGTCGAACGGCGATGCTTCAATCGAATTAATCTGCATCCACTCCGGCATATTCTTCGGCGTGACGTCTTCCCAATGTTGCCCGCCATTGCGAGTAACATGCACCATGCCGTCGTCCGCTCCTACCCAGATGAGTCCCTTCGTCACAGGCGATTCGGCCACGGTGAATATCGTGTCGTAATACTCGACGCTCGTGTTGTCCTTGGTGATTGGACCGCCGGAAGAAATCTGCTTCGATTTGTCGTTACGCGTAAGGTCCGGGCTGATCGGCTTCCAGGTTTGGCCCTGATCTGTCGAAGCAAAAAGGGCGTTGCCGCCTGCGTACATCAGGTTAGGATCGTGCGGCGAAAAAAGCAGCGGGAAATTCCATTGAAAACGATATTTCAAGTCCGCCGGAGCCCAGCCCATCGCGTTATCCGGCCACACGTCGATATTGCGAGTTTGACCGTCGTGATGGTCATAGCGGGTAATCAGTCCGTCATATGAGCCGGCAAATACGATATTGGTGTCCTTAGGCCAGGGAGCGATCCAGCCGCTTTCCCCGCCGCCCACCGGATACCATTCCCGTTCGGTAATGCCGCCGCCGGAACCGCGAGTCGCAATTTTCACCGTCGTGTTGTCCTGCTGCGCGCCATAGGCGTGATACGGAAAATCATCGTCAAGAGCCACCCGATAAAACTGCGCCGTCGGCTGATTGTTTTCGGTTGACCAGTTTTTGCCGCCGTCCGTACTGATCGTGGCGCCGCCATCGTTTGCTTCAATCATTCGCTGCGGATTACTCGGGGCGATCCATAGGTCATGGTTATCGCCATGCGGCGGCCGGATATCATTCCAACTTTTGCCGCCATCGTCCGAACGGAAGAATTCTACGTTCGTCGCATACACTTTTTCCGGATCCTTCGGATCGGCAAAGATTCGTCCGTAATACCAGGCGCGCTGGCGCAATTTGCGCTCATCGTTCATCTTGGCCCACGTTTTGCCTGCATTATCGGAACGAAAAACGCCGCCGTCTTCGGCCTCAATCAAAGCGTAGACGCGCTGCGGATTGGCTGCCGAGACGGTGAGCCCGATATTGCCCATCACGCCCTTGGGCAGGCCAGGATTGTGTGTCAGTTCAGTCCATGTATCGCCGCCATCGGTCGATTTGAAGATGCCGCTACCGGGGCCGCCGCTTTCCAGGTCCCAAGGCTTGCGATAAACCTCCCAGAAGCCCGCGTAAAGAATGTTGGCATTGGTCGGGTCGAAAACAAGTTCAATAGCTCCAGCTTTAGGTCCCTTATACAGAATCTTTTCCCAAGTCTTGCCGCCATCTTTGGAACGATAAACACCCCGGTCTTCGTTCGGTCCCCAAACATGGCCGAGAGCGGCGACATAAACAAGATCGGCGTTTTTGGGATTTACAATGATGCGGGCAATCTGCCGCGTATTTTCAAGGCCGATGTGCTTCCACGTCTGGCCGGCATCCGTGGATTTATACACGCCATCGCCTTCGGCGACATTGCCGCGTATATCGTATTCGCCCGTGCCGGCATAGACAACGTTAGGGTCTGAATCCGCCACGGCAATCGCGCCGATTGAAGAACTGCCGAAGGGCTGCCCATCGGATACCGGAATCCAACTGGCGCCTCCATCGGTGGTCTTCCAAACGCCGCCGGCAGCACCGCCGAAGTAGTACACATCGGGTTGAGAATCAACTCCCGTCACAGCCGCACTACGGCCGCCGCGAAAAGGTCCAACCTGACGCCATTTCAAGTTCTTCAGAACACTCATGTCCTGCGCATTCAGAAGCGCGGACAGAAGAAAGCCGCAAAGGACAAGGTTTGTTTTCTTGAACATCTTCCGTTGACTATTATTGATGATCGTAGTTCGCCGAGCTCTGAATTTCAGGTAGTTTGTGCGCGGCCAGCAACTGGTTGAAGTGAGCCAGGTCCTTCTGTATCAGGTTGTTGAACTTCGCTTCTACCTCATTCAAGCGCCCCGTTAGAATGCGAAAGACTTCATAGTCTTGATCGGTCGGAGGATTATCTCCCGTTTCGATGCTGCGCGCAAGCGCCGCAATGATGTTGTTCAGCTTAATCGGAAAGTTCAGTGGATCTTCATTCGCGCGATTGCGAACCTGGTAAATCTCTTCTTCAAGTGTCGAGAAACGGTCGCGCAAGGAAGCGCCGGCGGCGGAGATCGTTTCGTCCTTCGCTTGATCGGCTCGCTCTTTCGCGTCCTTATTGATCTTGCGGATCTGAATCACCATCTCGTCGGCCTTGCTGACTTCGTCACGAACCTGCGAAGCAAGTTTGAACTGTGCCTCAAGCTGCGCCTGCGTCACGTGCTCACGTGAATCGAGCACAACAGTGAACGGTTCCGTTTGCGAATGGCCGTCGGCGGTGACACGTACTTGGTACTTTCCGGGAACGGCCAATGGCCCTTGTTCGGCGCGCGCGCCCCACATAATCTCGCCTTCAAACACTGTCGCCCCCGGATAGCGAAGATCCCAAGTAAAACGATTGGTGCCTGCCTTGCGTCCCGGTGGCTGTGCGCGCGGCGGACCAAATTCCGAATCTTCGTTTTCGGCGTTAGCGCGATTGCGGCGCTTGTCCTCGTCCGCCGAACCGGTGAAAGAGCGAACAAGTTTGCCGGCGGAATCGAGAATGTCCACCGTGACCTTGTCGGCTTGCTTTTGTAGGTAAAAGTCGATTGCCGCAGGATGCAGCGAGCGAACGGCTCCGTCGGGCGTGAAAAGATGGAGCGCCGAAGCACTCAGATCGGGCTGAAGTTGTCTCAAAATATCTAGATCATCTAGAACCCAGAACGAACGCCCGTGCGTGGCAACAACCAGATCATCGCCTTGAATAGTCAAATCGGCAACTTGTGTGTCCGGCAGATTGAGACGAAGAGATTGCCAGTTCGCGCCGTCGTCGAAGGAAACATAGATGCCGTGTTCTGTTCCCGCGTACAGCAAACCGGCGCGTTTGGGATCTTCACGCGCAACGTGAACAAAATCGCCATCGGGAATGCCGTTGACGATTTTTGTCCAGGTCTTACCGAAATCGTGGGTTTTGTAGATGTACGGCTTCCGGTCATCAAGCTGGTACCGCTTGGCGGCAAGGTAGGCAGTGCCCGGTTCGCGCGGCGAAGCATCAATCATGCTGATGCGGCTGAATTCGGGTAGATCTTTCGGCGTGACATTGTCCCAATGCTTACCGCCATCGCGAGTGATGTACGCAACGCCATCGTCTGAGCCCGTCCAAATCGTATTCACATCCTGCAATGAAGGCGCAATGGTGAAAATGGTGCCGTAGATTTCCGGGCCGTTCTGATCTTTAGTAATAGGTCCGCCGGAATCGCCGAGAGTCTTCGGATCGGCGCGTGTGAGATCGGGGCTGATCGTTTCCCAGCTTTGCCCTTCGTTTTCGCTTTTCCAAAGATGCTGTGAAGACGTGTACAGAATCTTGGGGTTGACTGGGGAAAACACAATCGGAAATGTCCACTGCCACCGCTCTTTCAACGTTGCGGCCGATTGTCCCGAAAAGAAAAGCGGATAAACCTGCACATCCCGCATCGCGCCGGTCGCGCGATCGAAGCGAGTCAGCAGTGCGCCCTGGCTGCCCGCGTAGAACACATTGGGATCGGAAGGATCGGTCGCGATGTACCCGCTTTCACCGCCGCCAACGGAATAATAAGGCGCGAACATGCCAGAGCCGCCGATACGGCGCCCGCCGCCCGCGGTGCTTTGTACGCAAATGGTGGAACTATCCTGCTGCGCTCCGCAGACTTGATAGGGAACATCTTTGGTAATCGCGACATGGTAAATCTGCGCCGTAGGAAAATCCTCGGCAGTCCAGGTCGCGCCCGCATCCACCGACACCGAACCGCCGCCATCATTGCTGTTGATCATGCGCTGGTTGTTTGCCGGGTCAATCCAGAGATCATGATGATCGCTGTGTGGCGAACGAATAACGGTGAAGCTCTTGCCCGCATTCGTCGACTTTAGAAACGCCACGTTCATGATGTAGATGGTGTCTTTCTCTTTAGGATCGGCGTAGATACGCGAGAAATAGAAGGCGCGCTGCAGAGCGCGGCGGTCCTGACTCGCAAGCGTCCAAGTGGCGCCCGCATCGTTTGAGACAAAGAGCCCGCCGTCATTGGCCTCCACCATGGCGTAGATGCGGTTCGAATCGGCGCCTGAAACCGCGATCCCAATTTTGCCGGCAATGCCTTTGGGCAGGCCTGGATTGCGTGTAATTTCAGACCATGTATCGCCCCCGTCTGTGGATTTGAAAAGCCCGCTGCCCGGACCGCCGTCGTTTAGAAGCCAAGGGGTGCGGTAGACATCCCACAAAGCCGCGTAGATAACCTTCGAGTTGTGCGGATCAAGCGTAAGATCCACAGCCCCGGAGTGATCGTCGCGATAGAGAATTTTCTTCCAGGTTTTGCCGCCATCGGAGGAACGGAACACGCCGCGTTCCTGATTGGTCCCATAAGGATGGCCGAGCGCGGCGACGTAAACAAGGTCGGGATTCTTAGTGTCTACACGAATGCGCGCGATGGCTTGCGTATCGGCCAAACCTGTTTTGTGCCAGGTCTTACCCGCGTCGTTCGATTTGTAAACGCCGTCGCCTTGCATAATGTTGCCGCGCAGCTCGGTCTCTCCCATGCCGATGTACACAACATCGGGATTCGATTCGGAGACTGCAACTGCGCCGACCGATGAACTTGTGATTTGCCCATCGGTAACCGGCTTCCACGTCGTTCCGCCATCCGTGGTCTTCCAGAGACCGCCGCCGGTCGCGCCAAAATAATATTCAAGCGGACGGCTCGAACTGCCCGCGCAAGCAATCGATCGCCCCCCGCGGTTCGGACCAATGTTGCGCCACTTGAGCGCGTTGAACATGGAAGATTCGTATGTAGCACACAGGCAAAGCGCGCCCGACAGAAAAAGAACAGAAAAAGTCTTGGTGAGCATGCAAAATCCTAACTGTAGCGGAGTCGGATCTCGGAAGGGGCGCTCCGGCCGTTGAGGAGGTTACTAGTTTGTGTAGTAGCGCACCGGCGGGCGGTCGAAAGTTACATGGGACATCCCCCAGTTCAAAAGTTCGAAATTTTTTTTCTGACCGCCAGTCAGGCATTTACCGCCAAAATCGATTTCTCGAAGTTCGTTTTTGCCTTTTCGTGTGCTATGTTCTGGCAGGCCTGTGATGAGGATGCCTCCTCGTCCCAGGCTATTTTTGTTTCGGCCTGGCAGTTCGGGCGGTGCTTGGATCGCAGTAACGGAATTCGCCAAGCCGCCGCACGAACGTTGCCGGGCCACAAACCATTTAGGAGCCC
>DASREJ010000040.1:0-3906 GCA_035652115.1 Bryobacteraceae bacterium
CAAGCTGGAAGGCATCGGCCAATGTGGCCTTTGTGAACACTGAACTGAGATCCACACCCAGGTGAATGATGGTCTGCGCAATCTGGGGACGAATGCCGCTAATGATGCAGTCGGCTCCCATCAGGCGCGCTGCAGCAACCGTCTTTAAGAGATGTTGCGCGACAAGCGTATCAACGGTGGGCACACCGGTGATATCGACGATGGCGAGGTCGGCGCCTTTCGCGACAATTGCCTCAAGCAAATTTTGCATCACGATTTGTATGCGAGCACTGTCCAAAGTACCTATTAACGGGAGGGCCAAAACGCCTTGCCAGAGTTCGACAACAAGAGTGGACAGCTCCAGCATTTCCTGCTGCTGCCGGGCGATTACCTCTTCACGGCTTTTCTGAAATGCCTCAAAAGTGAAGAGACCCAGCTTGTCGAGCAGTTCGGTAGTGCTCCAGACTTCCTGCGCCAATCCCTTGGGATCATTGGCGTACTCTGTCCCTAACCCGATCAAAAAGGGGTTGCTTGAATGAAAACACAAAAATCGCGGTTTCGGTAGGAGAAAAGCCGCGTGTCGCGCGCTGACGGCCTATTTCGTTAAGCAGATCCCGGACCAACTCGGCGAGTTGATGTCTGTGCCCAAATTCTTGGAGAGAGCTTCTGTCAACGCATTGATAACGTCGTGCGAATTCGCTCGTAATTGCGCTTCTGATATTCGGTCTCCCGCGAGGCTAGGAACTCGTTCTGCAAACGTATCCATTCGGTAAGCAGATCCTTCTCATGACGCGCAATTATTTCGGGCAAACGAGTCTGTGGCAACCAGGCCTCCACGTTAGTTGATTGAAATCAATGCGCGGCGTAGGCTGCGCTATTCACATGTTCAGGGTAGCGCAAGTGTTAATGCAGCTATTGACCGTTAAGGCAGTGACGCCGTTTCAATTGGAGCGATCAAAGAGAGAATATGTTAGGGTGTTTTGCAATTTCGCGGTCGCTGATATTACGCAAGCACAGTTTGGAGAGATTTGCTAAATGGCGACCTTTTGTTTTGCCTTCTTTGCTCTTGGCCGAGACGCGCATATACTCTAGACAAGCGTGCAAGCTGATCGAATCCAGGACACCCCGCAGTTGCCGCGTGAGGCTTCGCTTCCCGCAAGACTGGAGCAAACCCTGGTCAAAGGCCTACCGGCCGGTAGCGCCTTTGAATTGCAAATGCCGGGGCAACCGCTCTGGCGGCTAGGCAACGGGACCGTTAAATTTCGCGTGGCGGCGAAGAGCGCGAATGCGGCATCGGCAATCAAGTCATTGGATGAGATTCGCATCGCCGAAGCCTATCTTGCAGGCGATCTGGACATTGAAGGCGACCTGCTAGCGGCTTTCGACTTACGCAGCAGCCTGAGCGACAGCCATATGCTGGGATATTTATGGTCCACCTATGGCCAACGGCTGTTTTACGGCCAGACAACAAGCGACAGGAAATGGATCAGCCAGCATTACGACACCGATGGCCATTTTCATCTTCTATTTCTCGATAGGCAATTCCGCTGTTATTCGCATGGCTATTTCGAGCAGGAAAACGAATCGCTCGAATCAGCTATTGAGCGGAAGCTGACGACTGCATTCGAGTCGGCACGTATTCAGCCGGGCATGCGAGTTCTGGATGTGGGCGGCGGCTGGGGCGCGTTCACTGAGTTTGCCGGCAAACGCGGCGCGCGCGTCACGTCACTCACGATTTCGAAAGAATCAGAGGCGTTCTGCAAAGACTTGATTCGGCGCGACAGCTTGCCGTGCGAAATTTTGCTCGAACACTTTCTGGAATACAAGACAAGCGAGCAATTTGACGCGATCATCAATTTAGGAGTCACCGAGCATCTGCCGGATTATCCGGCAACCTTGCGTCAATACGCGAAGCTATTGAAGCCGGGAGGCCGCGTTTATCTTGACGCTTCGGCGTCGCCGAACAAATATCCGTTCTCTTCATTCATCCTGAAGTATGTATACCCGGGAAACGAGACGCCGCTGCATTTGCCGAGTTATCTGGATGCGGTTTGCGAATCCCCGTTCGAGTTATGCATGGTGAACAACGACCGTATCAGTTACATGTTGACGGCAAAGCACTGGGCGGAGAACCTGGATCGCAGCCGGGCCGAAATTGCGGCCCGATGGGGTGAAGCCGCATACCGCCGTTTCCGTCTATATCTTTGGGGATGCGTTCACTGTTTCGCAACGGACGATATGACGGCCTATCATTGGATGCTTCAACTCCCTCCCAGTGACGGCGGCCACTTGGCGATGAAGCGAAAGACGCCGGCAATTACTTTGAAAAGGATTCGGAAAGCGTTGCACCTATGAACGCAGAGCAAGAAACTACGACTTACCCTGAGTTTTCGACACAGACCCAAGAAAAATCCAGCATCGGAGAATCGGCGCATGAAGAGAGCATCGATTGGGTCAGAAGCGCGCCATTCTTATTGATCCATCTGGCATGCCTGGCTATTTTTTGGGTCGGCATCAGCCCAGTGGCTGTCATTACGTGTTTGGCCTTGTACGCGCTGCGGATGTTCGGCATCACGGCTGGATATCACCGTTACTTTTCGCATCGATCTTTTAAGACCAGCCGCGTTTTTCAGTTCGTATTGGGATGGCTAGGCGCCACCGCGACGCAGAAAGGTCCCCTTTGGTGGGCGGCTCACCATCGGCATCATCACGCGACGTCGGATACCGAGGAGGATGCGCACTCTCCACGCCACGGATTTTGGTGGTCGCATGTTGGTTGGTTTCTCTGCAATAAATTTCATGCAACGAACTACCGGCTTATACCTGACCTGGCGCGTTTTCGTGAGCTGCGTTTTCTAAATAGATGTTACGTGTTGCCACCGATGACGCTTGCTCTGGGCGTAAGCGCCTTGGGGTGGGCATTAGATCGATGGTTTCCGACTTTGCAAACATCGCCTCTGCAGATGCTGGTTTGGGGCTACTTCTTGAGCACAGTGCTGCTGTATCACGGCACATTCACCGTGAACTCGCTGGCACACGTAATCGGCCGCCAACGCTTCGCCACGAAGGACGATAGCCGTAACAGCCTGTTGATTGCGATGCTGACGCTCGGGGAAGGCTGGCACAACAATCATCATTTTGTGCCGTCGTCCGAGCGCCAAGGTTTCTATTGGTGGGAAGTCGATGTGACGCACTATGCATTGAAGGCGCTTTCCTGGCTCGGTGTGGTGTGGGATCTGAAGAAGCCACCTCGACATATCTATGCGTTGGCCTCAGGTCAAGCAAATCGCTCCAATTAGGTTGACTTAGTCTTCTCTGTACCTAGAATGAGAATCGATAAGTGGCTATGGGCTGCGCGCTTCTTCAAGACCCGTGCCCTGGCAACACGGGCTTGCGAGCTAGGCAGAATTGAGTGCAACGGGCAACAGGTAAAGGCTTCACGCGAAGTGCGCGTCTCCGATCGTCTCAAAGTTAGAAACGACGGAGGCACTTACGAACTGAAAGTGCTGCTTTTGAGCGACATGCGTGGACCAGCAGCAGTGGCGCAGACACTATACAGCGAGACCGAAGAGAGCAAACAGGAGCGGCATGCGCTTGCCGAGCAGAGAAAGAACACGCCGCGTATCGAATTGCTACATGAGGGAAAGATATCCAAGCGGGACCGGCGCCAATTTAATCGAGTTCGTGGCAGAGGTTAGTCACGGCTGCCGTGATTATGGAGTTGCAGGTTTCACTGTCAGGACTTCTTTGGCCTCGACGTGATCGTATTCCATGGGGAAGCTTTTGCCTGAGTAGTAAGCGGACCACTCGTCTTTATAGTGCGGCGACGCGACGTGGCCCGATTCGCCAACGGTGAGATTCTGAACGGATTTGTCCAACTCGCCCAGATCCACCACCATCCGCTCGGAAGGACCCAGCGTGCCAGTG
>DASREJ010000041.1:0-53912 GCA_035652115.1 Bryobacteraceae bacterium
TTTGCGACTCATTTCCAAGTTCCTCCAAAACCGAATTCTTGCCTATTCCTGTTGCTGACTCGGCAACTTTTGTAATTACTACAGCGGGTCAAACGCTGCTACTGCCATCTTCAAAGCACTTACCGTGCCAAAAAGATGCTGGGTAAAAGTTATCAACACTTTGGTGACGTTTCCCAGGGCGTAAGGGATGCAAAAACTACAGATCACCATCCGATTTCGACCGGCCCTGCACGTTTACGGCGCTAGACGCGAGATTTCCGGTACACATCCATTAGGACGGACTGCGCTCTGTCCCATCCGTTACAGTGTCGTTATGCGTATAAAGCACGGGAATGAGACGACGCTTGCTATCGATATCGGAGGAACCAGAATTAAAGCACTACTTCTAGACGCGCGGGGCAAGCCTGTCAGCGAACGTCAGCGCGCACTAACGCCTCGGCCGGCCACTCCGGCAGCAATTCTTAAGTTGCTAGATGTCATCAAGAGCAAGCTGGGCGATTTTGATCGCGTCTCGGTGGGCTTTCCAGGAGTGGTGAAAAAAGGCGCTACTCTGACAGCCCACAATCTTCATCCCAAATGGGTCGGTTTTGAACTGGAGAAGGCAATACTAAGACGTTGGAAGAAGCCCGTTCGCGTCGCGAATGATGCCGCCGTCCAAGGTTTCGCCGCAATTCATGGCGATGGCGTCGAGCTAGTCATCACGCTGGGCACGGGGCTGGGCTCTTCTTTATTCATAAATGGCATATTGGTTCCGGGGCTTGAACTTGCGCATCATCCCTGGAGGAAAGACAAAACCTATGAGGATGATTTAGGCCTGAAAGGTTTTGAAAAGCACGGCCGCAAAAGGTGGAACAAGCTAGTCGAAAAGGCCATTCCTCAGATTGACGCGCTCTTCAACTACGATCATTTGTATATCGGAGGTGGCAACGCCGCACACATTAGTTTCGCCCTGCCGCCGCACGCGACCCGAGTCTCGAACGAAGATGGCTTACTAGGCGGAGCCGCCCTTTGGGGTATTCACGTCGCGAAACAAACGCCGGCTACTTCGTCAGATAAGGCCACTTCGTAATGAAGTGGTAATGATAGTGATACACAAACAGAGCGATCACACCGGCAATTACTAGCGCGGAGGCGAGAATGACTAGCAACACCCAGCGCCATGGAAATTTGCGGCCTTCACGTCTGAGTACTAGCAGGTAACTCGCGAACAACCCGATGAAGAAGAGCAGCACCATGGGCACCGCAAACAACATCATGTTGAAGATGTCGGGAGTCGGCGTGACTACCGCCGCAATGACGGTAATCGCGAGAATCGCGTAGCGGCTATTACGCAACAGGAATCGCGGTGAAGCGAGACGCAAAAGCGTCAGGAAGAAGATGATCACTGGCATCTCGAAGACGAGGCCCACGCCGAGCGTCACATTAACGAATAAGTTGAAGTATTCGTTGATTGAAACTACGGGTGTGACATGCACATCACGACCGATGCCGAGCAGAAACTCTAGACCATAGCGGAACGCAACGAAGTAAGCGAACAGTCCGCCGATAATAAACAAGCCTGCCGTACACGTAATAAAGGGAACGGCCCAACGCTTCTCGCGCTTGTAAAGGCCCGGCGAGATGAACGCCCAGACCTGATAAAGAACCCAAGGTGAAGCTACAAATACCGAAACGAGTAATGGCAGTTTGATGTAAATAACATTGAACTGCTCCATCGGCGTAATCTGCGCCAAGTTAGGCGGATTTATGCCGAGGTGCGTAAGCGCGATAACGGCGGGCGCGGAAACAATCAACCATAGGTCTTTGCAAAAGCCAATGCAAAGGAAAAACGCGATCACCAGCCCCATTAACGCCCGGATCAGGCGAGTGCGCAGTTCCTCCAGATGCTCCATGAAGGACATACGAAGCATGCCCTTCTCTTCCTCGTCTTCTTCATCATCGTCAGCCGGTGGCGGAGGCGGTGGCGGTGGCGAATTAGGCGGAGGCGTCCGCTTCGCCAGTTGTTGAGGAGTCGCAGACGAGGGTGGCTGGGGCGCCGGACCACCGTAAGGCTCGGAAGAACTGTTGTAAACGGAAGCTGTTTCCGGCTGCGCCGCGTTGGAATCGCGTTCCGTTAATTCTGTCTCAGAAGGCGAAGGTGCAGTTTTACTGTCCGGAGCATTTTGCTCCTCGAAATCTTCAGGCATCGGCGATCGGCACTAAACCGAATGTTCCTCTCGCACCAAGTCGGGATGTTCTTCTCGTTTTGGCTCGATGCTCTCTTCCAAAGGACGAACGCCGTTTGTGCGGGCAACGGTTCCCGATACCTGCGGCGACGCAGGAAGATTCTCGTGCTGGGTGGAGGGCTGCTCAGACAAAGGAGCATCCGCGGCAGGCGGCAAAGCCGCGTGATTCTCTTGGGCAGGAGAGATTTGTGCAGGTTCGGAATAATTCGGAGATTCTGAGTCGTACTGATTGTAATCTTCGTACGGATAACTGGAAGAATAATCGTACGTCGGAGTCGAGGAGGTCGTGGTGGTCAGCCGCGTCTCACGCTCCAGTTCGTTCAAGTGCGACTCAAATGTCGTTTTGAGTTCGTTCTTCGCGCGCCGAAATTCGCTCAACGCCTTACCGAGTGTACGGCCCAATTCGGGCAATTTCTTTGGGCCAAATAGGAGCAGTGCGATCACAAAAATCGCAAACATCTCCGGCACTCCTAGCGGTCCCATGTCATCTCCTCTAACCTACGCAATTCCGCCTTCATCATAGCCCACAGTATCTGGGCCTGGTAGATCCGACAGCAGAACGAATTCGCCAAAGCTGGGCGGCCCGCTATCCGAGCCGTAAGGTTGATATGATTCGGGCTGAACATGAACAAAAAGGAAAGATTTGGTTTATCCGCGGCAGCCCTCATGCTGCTGCTTGCCACCCCATCTTTTGCTCAAGTGGACATCAAGGCCGTAGGGGATGACCATGTCTCAATCGCCATAAACGGCCAGCCTTTTTCAGATTTCTATATCGGATCAAATTATCAGAAACCATTTCTCTCGCCATTACGCACTGCCACCGGTTTGGTAGTGACACGTAGGTGGCCAATGGAACAAATAGAAAGTGATTCACACGACCATCCTCATCACAAGGGCCTGTGGATTGGCTACGGCATTGTAAACGACGTCAATTTTTGGGAAGTGGAGACTGCATCGAAACCGAGCGCTGGCAACCCAGACCTCAAGGGGCAAGTGGTCCTCAAGAAATTGGGAGACATCAGTTCAGGCCAAAAATCGGGTAGTGTCACTGCCACATTCGCCTGGCGTGCGCCCAATCATGGTGACATGCTCGAAGAAAAACGCGTGATGACGTTTTACGCCGAACCGGATGTCCGAACGATCGATGTCGACGTTACCTTCGCTGCAAAAACGAACATCAAGTTTGCCGACACGAAAGAAGGATTCTTTGCGATCCGGCTAGCCGATGCTTTAACCGAAAAAAACGGCGGCGTCATAACGAATTCGGATGGGGCACAAACTGAGAAAAATGTGTGGGGGAAACGGGCGGAATGGGTTGACTACGATGGCACGCTCGATGGACAAAAGGTGGGTATAGTCATCTTCGACAATCCTCATAACTTTAATTTCCCTACTCGCTGGCATGCTCGGGCTTATGGGTTATTTGCAGCTAATCCGTTTGGTTCCAAAGCATTCGATCCAAAAGCCCCGGAGGGCGGCCACACCCTAAACACGGGCGATTCCATGCGTTTTCGCTATCGCGTCATCATCCATCCCGGAGACGTGCCGAAGAAGAAAATTGCGGATTGGTATTCGGCTTACAGCAAAAAGACGAAGTAGCCCCTTTTCTATTTGAAAGCTTCGCGGCGCAATAAGGCGTCCACAAAGCGGAGTATTTATTATGTTCCGCAGCGTTCGCCTGTCGGCGATTTTCTTGAGTCTGGCATTCATCATCTGGGCCCAGAGCCGTCCGGGCACCCCTGAAGATAGGCACAAGCCCGTGCAACTGGCAGGAATTGATGTGATGGGAACGCGCTTGCCGCCGCAATCGATTATTAAAGTCTCCGGATTGAAAGTCGGACAGACAATCGACGACGAAGTTTTAAAGCAAGCCTCGGACAAGATCACCTCGACCGGTTTAGTGAAGGGCCTCGATTATGGTTACAACATCATGCCCGGAAAACCGGGTGTTTATCTGACGCTGAAGGTATTTGATGAGGGTCCGCTATTGCCCGCCCGAATCCTTCCCGAGGAACAGGCCCAACCAATCTGGTCTTGCTTGGAATCATCTGATCCAATATTTTCGCGGGAAATGCCAAACACCGAAAACGCGATTCACTTTTACTCCATCAACATTGCGCGTTGCTTGGGAAATGCGGGTGCTACGCATGAGCGTGTAGCGGCGACCGTGGCCTGCGATGGCAGCGGGAAGTCAATTGGTATCGATTTCCATATCGCGCCCCCGCAACCACATTAGGCTGAACGACTGCTGTTGGTTGATTCCCACTGTCCGCTGCGCGCGGAACGGAATACCGCATCGATGACGAGCATATTCTTTAGCGCGTCTTCTAATGGCACCGGGACTTCTGTGTTTTCCTGGACGGCACGCGAAAACTCGTCGCCTTGCAGCGCGTATTGATCGACAATTGCAAATTCTTCCATGCGTGAGTTATGTCCGCCGAGCGCGGAACCGTCATCGAAAAAGATCCGGCTGGGCCGGTCGGGTGGAATATTGTAGGGGATTTCTATCTCGATACGTCCTTGCGTGCCAAGTAACTGCATGCGTTGAAACGGTACAAGCTGTGTACTGCACGTAAAGATGGCTTGGCCGGGGGAAAAATCAAGGAGGGCCGAACTAAGGTGATCGATCCCCATCTGCGGGTCGCGATCGATCACAGCCGCGACACGCGCAGGCTCTCGTTCGAAGAGGAAGCGCGCCATGGTGATGGGATAGCAGCCGATGTCCATGATTCCGCCGCCGCCGGATTCGGGCTTATTGCGGATGTTCTTAGGATCGGTGTTGTTGTAGGAAAAGACGCTAACAATAGAACGCAGCTCGCCGGTAGCATTGCTTCGCACTAACTCTCTTGCGCGCAACCATTGCGGGTGAGTTTTCACCATGAATGCCTCACCTATTTTGACGCCCGTGCGATCACGGGCCTCGATGAGAGTGCGCGCCTCATCGGCGTTCATCGCGATTGGTTTTTCGCAGAGAACGTGCTTCCCCGCTTCGGCGGCTTTGATCGACCACGGGACGTGAAGATCGTTGGGCAGCGGATTGTAAATTACATCGATATCTGGGTCGGCCAGGATCTCGGCGTAGGAACCATAAGCCTTCGGAATGCCTAAACGGACCGCTGCATCTTTTGCGCGGCTCAAATCGCGCGAAGCGATGGCTGTTACGTCGGCGCGTGTGCACTGCTTCATCGCCGGCAAAACTTTCTTCACCGCTATGTTGGCAACGCCCAGAACGCCCCAGCGCAGTTTAGACATGTTCTGAGTCTCGCATGGGTTCGGACTATGAATGTCCATTCCTCTGCTACATTGAACGCGTGAAGCTGTACGACATTGATCCGGGACCAGAGTCTCCGGAAATCGTTCGCGCGATTATAGAAATCCCCAAGAACTCAGCTAACAAATATGAATATGATGGCGAGCTGGGTCTGTTTCGCCTGGATCGAGCACTGTATTCGCCGATGCACTATCCTGGCGACTACGGGTTTGTTCCCGGAACCCTTGCCGACGACGGCGATCCGTTGGACGTTTTGACGTTGGTGGATGAGCCCAGCTTCACGGGCTGCATCATGGAAGTCCGCCCAGTTGGCGTGTTGTACATGGTCGACGAAAAAGAAAACGATCAGAAGCTATTAGCCGTACCGAACAGGAATCCACGTTTCGAAAGCATCCATACGATGGATCAGGTGTTTCCGCACGTACGCCGTGAAATAGAACACTTCTTCTCCATTTACAAAGAGCTGCAAGGCGCCAATACAAAGATGAAGGGCTGGGGTGGACCGCCCGAGACACGAAAGTTAATTATGAAATGCCGTCAGGCTTATTTGGACGATCGCATAAAAACCGCCGCCGAGGCTACAACGGAAGCCGAAGTTTAAGAGAAGTTATCGCCGGAATCGAATCCGCCGCCATCGTCGCCGGAATCATAAGATGAATCGTCATACTGGCTCGAATTGTCCACGTTAGCCGAGTCGTCGTAACTGTTTCCGCTGTCATTGCCCCCACCATCATCGGCACGATAATCATTGCTGCGCGGCTCGTCGTAGTAGTTATTGACGACAGTCTCTTCCACCGGCGCTCCACCGCCAAAACCGCCGCCACCGAATCCGCCAAATCCCGCTCCATAGCCGTGGTGGGAGAACAGCGAGTTAATCGCTTCAAAGGCCAGCCCACCGGCCGCCACACCGGCTGCGGTTTGTGCCGCGCCTCTTAGAAAGCCCGATGCGCCGCTTGGGTTAGGAAGCGGAGCCGCGTACTGCGGAGGAGGAGGCGCGTACTGCTGAGGCGGTGCATATTGCTGCTGAGCTCCGGATTGGGCGTATCCGCTGCGCGGGGGCGCCCCCTGACCCAAAAAACTGCTTCCAGAACTCAATTGCGGAGAGCCGGAGCGCTGCTGCAAATCCTGAATCTGCTGTTGGGCGTGCTGCAGCGCCAGGTTCTGAATGAGCACGGTTTGCGTCATCAGGTACAGCGCATCGGGACGCGCCCCAATCTTTGTCCGGATGAAATCTTCGGCCTCGGGATCTTTAGGAGGAGGCGGGGTCTGAGCGATCTTATTTGCCAGATCGTTCAACATGTTGCGTTCATCTTCAGTCATTTTTGTTTCCTTCAGTTAGCGCCGTCTGTAGACGACTGATTAGACGTAATTGCGGCTTACTTGGTTCACCTCCATCGTAGTGCCAAATTGCGGTCAAGCTCTTGAATCTTGCGGCTACTCATGACAGTGTAGGAATGGATTCGTGCATTGCACGTAAATAGGAGATCGCCAGAAATGCTTTTGGAAGCGACCACGTCCGTCGACCAAGAAGTCAACCCCTGGGAATCTGCCGCTCATCGGTTTGATGAAGCCGCGGAATTATTGAAACTCGATGACGGCATGCGCAAGGTGTTAAAGCGCCCTGCCATGGAACTCTCAGTGAATTTCCCTGTAGTTTTGGACGACGGACGTATTGAGGTATTTACCGGCTATCGAGTACAGCACTCAATCGCCCGAGGTCCCGCGAAAGGCGGCATTCGTTTTGCCCCCGACGTCTCACTGGATGAAGTGCGCGCGCTGGCCGCCTGGATGACATGGAAGTGCGCGGTGGTCAATATTCCCTTCGGCGGGGGCAAAGGTGGAGTCATCTGCGAACCGCATTTGCTTAGCGAAGGCGAATTGGAACGCATTACGCGGCGCTACACGGCGGAAGTCTCCGAGTTCATCGGGCCGGAGCGGGACGTGCCAGCGCCCGACGTGAACACAAATGAACAAACGATGGCGTGGATTATGGATACCTACTCCATGCACCAGCGCCACACCGTCACCGCGGTAGTGACCGGAAAACCGCTGGAACTCGGCGGGTCGCGCGGAAGGCCCGAGGCAACTGGGCGTGGTTGCATGTTCGTCACAATCCAAGCGCTTCAGCGGCTGGGCTTGCCGGTCCAAGACACGCGTGTAATTATTCAGGGTTTCGGAAATGTCGGCGGCATGGCTGCCCGCCTCATGTCACGCGCCGGTTTCAAAATCGTGTGCATCGTCGAATACGACGGAGCGGTTTACAATCCGCGTGGTGTGGACGTTGAGAAGTTGACGGACCATCGCCGTGAAACTGGTTCTATTCGAGGATTTGCCGGTTCGGAAGACGTAGACAAGAACGAAGCGCTGTTGATGGATTGCGAGGTGCTGATTCCGGCTGCGCGCGAGAACGTCATCACATCATCGAACGCCGACCATATCAAGGCCAAAATCCTTTGCGAGGGCGCGAACGGGCCGACTACATTTGTTGCGGACTCGATCCTTTCGGAAAAGAAGGTTTTTGTAATTCCGGATATTCTCGCGAATGCTGGCGGTGTTACAGTTTCCTACTTTGAATGGGTTCAAGACCGACAGGGTTACTTCTGGAGCGAAAAACGCGTCAATGAGCAATTGGAAGAGATTATGGTCGCGAGCTTTAACGATGTCACTCAGTACGCCGACCGGCATGGCGTGAACAACCGCACGGCGGCTTACATGCTGGCGCTCGACCGTGTAGCCAATGCCATCCGGAAACGTGGGCTATACGCCTAAATGAGCAGTGAGGCTTCAACGCCACTGATGCGGCAATATCAGGCCGCAAAGCAGCAAGTACCCGGAGCGCTTCTCCTTTTCAGACTCGGCGATTTCTATGAGTTGTTCCACGACGATGCTGTGACCGCGGCGCGCGAACTCGAGATCACTCTGACGTCCCGCAATAAGGAGCGGGGCGACCCGATTCCAATGTGCGGAGTTCCATATCACTCAGCCGACAGTTACATCGCGCGCTTGATTCAACGTGGCTATCGCGTCGCCATCTGCGAGCAGATGGAAGAAGCTGGACCGGGAAAAAAATTGGTGAGACGAGAAGTGACGCGTATTGTCACGCCTGGCACGGCTACAGACTCGGCGCTGTTGCGCTCCCACGAAAACAACTATCTTGCGGCGGTTTTTGCGAAGGCCGGACGAAGCGGGCTGGCCTATGTCGATCTTTCTACAGGTGAGTTTCGCGCCACGGAGGCGACTCCGGAAGAGATTGCGACCACCATGGAAACGCTGAACGTTAGAGAGATACTGCATCCCGAGGGTTTGCCCCTGGGAGCTTCGTGTCTCGAAACTTCGCTTGAGCCGTGGGTGTTTGGCGGCGATTACGCAGGCCGGCAGATCCTGGAAACATTTCGGCTTCATTCGCTCGATGGGTGCGGGTTGGGTGACAAGCCTTTAGCGGCGGCAGCAGCGGGAGCCCTCGTTCACTATCTGCGGGAGACGCAGAAATCCGCATTAGGACATCTGAATCGTCCGGGCTTTTATCAGCGGAACGAGCATATGGTGCTCGATGCCGCTACGGTGCGCAATTTGGAGCTGGTTGAACCGCTATTTGCCGGTGAGAGCCGCGACGTAACGCTGATCCATGTGCTCGACAAAACGTGTACGGGCATGGGCGGACGCCTTTTGCGCCGAAGATTATTGAATCCATCGTGCGACCGGACTGAGATCGAAGCCCGGCTAGATGCTGTTGGGGAATTGAGCGGCAAAGTCATTATTCGCAACGATCTGCGAAAAACGCTCGGCAGCATTCAGGATTTAGAGCGGCTGCTCGCCAAGGTGACATTGGGGACCGCGGGACCTCGTGAGATGCTCGCGCTGGGCCGTTCCTTGGCGCAGCTTCCTTTGATAGCGGGAATTACGGCAAAACTAGAAACCGCCCAGCTCGCCAGGACGATAGACTGCCTCGGCGAAGTACGCGACAGAATTCTGCAAGCCATCGCTGACGAACCACCGATGAGTCTTGCCGACGGAGGCACAATTCGAGATGGCTTTAATGCCGAATTGGACGAGTTGCGGGATATCAGCCGGAACAGCCGACAATATATCGCTGCAATCGAAGCCCGGGAACGCAGCCGGACAGGGATTCAGTCGCTCAAAATACGATTCAACAATGTTTTTGGCTATTACCTGGAGATCTCAAAAGCGAATCTGGCACTAGCGCCTGCCGATTACGAGCGAAAGCAGACACTCGCGAACGCAGAACGATTCACAACTCCGGAACTGAAGGAGCTTGAGAGCAAGGTTTTGGCGGCAGAAGAGAAGATTCTGTCGCTCGAAAGAGACATCTTCGGGGAGCTGAAATCTTACACCGCGGGATTCGCAGAACGAATCAAAGCCACTGCGGCAGCAATCGCCGAATTGGATGTTCAAGCGACCCTAGCCCAAGTTGCAGTCGAAAATCGCTACTATCGACCGCGATTTTCCGACTCCGGGGAAATGCGAATTGACGCGGGACGTCATCCCGTTATAGAAAGGCTTTCAGAACGAGAGGCAACTCGCTTCATTCCAAACGATCTATACCTCAACTCGGAAAAGGAGTACATCGGCGTCATCACAGGACCAAATATGGGGGGCAAATCCACCTATCTGCGCCAAGCCGCGCTGATTTTGATCATGGCGCAAATTGGATCGTTTGTTCCCGCTCAGGCGGCGGTGTTGCCCGTCGTTGATCGAGTGTTTACGAGAATTGGCGCAGCAGACAATTTGGCGCGTGGGCGCTCCACGTTCATGGTGGAGATGACAGAGGCTGCAGCCATCTTGAATACGGCTAGTGTCAGGAGCTTTATAGTGCTCGATGAGATCGGTCGTGGAACGTCGACTTACGACGGCTTGGCTTTGGCTTGGGCGATGGTTGAGTACATCCACGAGCGAATAAAGGCAAAAACACTCTTCGCCACCCACTACCACGAGCTCACGGATCTAGCTGATCAACTTTCTGGCGTAATAAATTTACATGTTGCAGTAAAAGAAGCGAACGACCATATCTTATTCATAAGAAAGGTAGAACCAGGCGCTGCAGACCGTAGTTATGGCATCGAAGTGGCCCGTTTAGCCGGCTTACCCCTACAAGTAATCGAGCGAGCAAGGTCCGTTTTATTGCATCATGAAGTAAGGGAACACTCTGTTAGTGAGGAGTTGAACCCGGGCGGTGTTGAACCGCCACTCCAAATAAGACTTTTCGAGCCCCTGAACCAAGGGCTTGCAGATCGGATTCGCTCGTTAAACATCAACGAGTTGCGGCCGGTTGAAGCTTTGCAGATTCTGCAAGATTTGCAGCAAGAGTTGCTAAAGAGATGAGAATAGCAGGTATCATGAGCGGGACCTCGCTCGATGGAATCGATGTTGCGATTGTCGACATCACAGGGTCGGGATTTAAGGCGAAAATCAACGTCCTAACGAGCCATTCGGTCCCTTATCCAAAGAAGATCCGGGAAGCGCTTTTAGCGGTTTCCAATACTAGCGCATTCACGGGAGACATTTCGCGGCTGAACTTTGTACTCGGTGAGCTTTATGCCGAGGCATTGGAGGAGACGGCAGAGCGCGCCGATATTCCGCTTGAAACCGTCAAGCTGATCGGTTGTCACGGCCAAACAATCTTTCACGAAGGACAAGCCGGCCCATATCTAGGAAAGAAAGTAGCGAGCACCTTTCAGATAGGTGAATCCAGTGTCATCAGTGAACGCACTGGAATCAACGTGATCTCGAACTTTCGCGAATGCGATATAGCCGCGGGCGGCAAAGGAGCGCCGCTAGTACCGTACCTCGATTACATGCTCATCCGGCATCGCGGGCGCGGCCGTGTGGCAGTCAACATAGGCGGCATTGCCAACTTGACAGCCATTCCTCCGAATACAAATTCGGATCGAGTGATCGCATTCGATACCGGTCCCGGCAACATGGTGATCGACCAACTTATTTCGCGTATCACGCAGGGCGGCCAAACTTATGACCGCGACGGCGTAGTTGCGGCATCGGGCGAGGTCGATCCGAAGCTTCTGGCAAAGCTGCTGCGCGATAAATATTTCCGCGCCAAACCTCCGAAGACTGCGGGCCGCGAGCAATATGGCTCGGAGTTTGTCTCGAAGTTGCTGGATACGGAACTCAGCAGCGAAGACCTGATTGCGACGGCAACGGCGCTGACCGCTGAAAGCATTGCGGCGGCGGTGCGGAATTTCGTCTTGCCGGAGATGCGCGTGGATGAAATATTCGTCTCAGGCGGCGGCACGCATAATCCGACGCTGATGCGAATGTTGCGCAAGGCGCTGGACAGCATTCCCATAAAGTACACGAGCGAAGTGGGTTTGGACGTCGACGCTAAGGAGGCGGTGGCATTTGCGCTGATGGCATATGAGACGGCCCATGCGCGGCCTTCGAATGTTCCAACCGCCACTGGCGCAAGGCGTTCGGTAGTGCTGGGCAAGCTGGTGCAAAACGGCGTTCAGCGCCCCGCAAGCACCAACGGAACCAGCAACGGAGCGTTGAATGGAACCGCTCGCAATGGCGCTGGAACGGCGACCCACAAGGTGAAGACAGCCCGGATGGCTAAGGTCAGCCGTCCGACGCCCGCTCCCAAGGCAAAAGCCGCCGCGCGTTAAATCACTTCAATTCAAATCGACAGAGGGAGGCTTGACCGCCTCCCTTTTTTCGTCTATGCCACTTCGACGCCTGCGCTAATCAGCACGTCGTCAATGATCAGAAACAGCTCAGCCTCGATTTTGTAGAACTCATTGATGTCCGCCGTACGGACATATGCAAAGATCTCAATGATAAAAGCCCCAGCGGTGAGGCCGCTGATGCGCACCGGAGACGGGCCGAGTTCAATCATCTTGTTTCTCGAAAGGGCTTCCTGAATTGCCGAGATCCCCCGGCGAATCTTTTCCTTCGGCGTTGCGCGTTTGAATTGCAAGGTGGGATTGAACAGAATCTTGTCGCGCAACGAATAGTTCTCCAGGTTGATTCCCGCGAAAGAAGAGTTGGGCACACTTACAACGGTGCGGTTCAATGTGCGGATTCGCGTGGAACGCATGCCGATGTCTTCAACCGTTCCAATGACGTCACCAAATTTGCCGAAATCCCCAACCGTGACTGGGCTGTCGCCGATCACGGAAACACCGCCGAACACGTTTGCGATGGTGCTCTGCGCTGCCAGAGCAACCGCGATACCACCGACACCGAGTCCGGCCAAAATGGTGGTCATGTCGTAACCCCAATTGCTGAGGATTGTGATGGCAGCGAAGCAAACGATCAGCACCTTGAAGAAGCGGCGGCCCAAATAGACCAGCGATTGCGAGACTATGCGCTGCCTGGAATTCAACAGCCTGTCGAGACGATTAACGAATACATCAACCAAGTTGACTAGGCCCCACGCGACGGACGCAGTGAGGACAAATAACATGAATCGGCCGATGTAAAGCCTACTGAGAGCCGATGGATCAAGAAATCCTTCAGCGATCCGGAACACGACCAGCGCACAGAAAACAATCGCCGGATCAAGAATGGCGTCGACCCACACCCAGTGGCGTGAATCTCTCGCGCCACCTTGAAAGTGTGTTGCGAGCAGCGTCAACAGATGTGCGGCGAAGCGAAAAGCAAGAAACACGACGATGGCTAAAGCGAGCAGTCCAAACCATTTCCAGATGGGCGTTTCAAGAAGCATGGTTCGCACAAGGAAGTGCGGCAAATGCGCTTCGATAGCCGATGTGGCCGTGTTAACGGTTAACTCCGGAATTTCTGCAACTGTGGGAGCTGAAAAAAGCCAGACTTGTTGATTTGCCTGTAGCTCAACGCGTTCGAGGTCGATAGGAAATGACCGGTCATTTTGCACCACTACCGCGACCTGCTCGATTGCGGGATTGTTTTGGTCCGCAAGATTCCCCTGCGGTTGCTGGCTTACACGCAGAATGTCAAACTGGCTATCCGAATTGAGAATGGCCTCGAGTTTCTGGGCGAGTTGGGCGCCTTTTTGCGCGCGTGTTTTCGTCGCAAGTTGCCGCAGGTCGAGATATTGCGATGCGCGCTGATAATCGTCGCTGTGACATGCTTCCAGAAAATTTGTGACGGCCGAGCGCGGATTCTCCCGGCCTAAGGGGTCCCCGGAAGGTTTAGTTTGGGCGCCGTAGACGGACCAAGCCAAGCACAACACGGCGACAAGCAGAGGAAAAAGTCTGGCTGGAAGTAGAGGCGCGCGTAGCCGCGCGAGGAAAGTCATCGGTATTTACATCCAATTGACTCTTCCAGGAGAACAGCTAATACATCGGAAAGAATAGTTATCTTTCTATCTAAATAAAAAGATTATTGGCAGGTTACTCGCCGAGCTTTGCTCCCCCTAAATTACTCGCCGAGCTTTTGCTCGGCTTCCGCATCAAGAATATGCAGGATGACGCGGAAAGGCATGCCCGACAGTTCCGGCTTATCTTCAATGTCCGCGCGTAGATCGAGCAACGCCCGTTCAAGTAAATAGGCGATGAATAGTGTTTGCTGCTGATCCTGCGTTCTCGGTAAATAAGAAGCGCCCGCGGCAGTTTTGAAATAGCCGCGGAGGAATGCGGCACTCACATGCGAATACCAGAAGCGTCCCCAGACTCGCAGCACTTGGCGCGATGCGCCGCCGTCGCGCTCGCTTGAAGCGAATTGGCGAATTGAACTTTGGGCAGCGTAGCCAAAAGACAAGAGCATACTAGCTATGTCGCGGAGCGGACAACGCTTGAGACGGCGTTCGCTAAGATGCTGGTCTGGATCGCCTTCGAAATCGAACAGCGCTATGTCGTGTTGCGGAGTAATGAGAATGTGACCGAGATGCAGGCGGCCATGGTAACGAGTACGCTCCGAGGGGATACGCCGCTCAAATACAGCGCGGAAACAATCGAGAATAGCGCTTTCGTTTTCGAGAACCTTTGCCGCCATTGGCCTGAGATCTTCCGCCATATCTGAATAGCGCTGCCGGACAAATTCGAGGCGGCGTCCGGTAAGGGCAACATAGCCGTGATAAAGGCTCTGCCGATAAAAATCGTTGAAGGGCTCCGGAGCAAATGCTGGGTCCGATGTAGGCTGCGATAACAGGAGATGCATCTGGGCGATGCTGTTTCCCATTTTTTCCGCAAGCGACAGATACGACCCAATCAGCTCAGAAGCGATAGAGGGCGGGTCGGCCAACACAAAGCCTAATTGATAAATATTGACCGGGGCCGACTTTTGCAATTCCGGGCGAGATTGCGCAGAGTTCTCCGCTTCCTGCAGAAAGTCATTCAGATGCCGTCGCGTGTGCTGCCAAGCGTTGCCTTCGTTTGGCACGAAGCCATGCAAGATCGCAAGCGTCGTGCTGTCTCCACCCAAAGCCGGTTGATATTCCAGTTGACCGGCCAAGGGCGCCGCATAGGGAAACGGCTCGTTCATACGCTCGGTCAGGAATTCACCCATCTCAACTCCACCATTGACACCGGGGGCGATGCTGCGAAGAAGTTTCAGAACGAAACGGTCGCCGAATTTGATTGAAGTGTGAACTTCGGCCGAAGGAAGAAGAACGGGCTGAAGATTCGGATGCGAACTACCCCAGAGCCGGCGGAACTGGCGATTGCGTTGTGCCACTGCGGAGCCATGGTCGCCATGGAAACGTTTGCGACGCGCAAAGGCATCAAGCAGGGCATTACAAAATTCTTCGTTGCGCGTGGCACTGTAGAGCAAGGCGCGGGAACCGTCGTCGGCGTGCACTTCGGCGAGAATGGAATCCGCATTGTCTTCCTGGGCTATCTGAGCTTCATCGCCGCGGACACAACTGACTGGCACAAGATATGACTCAGGATCGCCGGTAGTAAATTCAGCACGAAGCAACAGAATGACATGTTTCGTGTTGACAATCCGGATGACGTCAGTGATTTCAACCATGCGAAAACGCCGGTGTTTGGCGCGGAACCAGCGACGCGTCAAAAGAAATGCCGGCAATACAGCTTCGAGATTTTCGCGAACATTCGGCTCCCAAAGATCGGCCAACACCGGAACCATGACGACCGGGATCTTGGCGGGTTTTGCTTCGACCGACGGCGCGGAGATAGGAACAGGAACGGCGCGCTGTTCGAGCGAAAACCAGAAGAACGAGTTGGGTCCGAGCGTGAGCGGATACGGACGTTCGCTACTGACGATGGGAAAATCGGTGCGTCCGAACATCTCAATCGGCGTGTAGCCTTGAAATCGATGAAGGTCGAGTTCAACGGCCTGCGCGAAGCGCGATAGGTTCGCCACCACCAGAATGGTTTCTTCCTGGTAACGGCGCAGATATGCCAGAACGCGTTGGTTAGATGGATTGAGGAATTCCAGGGTGCCGCGACCAAATGCTTTGTGTTGCTTGCGTAAGGCGACAATGCGCTTGGTCCAACTCAAAAGCGAATTGGGATTGTCCTGCTGCGATTCCACATTAATGGCTTCGTAGTGATAGGCGGGATCGATGTTGACAGGCAGATAGAGCTTCTGAGGATTAGCGGAAGAGAAGCCGGCATTACGATCGGGACTCCACTGCATGGGCGTGCGGACGCCGTTACGGTCGCCAAGGTAGACGTTATCGCCCATTCCGATTTCATCACCGTAGTAGACGACAGGCGTGCCAGGCAGCGAGAAAAGAAGGGCATTCATCACTTCGATGCGCGAGCGGTCATTTCCGAGCAGAGGCGCAAGACGGCGGCGAATGCCTAAGTTGATGCGCGCGCGCCGGTCAGCCGCATAGACACGATACATATAGTCGCGCTCTTCGTCGGTTACCATCTCGAGCGTAAGCTCGTCATGATTGCGCAGAAACATAGCCCACTGGCAGGTCTCCGGGATCGTGGGGGTGCGCCTCAAAATTTCAACTACGGGAAAACGATCTTCGAGACGCAAAGCCATGAACAGGCGCGGCATCAACGGGAAGTGAAATGACATGTGGCATTCGTCCCCATTGCCGAAGTATGCGACGGCGTCTTCGGGCCACATGTTCGCTTCCGAGAGGAGCATGCGGTTGGGATAAGAGCCATCGAGATGGCTCCGTAGCTCTTTTAAGAAATTGTGGGTTTCAGGAAGATTTTCGCAGCTTGTTCCCTCGCGCTCGTATAAGTAAGGGATGGCGTCCAGCCGGAAGCCATCGACGCCCATCGAGGCCCAAAAATCCAGCGTCCTCATCACTGTGCGGCGGACAAGCGGACTATCGAAATTCAAATCCGGCTGATGCGAATAGAAGCGGTGCCAATAGTAAGCTTTGGCGATGGGATCCCAACTCCAGTTGGACGGCTCGAAATCCTTGAAAATAATACGCGTACCGGCGTATTTGTCCGGAGTGTCGCTCCAGACATAGAAGTCGCGCCAACTGGAACCCGCCTCCGCGCGGCGCGATTTTTGAAACCATTCGTGCTGGTCTGAGGTGTGATTGACGACGAGTTCGGTAATGACGCGCAGATTGCGGCGGTGCGCTTCCTTCATGAACGCCTGAAAATCACGGAGGGTTCCGTAGGCCGGGTGAACGCTGCGGAAATCGGAGATATCGTAGCCGTCGTCTTTCCACGGCGACGGAAAGAACGGCAGCAGCCAGATGGCGGTTACGCCCAGATCCTCAAGGTAATCGAGTTTTTCAGCGAGGCCGCGAAAATCTCCCATTCCGTCAGCGTTGCCGTCGTAGAAGGCACGTACGTGAGCTTCATAGATAATCGCGTCCTTATACCAAAGAGGATCACTTCCAGGGCCAGCAACCAGTTGGGAGGAATACATTTTCTTCCATTGATGTTGTTTTGAGGACGCGGTAGAAGTGAGACCACCCGGATCTGTGCGGATTGCTTATAATTGCGGCCCACCTTGTCATCCCTTGCCTTATGACGCAAAACGTAAGGGAATGAGTAACATCGGGTTTCTCAATATCGAATTTCTTTGAGATTTGCCATTCCACTCGGTTTTTACGAAACAAAGCCAATTTACGCCAGCCGCCATCTTTTACGATTCGAACCCAATTTGCCCAAGGCCTCAGTGCAATCACAGTTTTTGCGAAACGAAGCCAAATTAGCGACCGGGCTGCTTCGGGTTCGAACCAGAATAGAATGCGCTTCGTCAACGATAAAGCTATTTGACCACAAGCCACGCACAAAACTTATTGAAAACAAGAGGGTTGTCCGTTCGGGGGTGATTTAAACGGACCTGTGAACGGAGGTGGAGACGCCTTGAACTGTGGCGACCATGAGCCGATTTCCTTTCGAATTACCTATGTACTGTTAGCCGCCGGCTTTGCACGTTCCCGCTGCCGCGGCGATCCGCAAACGCAGGCAGGTGACTAGAAATGATGATCAATCGCAATGCGCTCGCCGCTTCCGTCGCAGCGCTTATTTCCGTGTTTGCCACTTCGACGGTGTGCGCCGACTCTCTACAATTCGGTGTCGTGGGCAGCCCAATCGACCTCTCCGCCAATATAAGCGAAAGTATTCTGCCAAACGGCGGCACGGTGTTTCAGGACTCAAAGCCAATATTTGGGACTGTGCCCAATCCAAAACAAAGCGCGGAGCTTCTGCACATCTCTTCGACAGGCATCAATCCCTCGCCGCGCTCCAACATCTCCGGTGCATTTGCATCCTCACTCGCGGAATCGAACGGCAATGGCGGCGTGGGAGTCAGCCAGTTGATCTTCGGCAGCCCCGGTGGCTCAGGCGAGAATGTCGTAAGGCAAATGGCAGCCCAGTCTCTGTGGACACAGACGTTCCGCTATAACGGCACCCCCACTGTAGATCTGAAGCTGCATCTGCAGATCCCGGCGCTTCAAGTTGAGTTGTGGGGAGTACCGCCGTTTCGTGACAACCCTAGTTTTACGGAAACGGCGGAGGCCAGAGCAAACGTGGACACAGTGATCACTCATGCCGACGGCACCTTTTCCAAAGGAGGCAGCTTCGAATTCGGCTTACGGGAATTTGAGACTCAACTTCCCTCGACTTTCGTCGGCAGCGGCTTGGAGAATTTTGCCGACATGGAATTGATCGGAACAGACGGGTTGCTGTTCCAGTCGTTGCACGAAGACACCGACTTTCCGGAAGACAGGGTGAGATGGCGGATTGACTCCGTATCGACAGATGTGGATCTCGGTTTGCTGCATACGGGCGATACTCTAGCCTATGTCTACACGCTTACGGCGGAAGGGACGACACATGGCTTCGAGCAAGGGTACGACGCCTTTCTCGGGGACCCTTTCGGCGTAGACGTCGTCACCAATAATTTGAACGTCACGGCAGAACTCGCCGATACCGACGCGCCTGAGGCGAACACGTACACGCTGATGCTGCTAGGACTCGCAGCGCTGTTCGTATGGCGTCGGCGTACAGTGCGCTCCCGAGTTCACTGACCCGGATCTGTTTGACACGCACCTTATCGATCTTTGGCTTGCACGAACTATTGCGTTCATTGAGATTTGCGCAGGCATCTGGTTTTTACGAAACGAAGCCAATTTACAATCCCAAACGCGTTTTTACGATCAAAGCCGATATGCCTGATACAACATCCAACCGATTGGAACAGGCTCGAAGGTGTCCGTGTGCGACGATTGAGGTCCCCCAAAGTAGATAACGCCACATATCCAGAGGTGTCAGTGCGCCTCTTTCTCCTGATCAATAATCTCAACGATCTCGATAAGTAATGCGTTTGGTGTAGTGCATGCTTACTTATTTACGATTCTGTCGAGGCCAGCAAGCAGGCTGCTCGAAGAAATCGTGAAGCGTTCGGCTCACGAAAATCGAAAGTGGACCTGGGCACTGAATTTTGCAAATGCTTTATCGAAAGCGTAGGTCGAGGCCTCTCCGCTTCAGAAAAGAGATTTAATCAATGGCTCTACAATCACGGCTTTTCCGCAATGATCACAAACTGGAAGCTGCCGCTGTATCCGACCCTGCACATATCGTTCCCAACGCAAGGGGACTGCACGTTGGCAAGATTCAAATCGCGTTAATTCACGTCGATGGAGCAGTCATCAACGGACGGGAATTGCAAAGCGCGGCCTATGGTGCTTCTACCGCTCGGGCGGTGTTTGCCTTTAAGCAGAAGCGAAACATCATCAATCGCAGTTACCAAACGAAGCCGGATAATATCGTCGGCAAAATGACAATCGCCGAACTTGACCGCGAGATACTCGCGCTCGAGCCCCTCTCAGGCCGTACACAAATCCAACCGCTCGGCCGCGCTCAAAACTTGTCTATTTCCTCTGGTGCTCGTGTTTCGGCCTCACCATTCGTAGCCTTCAAGATCGGCGCCGATCAAGGTTTTCAAGGTGGACCTCAAATCATCGTTCCGAAAGGTGCGTCGATCTCGCCTTTCCTTTTGACACTGATAGCGGGTCAGCCGCAAAATTTTAACGTCATAAACGGAAAAGGCGGAGTAGTGGGTTGTATGGACAACGATATTGCAATCGTTTCGGACCCCTCTGAACCTCTGGCACACGGCGGCACTATGTCGGTGTCCAGAGATCGGCAGGTATTCAGCATTGCTGGAAGAGCTACCGGCACGACAGCGATCGTAGCTACCGACAAGTCCCGCACTGGCTTCGGTGACATGCTCACCGTGTCTGTGCAGGCGGCTCCGCAACTGGTCACCATTGCATTCCACTTCCTAGGCGGCCCTCCCGAGGTTGCCTCAAACCGCAACAAAAATTCCGTTGCGGCGGCGGTCGCCACTATGAACAATATTTATCAAGGCCAAGCCAGCATCACGTTTCAGATTGCCGGGATCGACAGCTCGCCGCTCGTCATTCCGGAGCTCCAGAATAGAGCTTTGCATTTGTTGCAGAGAGAGCTAAGCTCCGATTGGAAAGCAGTCACCAAACGCCGCTCGGCGAATGCACACCTCAACGTTTTTTTTGCCGGCAAGATTTTTGTAGAGGACGTTTTCCCGCTTCGTGGACGTCCGATCGCTCTCAGCAGCAATCCTCGAACACGGCAGTTTGTGAGTCGGGACACGATTATACAGGACGACCTCCGGGGTGTTGAGCTCGGTGTACTCCTCGCTCACGAGGCTGGCCACACGTTGGGTGAAGACGATAACGAAGTAGCTGATGACTTAATGAACGGATCAGCCCCAGGCCGGATCATCACGCGTGCCGCAGCACGGCGCCTTAATGAACAGGCGGCTATTCTTTAATACAGCGCCCGGAGCGTCACAGAAGGCAAGCCATGCACGCCGCCTGAGCATCAACGCCCGAGGTGACCGGCACGCGATCACGATCTTGGTTTACGATCAAGGGATGCCCGTCTCCGTCAACTTGGAGCGCGTTCACTCCCGGAAGTTGGCCGCCGTGCGGCGCCAGGTTGAGGCGGGCGCGGTTGGGTCGGCGTGGAGGCCGGCCCTGGACAAGGTCTGGGAGTTCCTTCGCAGCCAGCCAGGCCTGCGAACTCATGGGCACAACATTTTTCTCTACCACCACCCGGAACAGCCGGGCGCACCGATACCGTGCGATTTCGGTGTCGAGGTCACGCGCACATTTGAAACTGCGGGCGAGGTGTACACAACCGAAACGCAGGAGGGAGAGGCTGCTATCGCCGTCCACCGCGGCCCGTACAATCGCATGAACGAAACGCACGAAGCGATCAGAAAATGGATGTCGGCGAATCGGAGGGAGTCCGCTGGGCATTCGTGGGAGATATACGGAGATCCGACGCCGGATCCTGCCGATACCGAAACGACAGTCGTGTACCTGCTAAAGTAGCGTTGATTTTAAGAAGCCGTAAAGATGGAATCGAAGAGCCGTCGCATATGAGCGCGGAAGGCATCTAATTCGCCCTCGAGGGTGTCTGAGGCGAGGCGTTCGACGGCCCAGCGATGGACCAGATCGCGCACCATGTCACGTTCGGTTGGCGTGGCAGGAAGTTTCTCCTCGGCTCGGCCAGTTACAACGCGCACAGCGTGGTCAAGCGCCCGGAAGAAAGTGGTCGCGCGCATGAGGAACTCGGCGTCGGCGCGTTCCAAATGACCCATCTTCTCCACGATGTCAATACGCTCGGGCGTATTGAGAGTCTTGAAAAACATGCCCGCACCTTTGAGGCGCAAATACATCAGGATGAAATCGGCATCGTAATAACCGCCTTCGCCGGCCTTCAACGGCGTTATTTGCCCCTGTTCCTTTTGCAGGCGCATACGCATCTGGCGCAGATCCTGACGCGAGCGCCCACTTTGTCCGTAACGCCGCCAGTCTACTTGCTGTAGTTCCTTCAGAAAGTCTGTAGCGCGCTCGGGGTCGCCCGCGACAGCGCGCGCTTTCATGTACGCTATTCCTTCCCAGGCCTCGGCTTTATTCGAGAAATAATCGACATAGGCGGACTCAGTTTGGACGAGCATGCCTTCCCGCCCGTTGGGACGCAGCCGGGTGTCTACGGACAGGACGGCGCCTTCCCCCGAATAGGCCTGGAGGATGTCCAAGAGATGTTCAGCCACCCTGGTCCAGAAGCGCTGCCGAATGGATTCAGAATCGGGAATGATAAAGAGCAGATCGGCATCAGAGCTTAGATCGAACTCGCGCATTCCGAGGCGCCCCAGAGCCACGATCATCATTTCGCTCTGCGGTTCGATAAACGGCTTGTCCGGCGTCGCATGAGCGCGTGCGTGGGCCACAGCCTGTTCACGCGCAATCCGATAAGCGCGCGCAATCAGAAATTCGGCCAGGGCTGAGGTCCTGTCGAGCGTGCGGAATACCGGTTCAGGGCGACAGACGCTAGCGACCTGAATGCGGAACATCTCGCGGCGGAAGAAGTGCCGCAATGCGTCGATGTCGTTGAGCGGTCCAGCCAGGGCTTCAAAGGGCCAAGCCTGATCCGGAAGCTCTATCGCGCGGCGAACTTCTTCGAGCAATTCAGGCCGGTGGTTCAATTGCTCCGATAAAAACGGGCTGAGCTCAAAGAGGTTCACCACCGCTTCCGATATTTGCGGCTGTTCATCGAGTAGTTTGAGGAAACCAGGCTGTTCGTGGAGCCGGTCGAAAAAATCCGCGAGCGACTGATCGCAGCGAAACACCCCGCGCTGCCGCAACCTCGCGAAGAGCCTTGGAGCCGACTTTTCGATAGAATCGAACGACTTTTGTAGAGGCAAAGGGGGCTGCATTTGAGCGACGCGCGACGGCACAGTTTCGGTTAGTGAGGCGGATTGACTCGATGGCGAATAATAGAGCGGGCGTTGCGCATGGACGATGCGGTCATAAATACCCTGCACGTTTTCGAGATGCTTGTTCAGGACCTGCAGCAACAGGGCGGAGGGAGCCAATGCCGAATTGGATGGCAGTTCACCGGCAGGCATGCCGCGCGCTATACGATCCAGATCTTGGGGATTTAAGGGAAGGGTGTGAGTCTGACGATCGTCTTCAATCTGAAGGCGGTGCTCAAGATGGCGCAAAAACTGATATGCACCAACCAGACGCGACCACTCAGTTTCCGAAAGCAGGTCTTTCTCATGCAGCCGCGACAACGCGAACAAAGTACTTCCGGAACGCACTGAGGCCCCACGGCTACCGTGCAAACGCTGCATGCACTGGACCAGAAATTCGATGTCGCGAATGCCGCCCCGTGTGAGCTTAATGTCCAAATCGCTCTTTCGGAGCTTCCGGCGCGCAACCTTTTCGCTAATTCGCTCACGCGCTTCCGACATGGTTTCGATGGTGGAGAAATCTACTGTTGTCGCATAGATTGAACTCTCCACCGAATCGAGCAACGCTTGTCCAACCGCCCTATCGCCAGCAGCGACGCGCGCCTTTATCAGCATCTGCAGTTCCCAATCGCGGGCTCGCTTTGCGTAGTATTCTTTTGCAGCGGCGAGTGAGATGCACACGTCGCCTAAGGTTCCTTCCGGACGAAGGCGCAGGTCGACTCGATAGCACATGCCGGCCGCCGTGTAGGTGGAAAGGAGGTTCGTCAGTTGATTGGCAACTTTCTTGAAAAACTCCTTATTAGTAACCCGCTGCGGCCCGGAAGTCTCACCGTTTTCGCTGTAAAGGAACATCAGGTCAATGTCGGAACTGTAATTCAACTCGCGGCCGCCCAGTTTTCCGAGCGCTAAGACGGTGAAGGTCGCCACCGACCTATCTGAACCATCCGTCACAAGCGGCTGTCCATAGCGCGACTCGATTTCATGACAGACCGTGGTCAAGGCGCATTCCAGAAGCGCGTCCGCAAGATCCGAGATTTCCTGCGTGATTTCAACGAGAGAGGCGAGACTCAACGCGTCGCGCACCACCAAGCGAAGCAACTCCTTGCGCCGGAATAACGCAAGTTCAAAAGCACTTGGAGTAGTAACACCGCGCTGCTCCAAAAAGACCGTAAGATTCTCTTTGTAGTCGGAAAAAGAACGAGCGCGATGAATCTCGCCAATGCTCCAGATCCACTTTGGATGACGGATTAACTCTTCAGCAAGAAAGTGGCTGAAGTTGAAGATTGTACGCAGCCAGCGCATCCGATCCGGGTCCTGGCTCAAGTCGTGCCAGATGGCCGGATGACGGGCCGAAAACTCTTCTATGCGGCGAGATAGCTGTTGGGGATCGGGAATAGGCTCGGCGGTTTTTTCTCGTTCATCTGCATTGCCCGATGGGCGCTGCAAATGAGGCACGGATGTGGATTCGTCGAGGGACGGGGACATTCAGACAACGGAGTCTACGAGGCGATTATAGCTTTTTGGACGTGTCAATCACATATCAGAAGAAAGATGGACTTGTTTATTTTCGCGACACGATTGATAGATGCCGAGAACAATGGCGAGCGCCCGATAGCCCTCCTCACCATCTACTAGCGGATGGCGCTTCAGGCGAACCGCCTGACCGAAATCTTCGAACTGCCGCTCGAAGGAGGTAAGGCTGATAGCCATTGGATCTGAAGATCCGGAAGCGACATTCGAAGCGACAGGCGCAAGATCTAACTGGTTTATTTCTTGATCGTCCACGTCCCAAGCAGTCAGGCGATCGCCGGAGATGATGGCGGTTCCTTTTGTACCGTGTATCTCGATTCGCTCGGTATAGCCGGGCCAAAATGCGGTTGAGGCCTGAATTACTCCCGTCGCCCCGGATTGATAAGCGAGAAGAGCATTAACGACATCTTCCGATTGAATCTTGTGCCGGGCTGCAATTTGCCACATGCCGAACACAGACGAAACAGGACCCATTAAGTACATCAGAATGTCAATCTGGTGGATAGCTTGATTTATTAGCGCGCCGCCGCCTTCTGTTTGCCAACTGCCTTTGATGGGACGAGAATAATACTCGTCACTGCGAAACCACTTGACGTAAGCATCGGCTTGCAGGACCTTGCCTAAACGGCCACCGGCGAGAGCACGTTTGAGAAAGATGGTTGAATCATCAAAGCGATGCTGGCTTACGACACCGAACGTAATGCCGGCAGCGCGAGTCAATTCGAGCATCTGGCGCGCATCATCGAGATTCGTCGCGACCGGTTTTTGGACCAGAATGGGCCGTCCAATTTGGGCACAGACTCTCACCGGCTGCAGGTGAAAATCCGGAAAGGCGCAGACATCAATGTAATCGAGGCCTGGATAACGACAGAGTTCTTCGTAATCAGGAACGAACTTCGCGCCCCAGCGATTCGCAAACTCGATGCCGCGGGCTTCGGTCTTGTTGGAGCACGCGACGATCTCGAATCCGATATTTCGATAGGCTTGCGCGTGTTTATTAGCGATAGCGCCAGTTCCGAGGATGCCCACTTTCATGTCTCTATATCATCACCTGGCAACGTACGTTTAGCGCTTGGCATTTCCGTCTTCGTCCAAGCGTGTGCGGGCTGCCAGCTTAAAGCCCAGTGTCCGTTCCGCAGATACTAACCTCTAGTCCCGCTTCTTGAAGGAATGCAGCTTTCGCGGCCAGAGCGCGATTTGCGCTTTCGACATCGTTGCCGTACGCAACTTGAATGTGGTTTGCCTTGTGCCGCGCCATCATCTGGTCACGCGACACACCGTACAGAACAGCATGCATGATGGGCCACTGCGGCGTTGTGATGCTCCAGCGGCGCTCGGTTTCTTCGCGTGGCAAGTCTATAGCGCGCGCACGACCGAGATCCGCTTTGAGTTTGCCGTCTTCAATAAAAATACGGCTCCAAACAATCTCGCCCGGCTTGCTTACGCCTTTAAGCGAACCTCCGCCAAGGCGGAAGTACATGGGCGGCTGCCGTTGACTGACGCTACCCGCGTATCCGCCGCTGTTATGCGCAGCAGGCACGGCACCTGAGATCTCGAAGACCCAAACAAATTCCTCTCCGTACGTTTCGCCATAACGCAGGTCATGGAGGGTGGTTTCAGGCGACAAACCGATCGCCGTCCAAACGCGATTGGTCACGAGAGCGTCGAGCCCCGCGCACTCATCCACTTCGTTGAAATGCGGAAGTGGCTCGCCTTCGTATAGAATACGTCCATCCTGCGAAAGCACGGGCGGCCGATCCGAGTTGTTGAGGAGTCCTTCGACCAGGTCTGAAGCGGGAGTCAGATCCTTTAGCCCTTGCTGATATTGGATACCGATCGCAGCACAGCCAAATTCATCAGCGATGCGCAAGGCGGCAATGTACATGCGGCATTGATCAAGGATTTGTTCCTGGGTAAGATCGGTTTCCGGATTCGGACCAGTTTCGAACCTGAGACCTTTTTTGTCCAGCCACTCGCGAACTTGCTGCGCTTCGGTATCAGGCACATTGCGCATAGCCGCATAAAGGGTCGATTGACTCAGCCGCTCCTTGTAAACACCTGTGGGGTTTAGCAGATGATCGGGAACGATGGCGTTAAACATTCCCATGCAACCTTCGTCGAATACGCCGAGAATTGCTTTGTCGCGTTTGAGCTGTCGGGCCAGATTCGCGCCGATATCACGTGCTTCGGTGGGTAACTTCAGATCGCGCAGAGCGCGTACGTGTGAAGTGTCGTGCCGAACCGGTTGACCGCGGAGCCAGTTTTCTAACCGCGACAAAAAATATTCATCCTGAAAGTCTTCCGACCACAACGTGGAATAAGAAACACCTGCCTTAGTCAAAGATCCGTTCAGGTTGAGCATGCCTACTAAGCCGGGCCATTGCCCGCTCCAATTTGCAACGGTAAGAATCGGACCCTTATGGGAAATCAGCCCGTGCAGAACATGATGGCTGTATTGCCACACGGCTTCTACGACCACGAGCGGTGCATCGTCGGGAATATCGCGAAATACGCGCATGCCGTACTGCTGCGAATCGATGAATCCATGTTTTTTCACCGGATCAACCACGTGCCCACGGCGCACATCGAAGCCAAAGCTTTTGATGGCGCGGGTGACGGCCTCTTCTACTTTTTCCTGGGCCAGCCAACAGACTTGATTGGCAGATAGCCGCAAATCACCACTTGCGACCAAAATTACCGATGCAGGCATCGCCATTTATTCTTGCAGAGCGGCGAATAGACTCTCAGCGCTCAATCTGAACCAGACCGTTAGGAGTACTTTCGGGCGGCAGGTTCCAGCGTAAGCCGCTTCCAGAACCGCACGCGCGATTCACTGTTCGGCCGATTGCTAACGAACCTTCAATCAGATGACGCGCGCGCAGGCCGCCGATCAACTTATACTCACCTAGCCAGTGCATCCCCATGCTCATAGAGCAGCCGCATTCAGCGCAATTGGGAGATCCGCCAAAGACGCAGGGCTCGACGCGCGTGTGCAGATCGGCAGTATAGTTGACAGATAGTTTTGAAAACAGGCATGCGGACGGACTGACTGGGGGTGTCGTAAATGCGTCCATCAGCCCTCGATGCATGGTCAGTTTGGCGTAGCGGCCAGCCACGGAAGAGAAATACGCGGCTAGTGCCTTGCGGTTTACTTCGGTCAGCCGCTCCGCAGATATTTCATCAAGCTGCGGCGTGTAGACGCTGACCCAAATTCGATATACCTCGGGTTGAGCGTTCCAGAAATCCAGATAGCGATCCATGTAGCCGGGCTCTTCGATGTTCTTGCGAACAACCGTCCAGTGAATGTTTACTTTGGATCCTTTGATGTTCTTCAGAATGCGCTGATAGGTGGCTGGCTTTCGACGCACATCGTGATCTTCGGGATTGCCGTCCACAGAAACCGCGACTGTGATGCGAGGCAGTTTCGTCCACTCTTCGGGAATCGCGATGACACCGCTGGTCACGATTAGCGCATAAATTCCGCGATCACTCAGTTCCGGAAGGACACGGCTTAGCTCGCGATGACGCACTAGCGGCTCGCCACCCACCAGGGATATCTAGAGGGGCTGATGCTCATCGACGAGCCGCAGGATTCCGTTCACCAGGTTATCGTCCCGAAAATCTGCGACGCTGCGAAGATTTGGGCCACCTTGTCCCAAATGCGAATCACCGTATGCATAACAACCCGGACAGTGAAGCGGACACTCGCGCGTCACCTCGATGGAGAGCATGGGGATTTTTCCAGATAGAACTTTTCCCCACGACTAAAAGACATTCAAAGGCGTCATGCAGTGCTTTCGAGTCTGTGACGCCCAAATAGCGCCTTAGGATTCAAATTCCTGTGACTGCTACATGCCTAGTAATTCCACCCAAGTGAAACCTGGTATGTTCGCGGCGTCACAAAATGAGTGCCGCTGAAGGTGGAGAGAAAGTTATAAAGCGCTTCGTTGTTGGTGATGTTCATCGCCGTGAACTTGAGCGTTGTTTTGAGCTTTTCTCTATGAAACAGATTGTCGGTGCCGACCGATGCGTCGAAGAGATTGCGTGCCGCGATGCGCGGCGGATTGTGATCGGGATTAAACGTTCCGGGCGCCGGAATCACCAGCCGGGAAGCGCCGTAATTGGTACTGGGGCAGGACGTGATTGCGTGCACAACGGTGGCTACTTGATTCCCGCAATAGAAGCCAATAGCGGCCTGCTGGTCGGCATCCAGCGCCAGCGCGTCAGCAAGATCCGTCACAGCACCGGCCACTTCGCCGCTATCGAATCTCCATGTAAAGGCAATCCAGGGCCCGTCCTTGCCGTGTTGATAGCGAACAAATGTTGTCTGCTGAAACGCCTGGTCGTGATCGATACGGAACGCGCCGACATCTAGCGGTGAGTTAAAGATCAGGCCGCCATCTTCGGGACCGAAGAATCGGGCGCGGGTGTGCCCCAGAGTTGTGTAGGCTTGGAAACCGCGCAGGTTGGGGGTAGAGAGGCGTACCGACAATCCATCGATTTTCGATTGGTGCCATGAAATGGGGAAAGCGAGCGAGGTATTGAAGAGCGTGTCGAAATCGAAGGCGTTCTTGGTGTATTTCCAAAAGTAGCCAGCGTCGATTTGCAGATATCGCTTTATGGCTTGCTGAAAGCCTGCCGAGTATTGGTTGCGATGACCGGGACGAAGAGGTTGTTCGCCGTACGCGCCCAAGTTCGAAGATAGTCCGCCCGTGCCCGTTGTGCTCGAAATCAACAAGTTTTCGTTGTACGGTGTTTCCATGGAACGCGTATAGGAAGCGCGAAAAACCGTGCCAGTCGGCTTGAACATATAGGACACACCGAGTCTGGGCTCGACTAAGTTGTCCTGCGAAATACCGTTGTAGTTATCGAAACGTACTCCCAGACTGACAGAAAGATTCTTGATAGTGATCTGATCCTGCGCGTAAACAGCCTGTTCATTTATGTTGCCGCGATCATGGAAGGTGAAGTACGTTCCGCCGCGAGTTAGATCATACGGAATCAGGCCGGGAGAAAGATTTGGATTCGCAACGTAACCAAGAGCGGCGCACGCGTTCGGATTACGAACACTAGGATCGGTTACGGCAGAACCATTCGAGAAGAGACACACCGGATTGTACGTGGGATCGGTGATCCCCAGAAAATCGTTTTCGACCAGCCGGTACTGCATGATTTCGGTACCGACTTTGATGTTGTGAATGCCGTTGGCGTAAGAAATATCCGCCCGCGTGCCCCAGTTTGTCAAGTGCCGGTCTTGGCCAACAGTGGCAGGGGTGTCGTCAAATGGATCGGCGCTCGGATAATAGTTCACCCGATCCTGACGAAAGAATGGATCGATGGTCAGCAGCGTACTTGGGGAAAACGTGTGCTGATAGCCGAGCGAGTAGCTCTGGGTTTTCGCTTGCTGCCGCTGGTCCTGCGACAACTGATCGTAGGTGTTGGGGATTTGGAACCAATTGCGCGCTCCAAAAAGATCCAGATGAAGTGAATCGCGGCTGCCGGGTTGATAGTCGACGCGATCGAAAATAGTTTCGTTGTTGCCGATGTCATGGAATGGCTGGAACTCCGGGCTATCCAGAAAACGGCCGGTGCGGCTACTGTTTACGACTAGAAAATTTCCCCATTGGCTGCCGCCAATTCCGAAGGTAGCTTCTTCGCCTACGGTTCCGAAAGATCCGTACGTCGCATCGAAGCTTGCCGTCGGCTTCTGGCCAAGGCCGGAGCGTGTCACCGTGTTGACGATCAATCCCGTTTTGTCACCGTATTCAGCGCCGGGGCCGGTGCTCACTAATTCGAGCGACTGAAATGCATTAGGCGGCAACTGGGTGGAAAACGTTTTGCTCTGCTGATCGCTGATGGGTTGCCCATCGACGACATAGGTGGTTTCGCCATGATCGCCCTGAGGATGAAAAAAACCATTCGAGTCCGCGACAACACCCCCCGAAGTCAGAGTGATCGCATCACTTAGACCCTGACCCGTGGTAGCTACGGGAAGGTTCGAAAGCAGATGCTGGCTGACGTCAGTATGCGCTGTGGGGACATTTTCCAGCACATCGACGGAAGCAGACACGTTGACAGTTTGGGACGCACCTGCAAGCGTGAGCGCCGCCTTCAATTGAATCGGCACTTGCGTGCGAACGGGCACGTCCTGCGTATAGGGCTGAAATCCGGGTGCGGCGATTTCCAGCCGATATTGATTCATTGGCACGTTCGCGAACCGGAAGGAACCGTCCGCGCCGGATTTCGCGGTCTGTTTGAAATCCGTCACCACGTTGCTGAGAGTGACATCGGCGCCCGGTACCATCGCGCCGCTGGGATCGGTGACAGTTCCCTGCACCGTTCCGCCATTTCCAGTCGCCTGCGCTGCATCAGCAGCCCGCGCTTTAGGCACGCCCAACGTAAGCGCGGCAAGCGCCAAAGGTACTGCTATCCGACGCAACGGCACCAAGCAGCCGGTGCATCTTACCGGTCTAATAAAACCAATCAAGGTACAACTCCGTTCCAAACTTTTCCTCAAAAAACAATGCACTGCCCCCGCTGGACAAGCCGCGGGTCAGAAAACAACTAGGAAAGGAATTCGGAAGGAGGTGCTCGTGGAACGCGTGAAGACGGTTGAAATTCGAGAAGCCGGCCTTTGTCCTGAATGTTGCAGCAAATGGCTCCCGTGGTGACAGGAGGTTTGCCGGCGTTTGTGTCAATCGCTGCAACATTCGCCCGATTTGTGACGTGACAGATCAGGCAGGTGTCCTGCTGAGTCGGACTGTTGTGTTTGTGCAATTGACCGAAGAACGCGGTCAAAAACAGAACGGAAAGGACAAAGAGTGCCAGTGAACGGGCGCAGAGCACGGCTCGTCGGCTTTTGGATGGCACTAAGGAAATTATAGCGAGACAGGTTGCAGGAAAATTGTAACGGCAGCACCGGACTAGAGGGAACAAATGACGCAAAAAATGTTTGGGTGTGCTTTAATGTTTTGCATGTTGTTTAGTAAGACTTCGAAAAAGACAAGACAAAGTGCGGCGGAACCGGTGGGCGCGCCCGAAATTAGTGCACAAGCCGACCCAAGCTCTAAACCGCGGACATCAAGGTCTTCCAAGTCGAAGAGCAATGAAGCATCAGAGACAGGTTCAGTGAAGCACCGTAAAGCAGCAACGCCCAGCAAGACATCCGTTGCCAACCCAGTTGCGACAACTTCCGAACCTATTTTGGCCCAGACAGACTCACCAGTTTTCGAAAAGCGTGAAATCACTCACGAAGACATTGCGGTGCTGGCCCACTCGTATTGGGTAGCTCGCGGATACGCTCACGGTTCGTGCGAAGAGGACTGGCTGCGAGCGGAACGCGAACTGAAGTCCAGGCTTTAACGTGCTTCGTCCCGGCAACGCGGCCGGGCAACCAAAATCGTAGATCAATCGTCCAATTCTGAGGAATGTAGCTCCGTTAGCTGCGATTCTGCCGGGCGGAAGCAGATGTGTGCCTTGTCGTGCGAGTCGGCTTTGCGCTTTATAATCTAGTAAGTAGCCTCAGAAATATGAACGAGCCGCTGCCGGAAGCAGTATGTGAAGGCCGCGTCCAATCAGCGCCGCGAGCCGAACAGCCGCGGTCTGCCTTTTTGACGACATTAGCGTGGTTTCGAGACCTGATGTTGTCGGTTCTGATTGCCGTGCTGGTGATTTTGTTCCTTTATCGACCAGTGAAAGTCGAGGGCACCAGCATGATGCCCACGCTTTACGACAACGAGCGGCTGTTCATCAATCAATTCAGCTACAAGTTCGGCCTGGGTAAAATTCAGCGGGGCGATACGGTTGTGTTTTGGGCACCGGAGGATATTCGGGAGTCGTATATCAAACGCGTCATCGGCCTTCCGGGCGATACTGTTGCGGTTGAGGACGGCTACGTCATTGTGAACGGCAAAAAGCTGATTGAGAACTACGTTCCACCGGAGTACCGAGATGATCGCGATTATCCGGCGCGCGTGGTACCTCCGGACGAATATTTCGTTTTAGGCGATCACCGCACTTCATCGAATGATAGCCGCGCTTGGGGCTTTGTTCCCCGGAATTACATCTACGGCAAGGCAGTCTTTGTCTTCTGGCCGCCAAATCGAGTGGGCACCGTTCGCTGATTATTGCGGAGCGGCGCAGTCACATCCTGCGGTTCACAATCCAAAGAATCAACGTCAGAATGACGCTGATTATCAAACAAGTAACCCACGGAAAGTAGACCGTAGTCTGTTTGCCGCGCCAAACGACGTCGCCCGGCAACTGACCCAGTGGCAAGTCCAATTTATTAATCAGCAGAATGACGACGCCCAATGCGGTGAGCACGAGCCCCGCGACGATGAGCAGACGTCCCAAGTTCACTCTGCTTTGATGTTAAACGCACTTGCTGCGATAAACTGGCGCTGGAACGGCTTTATCCATGAGCGGATCGAAATCATATTCACCAATACATAAGTTTGCAGCTCACGCAAATGTGAGCGGTATGAAGGCCTATCGCGAATTGGAAGAACGGGCCCGCCGCGATCCAGACAAATTCTGGGGAGATCTTGCACATTCCGAACTCTCCTGGTTCAGCCAGCCATCGACAACGTTAGAGTGGGATCCGCCAAGAGCCAAATGGTTTTCCCAAGGCCGTATCAATGCCTGTTACAACTGCGTCGACCGGCACCTTACGAATGGCCGCAAAGGAAAGACGGCGATTCTGTGGGAGGGCGAGCCCGGCGACGAACGCACGATCACATACGAAGAGCTGCACGTTCTGGTTTCACGCTTTGCGAATGCGCTCAAACATTTGGGCTGCAGCGCCAACGATCGCGCAATTATTTACATGCCAATGGTTCCAGAGCTGGCGATTGCGCTGCTCGCGTGTGCACGGCTTGGAGTTATTCATAGCGTGGTGTTTGGCGGTTTTTCGGCGGAAGCGTTGCGCGCGCGAATTCAAGATCTGGATGCACGCATTGTAATCACCGCAGACGGCGGATGGCGGCGCGGCAAGGAAGTTCGGCTTAAGTCGGCAGTGGATGAAGCCCTGGAGGGGCTGGCTCATGTTCGACACGTGGTGGTGTTTCAACGGACGGGTTCCGACATCAACATGAAACACGGGCGCGATATTTGGTGGCATGACGCTGAAGTTGCCGCCACTCTGAACCCGGCAACATCCGGACCATGCGATGCAGTCGAGCTGGATTCCGAGCATCCGCTTTTCGTGCTTTACACGTCCGGCACAACAGGGAAGCCGAAAGGTATTCTGCACACGACCGCAGGCTATCTGCTGCAGACGGCGATGACTATGAAATGGGTGTTCGATCTCAAAGAGAACGACATCTATTGGTGCACGGCCGACATTGGTTGGGTGACAGGACACAGCTACATCGTCTATGGTCCGCTAACCACGGGCGCTACTGTTTTGATGTATGAGGGCGCGCCCGATTACCCGGCATATGACCGGTTTTGGCAGATTGTCGAGAAGTATCGAGTAACCACTTTCTATACCTCCCCAACCGCAATTCGCGCGCTTATCCGGCAAGGCAACAAATGGCCGGACGCTCATGACCTTTCGAGCTTGCGGCTACTCGGCTCGGTGGGTGAGCCCATCAACCCCGCGGCTTGGGAGTGGTATCACAAGGTGATCGGGAAAGAGCGCTGCCCGATCGTCGATACGTGGTGGCAGACGGAGACCGGCGCCATCATGATCTCCGCAATGCCTGGAGCTGTCCCTCTTAAGCCAGGCTCTGCGACATTGCCACTGCCGGGAATTGTGCCGGACATTGTCGACCTTCAAGGCGAGCCCGTGGACGACAACAAGGAAGGATACCTGGTTATTTGCCATCCGTGGCCCAGCATGGCGCGCACGATTTGGGGTGACGCGGAACGATATAAGCAACAGTATTGGTCGCGCGTGCCGGGCACTTACTTTACAGGTGACGCCGCGCGCCGCGACAGCGATGGTTACTATTGGATTCTCGGCCGCGTGGACGATGTGATGAACGTAAGCGGACACCGGCTCAGCACGATGGAAGTGGAATCTGCTTTGGTGCATCACCCTGCGGTTGCGGAAGCTGCCGTTGTCGCAAAGCCTCACGAGATTACCGGCCAAGCGGTTTGCGCGTTCGTGACGTTGAAGAAGGGCGATTACAGCAAGGACGTGCTGGGCCAGGAGTTGCGCCAATGGGTGGCGCACGAAATTGGGGCGTTCGCACGCCCGGAAGAGATCCGATTCACTGAAGCTCTGCCTAAAACGCGCAGCGGAAAAATCATGCGGCGATTGTTGCGCGAGATTGTAACTTCGCATTCAATCACAGGCGACGTTACAACGCTTGAAGATATGACGGTAGTGACAGCGTTAGCATCTCAGCACGATGAGGAGTAGCAGCGTGCTGGCTCAGTGACCTTGCTGGTTCATGTTTTCGAGCGTGACGCGCGCTCGATGAAATCCAGCCGGCGAAACATGCACATAGCCTTGAAAAGGCCGGCTGATATCGGAAATGGCAGCTAAGATCAGGGCAACCAGAAGAGACAGCATGAAAACCTGAATAAAATGAAGCCTGAAATCGACACTGCCAAACAGACATGCAGAAAGAATGGTAAAGATTGCACCGACAATCAGTACGGTCCACAGAATACTTGGGATTCCCGATTGCGCTTGAGATAGCCGAAGGCGGCGATGTTGGGTCATCGTAGAGAGTTCGTTAAGCAGATGATTGAGACTTGTCTGTTGTGACGTGCTGTGCGTTTCTGCATTTGTCGAACGTTTCCAAAGCTCTTCCACGATGGGAACCGCCAGCGGGCTAACCTGATTAGCGGTCATCGCCGGCCATTCCTGAGTCAATACGCTATTCACATAATCGAGTGCAAGAGATTGGATTTCGAGTCTCTGGGGCGTGGCTAAACCCTGGGCCGCGCGCGCCGTATTGACTAGGGCATCTGCTTCCGCCTCAACGTTTGCGTCGGCCTCCTGATAGTTGTTCCAAACGGCGTAGAGCATGAAGCCGATAATCACCGCATACGTCGTTCCGATTACCGTTATCTGCCAACCGACCAAGTCGTTATTCTTGCGGCGCTCTTCAGTAGACCAGATACGATGCAGCAACCATAAACATGCGATAGATGCAATAACTATCGCTACTATTAGCGAGACACTCTCTGTAAGACTTAGCATGTTTTTTTCCGTGCTTCTGAGAGTAATAAATTCTTCAGTTTTGGGAAAGTGTCGGCGCGTTAACAACCTAAACTATGGGGCTGGCGCGATTTTTCGCCTGCGCACGCAAGGAAACCCTTACGGTAGCAGAATAATCAACTCGACTTGCGGGTTGGGGAAATCCGAGGGAACCCACACAGCGAAGTTGCGAGATCGCCGGATGGCTTCCCAACATGGACCATCTTGATTCAGGCTGAAGTATTGGTAATTCAGTTTGACAGGAATGGCAGTTGGCGGGATGACGTGGCGCATTGACAAGCCCGGCAGCGCATTACGAACCAGATGTTCCAAATGCGTAGCGGAACACGGCTTGATGAGCTGTGGAGCTTTGCCGATCAGTTCGCCTTCGGGCATTTCGGCGTTTACCGCCAAATACATTTTTGTATTGTGCAGATACTTGTCGTCGTTAATTGCCGCTGCGTAGATGGATGCGCTGGTGTAGCGTAGCGGCAATGAAACAAAATTGCTGGGGATGACGGTTTCGAGCAGGTAGCGGAGCTTGTCGTCCAAATCCGTGAAGCGCGCACCGAGTTCACGGTGGTCGTACAAAGGCAGATCGCGCGGCAGAATTTTTGTCGAGAATGTCGTCAACGCGCCGCCTAAGGCGTTCATTGCATTGAATAGCACCTCCGGATGCCCGTGACGCACTTCGAATAAATGGCGCATCTGGGGCAGAAACGTATTCACGGTGTATAGCAGCCAGAAATTCGCGACGTCGGACGCGCTGAAGTCCGCCAGGCCCTGACTCTTCTGCCGCCGCATGCCAGAAAGAGTTGCACTCTTGGCAATCAGGATTTCAAGCAGCCGGCGCAGAATGGACATCAGATAGTCGCTGGCCTGAATATCCAACACGGGCGGGACGTATACCGGATCCAACTGCAGAATCCCGCTATCTGTGCGGTTGACGCGCGCAATCTTCATGACCGGAGTGCCGACGCGGGCTTCCTTGTCCACCAGCAAGCGAAAATTCTTGCGCGCCACTTGCACCGGCCGCTCGATCTGCGACGCATTTTCGTCGCGGAGTAAGCTTACTTCGGCCCGATACCGCGTATCGGCGTTGGGGCTCACGGTGGTGGCAATGTTCACAGCTCCAGGCTGCCAGGCCGGAACCGCCAAGAAGACTTCAATCGTTTCGCGGGTAGCGTCAAAATAGGACGCCAGAGGTTTGGGAGCAGGAGCCGCATCGCTTTCGGGTATATCGAAGACCAGGCCGTCCGGGAAGATGCCCGAAGCTCTGTCAATCGCCAAATCTCCCGCTGCCAACGCTTCGCGGCTTAATGTGAGTGTGCGGAAGCCCCAGGGGGAGAAATTGAGGGCATCGGTCCGAAACTCCAACAGATCTTCGTGAAAGACATCTTGCGCCTGCAGATGCTGAGGAGATAGAAACGTGCCTTTAGCCCAGATGACGGGTTGAAGCCTTCTCATAAGTGGCAGTCACTGTAAGGATACAGTGTTGCGAATCCTTTATTCTTCACATCTTAGGAGTTGATGAGCACCATCGGGGCGCTGATTGAGATGGATGCCGGGGTCATTGAAATCGAACTTGCACCGCAACTGATGGTTACGCCTGAAAGGCCGCTGATTTTGATGCTTCCCACGGAGGCCTCAATGGTGATATTGCCCAAGTCGGCTGTCTCAGAAATGTTGCCCATGCTGGCAGTTGTGCTGATGTTTCCCATGTCAGCGGTGGTAGAGATGTTGCCCTGATTCGCGGTCGTCGAGATATTTCCGGTTTGCGCGGTAACCGAAATATTCCCCTGCTGCGACGTCTCCGAAATATCTTGCGAGACAGTGATGGTTCGCTTGCCCTGCTGAACAGAAATGGTATCGTTACCGGTTTCTACAGTACGAGACTCGTCAACATGAATCGTCGTAGTGCGGTTGTTTTTTACCGTTCGAGTCTCGTCGTTCTTAATCAGCGAATTCCAGTCTTTTTGTGCCTGGACGTAAATCTCTTCAGAGCCCTGCTTGTCTTCAAAACGAAGCATGTTGTAGTCCGAAGAGCCGCCGCCCTTGCTGCTGTGCGTTTGAATTCCGCTCTGTGTCTTGTTGTCCGGCAGAGCGAAGATCGGCATATTCGTGGCGTTATAGACACTGCCGACCACAATGGGATGGTCGGGGTCGCCTTCGAGAAAACTGACGACAACTTCGTCTCCGACGCGCGGCAACCATTGCTGCCCCCACGAATTCCCCGCCCAAGGCTGGGCAACGCGAAGCCAAAGGGAGTTGGTGCCGGTGCGATCCCAAGGAAAGATCACTTTCACGCGTCCGTATTTATCCGGCCAAATCTCCTCTCCGCTGCTGTCTGTCGCAACGACAGCAGTTTGCAAGCCGTAGACGAGCGGTTTGGGAGTGGCGGCGCGCGGGACATACACGACGCTCGCGTCGATACATTTGAACGTGTTGCTGTAGGCATCCGGAACCTCGTCACGGTTCCGATAGGCGGGCTGTTGGTAACCTTGATGCGTTACTTCGGTTAACAAATACGAGCCGGCCGCAGCTCCTCCGGTCACAGTGATCTTGTAGCCGGTGTTGAATGCACGGCAGCGCGAAACCCCGCTGCACTCGACGCGCGTGGTCTCTTCGGCCAACATCTTTACTGTGCTGATCTTTGAGCCCTCTGGCTTGACGTCTGCCAGGCGACTTGCCGGATCGTTGAATTTCTTAGCGTATTCAGCCGCGAAATCATACATTTCAAAGCTTTGCCCAGCGGATGCAACCTGCGTGGATGGCTCGGATGATTCGAGATTGTTGGTCGTCATCTCGTGGTGGTAATCGCGAACGGTCCATTTTCCTGTGTGAATTCTTTCTTCTGACGCCCAAACGCGAATTGTGTCCTCAAGATCCTGAATGCCAGTTATCGGCGAGTATTTGAATGAAGATAGGTTGGGAAGGTTGTTGTAGCAGGACGTGGCATCGGCGATGACTAGCTTATGCCCCTCTTGCTCATCGGGAGCGAAATAGTAGTAAATGCCTTCCGCTTCCAAAATCCGGCTAACAAAAGAAAAGTCAGTTTCGCGGTACTGCGTGCAGTAGTCCCAACTGGTGTACTCTTTGGTGGTGTTGTCTTGAAATTTGCTTGAGTACCCGGCGTCGGCGATTACCTTCGCAACGATCTGAGGAACCGTTTGCTTCTGAAAAAAACGAATGTTAGAGCTCAGGTTCAGAAAAGAAAACCACGGCACTAACACGGCTGTGTAGTGGGCGAATTCATCATCTACAGCGCCCGTTGAGAAGCTCTCACAAAAACCAGTAATTACTCGCGGACTATCCGAACCATCAAGCGTGATATTCAGAGTAAACATCTGGCCCACCAAATTGTGCGGCTGGACCTGAGCCGGCATATTGTTCATGACATCGGCGACGAGCTCCAGCACGTAACGAAAAGGGCGCGAGACTGCTTCGTATCCAGTGAAGTTGTGGATCAGCAGAACGTCGTCGCCGGCCGGAGTACTCAACTGCATCAGCCGATTCGCTTGCGTTATGGTTTCAGCCATGGGGTCTCCTTAAAAGCTCGGCAACGCTTAGGCCGAGGCATGAGCAACACCGGCTTCTCTCAAGCACCGCCGGGCATCTGATCAGGCTAAAAAGGTCCAGAGAAACTAAGGCCTCTGGATCCTTTGGCAATTTAAATTCCAGATTCAGGCGTACTGGAACGTGCCGTCAGAGGCAATCGTGACGCGCACCGAACTGAGCTTTTGTCCCTCGGCGATACTCGTCAGCAATTGACGGGAGATGTCGGGCAGCAACGTATTGGTCAAAATGTTGTCTACGTTGCGCGCTCCGCTTTCCACTTCAGTGCAGCGTTTGGCGACTTCATCAATCACCTCTGGTCCGTATTGAAGCTGAATCTTGTGGTTCTCGAGCATGCGGCGTTTGATTTTGCCCAACTTCAACTCCACGATCTTTTTCAGGTTTTCGTCGCGAATCGGGAAGTATGGAATAACCACCATGCGGCCTAGAAACGCCGGTTTGAAGATCTTGTTCAGTTCGGGTCTAATGGCCTTGATGATACCGTCCGGGCTAGGCATTGTTTCGGGGTCGGCGGTGAGTTTGGCTAGCTGATCGGTACACGCGTTGGTAGTGAGGATAATGATGGTGTTCTTAAAGTCGATTTCACGCCCTTCGCCGTCTTCCATCTGTCCTTTATCGAAGACTTGGTAGAAAAGCTCAAGAACATCGGGGTGAGCCTTCTCGACTTCATCGAGCAGCACTACGGAATACGGCCTGCGCCGGACAGCCTCCGTCAGCACGCCACCTTCGCCGTAGCCCACATATCCGGGAGGCGATCCCTTCAGAGTCGAGACTGTGTGCGCTTCCTGAAATTCCGACATGTTGATGGTGATCACATTGTGCTCGCCGCCATAGAGCAGGTCTGATAACGCCAGGGCGGTTTCCGTCTTACCGACGCCGCTGGGGCCTACCAGCATGAACACGCCTAAAGGCTTGCCAGGATCATCGAGGCTTGCGCGACCAGTTTGAATACGTTGGCTAATCATGGACAAGGAGTGGTCCTGTCCAATGACTCGCCGCCCCAAATGACTGCCGAGTTCCAGGACGATGCCGATTTCATCCTTGATCATCTTGCCCAGCGGAATGCCAGTCCAACCGGAAATGACTTGGCCAACGATGGGCGCATCGACGCAGACCTGCATCAACGCAGTTTCGCCCTGCACCTCGTCCAACTGTTTTGTCAGTTCGGCCAACTTCGCGCGGAGTTCCGTTCCATTTCCGGCAGTTGCCACGGCAGCCGGAGCCGTCTCGGTAGCAGTGGCCGTCCCGGAACCGGTGGAAGCTACCGCCGCGCCGCCGCCCGTGATTCCGTTCGTAGGGGCGTGTTTGCCGTCGGCTTGGCCTTCGAGCTGGTTGCGGATGTCACGAATCTGTTCGACGAGAGTCTTTGTCTTCTCCCATTTGCCTTCGAGCTGAGCCAGGTTATCCGAAACGGTTTTTCTCTGTGCCAGCACTTGATCGATGCGCTCACTGTGGTCAGCGCCAGTTGCCGTTTCACGACGCAATACACGCTCTTGCACTTCCAAGTCGTCCATTTGCCTGCGCAAATCTTCAATGACGGACGGAATTGCATTCTGGCCAAGCGCCAATCTGGCACACGCCGTGTCGAGAACGCTTACGGCTTTGTCGGGCAACTGCCGACCCGCGAGGTAGCGATGCGAAAGCTTGACCGCCGCGGTCACGCCTTCGTCGAGAATGCGCACCTTGTGGTGTTTTTCGAGCGCTCCCACGATACCGCGCAACATAACCATGCATTGCGTTTCGCTCGGCTCTTCCACTTTGACTACTTGAAAGCGCCGGGCCAACGCAGGATCTTTTTCGAAATACTTCTTGTATTCAGACCATGTCGTGGCGGCGATGGTCCGCAGTTCGCCGCGAGCCAAGGCGGGTTTCAGAAGGTTCGCCGCATCATTCTGGCCAGCCTGACCGCCTGCGCCAATCATGGTGTGCGCTTCGTCGATGAAAAGGATGATAGGAACCGGAGATTTCTTGACTTCTTCGATCAGGCCTTTCAGGCGGTTTTCAAATTCACCTTTGATGCCCGCGCCAGCCTGCAGTAGCGCCAAATCCAGCGTCCGGACAACAACGTTCCGTAACGGCGGCGGCACATCGCCCTGGGCAACGCGCATCGCAAAGCCTTCCACAACCGCCGTTTTGCCGACGCCGGCTTCGCCCGTCAGGATCGGATTATTCTGCCGGCGGCGCATGAGGATATCGACAATCTGGCGAATTTCGGAATCGCGGCCAAGAACGTTGTCGATCTTCCCTTTTTTCGCGTTCTCCGTAAGGTTGACCGTGTATTGATCGAGATTTGGCGTTTTACTATTGGCCGCAGCGCCTGGCGCTCCGGGCGCACCGGCTCCTGGAAGTCCAGCAGTGGCAGCAGCCGTTCCCGCGTCCTCCGGCGAGCCAACGAGTACGTTGAAAAAGTCACGGCGCAGCGTCTCGGGCTGGATCATCTGCAACTCGCGGCTGAAGTCTTTTGCCATTCGCGACAACTCGTCGTCGGAGAGCAAAGCCAATATCGCGAAGCCCGACCGGATTTGCGTGCCGGCAAATTCGAGTGAGCCGATGGTCCAGGCGCTGGTCATCATCTTGACCAGCGAAGGGCTAAACGACGGCGTGCGTGCGTTGCCGGTCTTCAGTTTGTCTAGAGCCCGATTCAATTCCGTTGTGAAGCGCGATTTATCGACGCCAAAGTGCTTCAGGATGTGGTGCAGATCACTATCCTGCTGGTCGAGCAGCTTCATCAGGAAATGCTCAATCTCAATGTCATAATGCGTTCGCGACAGGCACAGGCCCGCGGCAGCTTCCAGCGACTTTCGGGTGACGTCGTCCATCCTCCCGACCAGCGACTTCAGACTGACGTTCATAATCTTGTTACCTTCTTTCCACACTATTCGTAATCACGCGCTAATTTCTAATACTGTCTACAATTGCAAGATCGTCTCGCAAGGATTGTATTCCATTTCGCGAGTTTTCGACCAGCTTACCCAACCTAATTGAGGCCTTTCATCTCCAACAGCTCCCAGTTCCAAACCGGGAGTTTGTTCACGCTTCAAAACCAATTGCACCTCAAAATCGAATTCGTCTCCGGCAAAAAAGCGGGTTACGACCTGCAAAGGCTTGAACGCTGTGCCGGAAGGCAAAAAATCCAGATATCTTTTCAAAGGCAACGGGCCGAGAACAATGCGCACGCGCGACTGCGGATCCCAGATTTCATCCCCCACCACGGCTCCGAAGCCCAACTGCTGTGACGATTCGAAGGCATCCTCTAAATTGCATTGGGAGGATTCATCCAGTTGATACCACGCTCCCAGAAACTGCTCGACAGTAACCGGAACTTCAAAGTAGTCATGCAATATCAGCCGCAACGCTTCCGCACTGCGTGGTTGTTGCGCAAGCAGGCCCGCGTAATAGACGAGCGACAGATCGCGAATATCCTGGCGGCGCTGCAGACCCTTCGTGCCCAGCCCAATGATGTCGAGCAGATATTGCGAGAAAGCGTCGCCCCGGCCTTGTTCAAATTCAACCAGGAAACGGTATTTCTGCCATGCGCGAAAAAAGAGCGACACCATCCGGTGATGAAAGATGTCGAGGAAATCACGCAAGACGCGGTCGCGTTCCCGTAGCCGCTCCCCTACCAATTCGGTGTAGTAGAGGGGAAGCACGCCGAGGGGGCCGATGAGCCCCATGAAGTTTATTCGCATCAAGGGCGGCCGTTCCGGCCGTTCCTCAAGCTCATGAACTTCGCTGGCGGGAAACGTGAGCACGGCGCGCACGCCGAAGCGCGCGACCTCCGAATCCGGCGAACTGAACAAACCCACAGGCTTGCGATTCGGATAGAACTGTTGCAGCAAGCGGACTGCTTGCACGAATTCGAAACAATAAGGTTCCGCGAAAAGGCGGTCTTCGACGTTGCTTCGAACTAAAGCAAGATTTTCTGTCCCGCTCGCGGCTGCCATTCGCGAAGCACCTCCTTTCGCTGTTTTGTGCGGGCAATCAGTTGGCTGAAGCTGTTTAACGAAATATAGAGGCCGAGGAAATGTTCTAAAACGGAGGCGAAAAGAAAGACGCCGCTGCCGACGAACATCTCTTCATCAAACTCAACGTTGACACGTACGCCGCGCGCAAAGCTGATGCCATGCTCGGAGACCACCCTGGCAAAGTGCCGCTTGCTGCTTAGCGCCGTGATACCGGCAATCTGTTTTTCGAGCGCGGGCTCGTCGGTGAAGTTATAAAGGCGAAGTATTTCCTGCAACGCACCGCGGCCTTCCTCGGTGAGCGACAAATAGTTCAGAGAAAAATGCGAGATCAAGCGCCACTGGAGACCGTTACGCATGGGAGGGCGCAATGTGTTGGTTGGCTTCTGCAGAGAAACGATTCGCTTTACCGCGGAGCCTCCCTCTAACTCGAACTCACTGATGGGCGGGAGGCGCGAAGGCAAATCGCGATTGGTGCAAGTACAGCGGATGTTCAGCGTCTCAGTCCCGGTTTTTGCGGCATGACCCGATGTGTCGACCAGGCTAAGATACACCTCCGTCCCAGCATCATGTTCGCGGGTCGATGGACGGCGTACGGCGTTCCAGAATGTCTGCGCTCGATTGGTTCTTCCGTGCTGGCTCGAATAGAAGGGCTCGTATTGAGTGACTTCGCGACGGTCCGGACTCGACGTTCTCACGCTATCGACTGAAAATACTTCCATCGCGTGGCGCCGGCGCGCGTCGGGTATCACCGGATACTCGAAGCGGATTTGCTCCATCATGATGGGCTCCGCGGACACCGGAAATAGGTTAACGATGGGCGTACAGCCAAGCTTGAACGTCGCTGGCGATACGTTCAGCTCAAGCGCCTGCTGGCGATCGGTGCGCTCAAAGCGTGAGATCAGAAAAATAATCTCCGCCTTCGTGGTGAAAGCCTCGGTCGACAATACGTCCAGATTGCTTAATTCGACGAAGAGGAACTTTTCCGGGAACGTGAAGTACTCCTGCAGGATGCGATAGCCGGTGAATGAGCGTTTCGGATATGGCAGGACAGCTTCGTCATCGCGAAAACCCATGGCCCGCAGGCTGTTGGCCGGCAACTCCACCATGCGCTGACGCGGATCGTCCGGGTTACGCAGCAAAATGCGCAGGCAGTTGTTGAACAACAGTTCGTAGAGCGTGAAGACGTCCTTGCCCTCGCCATGCAAAAAGAAGCGCAGTTTTTCCAGGCCCAGTGTTTTGAACTGCACGTCGGGAAAGCACGTCAGCTCCAGGCTGCAGGCAGATGCGGCCTCGAGAGCTTTTACGGGCGGATCCAGCCGCTCTGGAGCGCGCCAACAAGCCTTTGAAATACGTACCGGTGAAACGATGGTTTCATAGCAAGTGCGGAACTTGCATTGAACACTATCAATGGGCCGGGAATAGAGCAGCGACTCGCGCGGAATTCGCAGGTTAGTAGTCAATTTGCCCTGCTCCGGGTCGACATTGAACTCGACTACCGAAAACGACGGTATGGGCCGAAGATAGTGCGGATAGAGAACATTGAGAAAAGATTCGACGATCTCCGGAAAATCATCGTCGATCTTCAGGTGAACGCGGGCGGCCAGAAACGCGAACGCTTCCACCAGCCGTTCCACGTGAGGATCTTCAGAGCCAGTAGGCCCGAGCAGCAGGTGCTGCGCGACGGTGGGATACTTTTCGGCAAATTCCGCGCCCATGGTGCGGAGAAAAGATAGTTCGCTCTCGTAATACTCTAAGAGCTCATCGCGCATGAAGTTCGCTTTGCACTTTGCATTCTCCGTTAGCCAGTTCCACTACCGCGCCGAAAGCGATCTGTTCGGGACTGGGATCGACTCGCAACAAGCCTTCGATCACAAAACGAAGAATGGGAATTTTTTCGTCTTGGTCCGGCGCTAACGTCACTCGCGGATTCGCCACACGGGGCTCAAATTGCGCGATGGTATCTTGCATCGCTTGCAGCAGCCTTTGGCGGTCTGTCATGTTCTTGGCGCTCATCGACGTGACGTCCGGAATGCCGTACATATACAGAGATTGATTGAGCTGGGAATTCACCGGCGGAACGATGATGGGATGTCGCGTATTGAGCAACCATTCCAAATCCCGCCGCACCGCGTCGCGCAGCTTTCGCAACGACTCCGAACGAGTCAACTGCTTTTCCGGAACTCTCAAATCTTCATCGATTAGCCGGTCGAGGACCGAGAGACCGATCGGCGCTTCCCCACGAGCCCGAGCCATAAGAGTGCCTTTATCCTAACCGATCGACACTCGACCGTTAGGTTATCAGGCCCTCCTTGCGCAACCAAGCCAAGGTCTCAGGATTTGCCGTGCCTGTATCGTCGTTGAGCGTGGCACTCGGCAATTGCGGAAAATCGAGCAAGAAGGCTTTCAATTCCGAGCGGAGCGCTTTGGCGGCGTCCGCGTATCCGAGCTCTTCGCAAGCCTTAATGGTGTAGCGCTGCAGATCCAGCCAACCTCGGCCAGTCGTATGGCTCATCGCGGATTCCGCCGTTTCGAGAACGCGCTTCCAGTTACTTCCCGCGGCGGAGTTTTTCAATGCAACTCGCGTTTCGGAGGCCGGCGCGGGCAGGTCCGCCGGCGCCGCTCCATTCGCTGTCCGCATTTCGCCCCAGCGTAAGGCGCGCAGCAGCAGGTACGATACAGGGCTTGCAGGATTCTTCTGCCGCAGGAATTGGGCCGCAGCAACAACATGAAGGATGGCCTGATCCGAACTCTTGATCTCGCCCAGATCGGAAAGATCGAATTGCTCGATTCCCGGGCGCGCTCCCGCCGCTGCATCGACTGCTACGCCTTCGCCAGCCGCTTCCGAGCCTTCGGCCACCGGCTCTTCAATAATTTCGACCGGGTCGGGATCTTTCTCCAGCTTCTTCAGCAGGAGAATCTGAACGACATTTGCAACTTCCTCGAACGCGCGGTGAAGCAGCGTGAAGGAGGGTGGATCGTCAGAAAATTTTTCAGTGCAGAACTCGTCAAGAGCCCGCAGAGCATCGCGACCCTGTTGCAAATCGTGGGTGAGCGCTTTGTAGAACGCCTTCTCCGTTTGCTCGAATGCTACGTCGAATTCTTCTGGTGGAACCTTGCCCTGCTTGATGGCATCGTCGCGGACGGCCTTCTTAGCCTTGTCGCCGCCGAGATCTTTCTCATAGCCGACAGCACGAGCTTCCTGATAGCTAAACCAGGTGTACTTCGCGGTTTTGGTGATAGGAACGCTGCGAAGGGCGAAACTCGAGTCGGTCGAGCTGCCAATCCAATCGAGCGGCATTCGACGATCGCCCAAGTCGCCTTCGTCGATTTCCGGATAGATGTTGTCCCAAAACTTTTCCAGCAGGGCTTTCGTGAGTTGCAAGCCTGCGGTCAGCCCTGGAACACGCTCACGGTATGTCCACGCCTCCGTGAGCCAGGCCGAGATCTGAACGTCCTTGGTGCGCTTGACCAAGACGTCTTCGGCGGTTTGCACCACTAGCTTGTAATCCGCGACCTTAGCATCGCGGCCAAGGTTCAGCTTCGCGATTGTGGCCGGATCTTCCTTGCGGCGCGCTTCTTCGATTTTGGCGTAGATGGGGTCGTAGCGAAGATACGTGCCGGCCGGGTTGTCGCCTGGAATTGGTTCCAGGAAACGTTCAATTTCGGGCATTCCAGTTCAGGCGTGAATAGCTTACTACTTAAGCAGCAGGTTCTTCAACCGGTGCTGCATTCAGCGGATAAATCTCTAACTCCCTTATTTCAAGCAGTGGGAATTCTTCCCCGTCAACTAAGAGGTTCTTCGATCCGAATGGGGCCACTTCGCCCGCCTCATCCTCGCACCATTCGGTTACCCGACCGAGACGAACTGCTTCATCGGGGTGCTGCCAGGAAAGCGGGGCGACGGCAGGCAGCATAATCTCTCCCAGATCCCGCGAACGGAAGGCGGGACCGGTAAGCAGCTTAGCCGGCGCCCAGATCAGATCACGCAATTTCTGTGGAGGCTCCAATCGAATTAGAGCAATATCGTGAAAAGCAATCCAAAGATAGTCGCCGCCGGCAAATACTTCCAGCTTGTCCCCGATACGCGGGTCTGCGTCGGAGAGCGTCTTGAATTCTTTGCCGTTCAGCTTGCCCGAAACGTTTGTCGATCCTCCATTGACGACCTGTTTGGGGAACGTCTTCTTCTCAAACATTTCGTCTCGAAGTCGCTCGGCATGCAGCGCGGCTTTATACAGCAGGGTTCCGAGAAATGAATCCTTGCTGCCTTCTTCTTCGAGAATGTTTAGCTGTTTTTCGGCGCGATCGTATTCGCCGTTAAAACAGAGGAGCTCGAACAGAAATGTCCGGCTCCTCAGATCAGAGGGGTTATCCCGAAGATGAGAGTTCAAGGCCGAGATAGCCTCCGAGAGCTTCCCGGCCTTGAAAAGTTGTTGGGCGTCCATTTAGGCGGTCCTAGGAGGACGCTTTAGTGTTCTTGGATACATCCCAACCGAACGGAATCTTGGTTCCCAGTTTTCCGGTCGCGTCTTGCGGCCAATAGGTAATAGTGAGCGACTTCGCCGAAAGCGATAGAGACTCGGAAGGCTTGCCGCCGCCGGCCGCGCCGCCCCAGCTAATGCTGTCGACAAAGACTTCCGTCATGTCGTACTGATAGTAGATTTCCGTCGTGTCGCCGCCGGTCGCCTCACGAACAAACATGTGGCCGTTCGCGATGTGGGTGCCCTGGCAACAATTCTGGAACAACAGCGGCGATGACGAATCAAGCTGCTTCTGCAAAGTAAGAGCGCTGATATCCACCTTTCCGGCGCCGCTACCCGTACCGAATGCCACACTGGTGGGGTTGGAAGCGCCATTCGAAAAGCTGAACACTTCGATGTATTGCTCCGCGCCCTTTTTCTCGGATTCTCCATTGATTCCGTCTAGTTTCAAGAAAATTTCTACTGCCATGTTTTCTCCTTTGTGCTGAAAGACACTAATACTGCGGGGGCCGAGGCCCCGATAATGGTTGTCGGTTTACCTGGCCGAAGATCAGGCCGCCGCGGGCGGCGGGAGCTCTGCAACCAGGCGTAATGATACGCCTAACTCGTCTAGTTGGAAATGCGGCCGCAGGAAAGCAACCGCGCGATATGCCCCCGGCTTACCGGGAACTTCCACGACTTCGATTCGCGCCTCACGCAGCGGATTCTTCGCTTTGAGGGCCTGCGAAGCGTCGTCAACACCAATCACGTATTGGCCGATCCATCGGTTCAGGAACCGCTCGCATTCATCGCGAGACATAAAGCTGCCGATCTTGTCACGCATCATCGACTTCAGATAATGCGCAAACCGCGAAACTGCCATAATGTAGGGCATTTGGGCCGAAAGCCGCGCGTTAGCGTTCGCGTCTTCCTTGTTGTAAAGCTTCGGCTTCTGAGCCGATTGCACACTGAAGAAAGCCGCGTAGTCGGTTCCTTTGCAGTGCACCAGCGGAATGAATCCGTTGTCGGCGAGTTCTTTCTCGCGCCGGTCTGTGATTGCGATCTCGGTGGGACATTTAAGCGCGACGTCGCCTTCGTCCGTGCGGAAGGTGTGCGCCGGCAGGCCTTCTACCAAACCGCCGCCTTCCACGCCACGGATGGTTGTACACCAGCCGTAGCTCGCAAAGGCGCTCGTCAGCCGTGCGCCCATCGCATATGCGGCATTACCCCACAAGTACTTGTCGTGTTCCGTGCCGTCTACGTTCTCTTCGTAATTGAAGCCTTCGACAGGCTTCGTGTCCTTGCCATAAGGCAGACGCATCAGAATGTGAGGCAAGCAGAGGCCGACATAGCGTGAATCTTCGCTCTCGCGAAAACTCTTCCACTTGGCGAATTCGCTGCTATCGAAGATTTTGGTAATGTCACGCGGCTGGCCCAGATTCGCATAGCTATCCAGGTTCAACATCTCAGATCCCGCTGAGGTAAAGAACGGCGCGTGCGCCGCCGCAGCCACGTGCGAGATCTTTTCGAGCAACTCGATGTCTTCCGGATGTTTAGTGAACTCGTAATCGCCAATCAGCGCGCCAAACGGCTCGCCGCCGAATACGCCGTACTCTTCTTCGTAAACCTTCTTGAATAATGCGCTCTGATCGAACTCCGCGGCGCGTTGCAGGTCCTTGAGCACTTCCTTCTTGGTCGCGCTCATGACGCGAATCTTCAGCATCGCGGACGTTTCGGAGCTGTCGAGCAGATATTTCAATCCGCGCCAGGTTCCTTCGAGCTTTTGGAACGAGGGATGATGCATCACCTCGTTAAGCTGAATCGACACTAAGTGGTCGATCTGCGCGATGCGGGCATTAATCATGGCCTCGGCATCACGGGAGACTGTGACTTCGCCTTGCAGAACCTGAGCCAGAAATTCTTTGACTAAGTCCTTGCCGCGAGCCTGTGAAGACGGCTCCTGGCCAAAACGTCCTTGCTCGACAATCTGATCGAGCAAACTACCTTCAGTAGTAGTCGTTGCCGCTGAGGGGACTGCTTGTTGAGTTTCGCTCATTTGCTGTCTCCTTCTTTGTCCAGGCCCATTTCGCCGCGCAGCTTATCGAGCTTCTCCGTGTTCGAAACGGCTTCCATCAAAACTTCATCCAACTTTTCGTTCGTTTGAAGCGTGCCGCGAAGATCAGCCAGCTTCCCTCGGAGATCCAGCAACTCGCGAAGCGGCTTTACCTGTCGGGCAACCTGCTCCGGTTCGAAATCTTCCAAGCTCCTGAAATTGAGATCAACCTTGAGATTGCCGGCATTGGGGTCTTCACTCAGTTTGTTCTCCACCGAGTAAGCCAGGTGTGGCTTCATACTCGCGAGAACCTCGTCAAAATTGTCCGGGTTCACGTCGACAAAACGGCGATCTTTCAGCCGCGGGATATCACCGGTCGGTTGACCCATGAAATCTCCAAAAACACCTAGAACGAAGGGGAGTTCCTTCTTCTCTATTGCGTCGCCGACCTGCACATCGTAGGAAATTTGCACGCGCGGCGGACGCACGCGCGTAAGTTTTTTCTGAATACTTTCTCGAGCCATCCGTTAAAACCTCTTACTCTCTCTTTCGCGAGCGCAATTAGCCTAGCTTTCTCGCTCGCAGATTGAACGTGGGATACGCCTTGAGATGTTATCAGATCTTTCGTCAAGGTGGAGCGTCCTGCGAAAAGAATTTCTTAAAACAGTGCTCCGCGGGAAGACGCGCTGAACATTCATGTTGGATTCGCAAGTCTTTTTGCAAACCAAATACCAAATATAAAAGCGGTTTCACACCGGAGCGGGGCAACGGCTTTGCAGCGATTTACCAGAGAATTCCTGTTGCTGTCACGGGCACTTGACACCAGGCACGACGGTTTGGACCTCCGATAGGTTAATGTGCTGGTGAAACCGGATAATGCCGCTTGCCGCCGCTAAGATTCCAAACTGGCGTTGAGGGTGATCTCCGTGTCGAAGAGTTTCGACACAGGGCAGCCTTCTTTCGCCGATTGAGTGGCACGTTCGAAGGCTTCTTGAGCCGCCCCTGGCACGCGCGCACGAAGCTCCAGATGACTCCGCTTGATTGCGAAGCCGTCACCTTCTTTGTCGAGTGTGATGGTACACGTGGTCTCAATGCTGTCAGCCTTCAACCCCTCGTTTTGAAGCATCAGTGAGAGGGCCATCGAAAAGCAAGCGGCGTGCGCAGCAGCGAGCAATTCCTCGGGATTAGTTCCATTGCCCTGCTCAAAGCGGGTCTTAAAAGAATATTGGACGTTGGAGAGAACACCACTTTCTGTAGAGATAATTCCGGCGCCGCTTTTCAGGTCGCCTTTCCACTGCGCTGATGCTTTACGATTCATGCCCTCAGCTTAGCGCTTGGGCCTGCATGGTTTGAGACGATTATGAAGACGCGATGACGCGACTGCGGCTCACTTCACGATTTGCGCTTATCACCTTTTTGTTGGTGGCCGTCCTTGCGTCGTTGTTTATTGCGAAAGATGTAGATTTTCGAGTTTATTGGCTGGGAGTCACGGGTTTTTTCAACGGAACCAGGCCCGCGTACGGACCGCAAAGTGGACTCGGCTTCCCAATGGAATACCGTTATCCGCCGGTCACGTATGTTCTTCTATGGCCGTTCCGCTGGGTACCGCTGCGCGTGGGCGGCTTTATCTGGATGGTTGCAGCATGGCTGAACGCGGGCATCACCGTCCTGCTTGCGTTGCGCGTGCGGCGGCTCGAATTTGACGTCAAAGCTATTGTCGCGGTGTGGGCGTTCCTATGCGCTTACCTGTTTCTTGCGGTGCGATATGGGAACGTTCAGCCATTTGCCATTGCCTGGATTTTCGCGGCACTGATTTTGTCAGAAACGCGGCCGGTCGCGTCGGGAATCCTATTGGCTTTGGCGGTGACTTTTAAGATTTGGCCAGTACTTTTTATCCCGTGGCTTTTTCGTCGCGGAAGGCGTTTTGCTGCCATCTACTTCGGCGTTTGTTTGATAGCCCTCTGGGCACTCCCCCTAACGATCTTTGGGGCGCATGGCTATTGGAGCCTCTTACGCAACTGGTACGTGGCTGTTGGCCGCGTTGGCACTACGTATTCTGAGTTCTATTATTTTCCGGGCCAATCTTTACGCGGATTGCTGCTTCGGTGGCTTACTCCCGTTGCTCCACCCCTGAGCTACTTTCCACAGATCAATGTGTTGTCCTTGGACGCGCACACGGCAGTACGAATTTGGATGGTGGCGGCAGCCATCCTTTACGGATCCTTTGTCATCTGGATGCTTCGGTCCCATCGACGCACGATGTGGGCGTGGGACGGCGCCGCTTTCGTCATTTATTCCATGATCGAGCCGTATGCCGTTAAAAGTGGCTTGATCTCTCTGGCGCCGGGCGCCATCACCGCGGGATGCCTGTTCGCGCTGCGCCGCAAATACCCGGAGAATTCCGCGAATGCGGCAATTCGCTGGGCGAACCGCTTGTTTCTCTCTTCTTGTGCCCTATCTTTCCTGCAAGCCATACTGCAATACAAGCCGTGGCAGCGTTATCTCCTCAGCTTCGGAATGGATTTCTGGGGTGAGTGTCTGGTGTTGATAGCTTTTGCCATCTGGATTGGCCGCACACCTCTGCCGCAGATGCTGGAAACGGGCGAATTAAGACAAACGGCAGATGCTGGCCATCATGCGGCCCGCGTTTTCGGGCTCTCGCCGGAAAGAGAAAAACTGTCCGCTCTGGCAAGCGGTACACAATTCGCAATCGAAAATACGCTCTGACTGGACACCGGCTGCTTCCATCTGCCGGCGATTGGCGTCAACTAAATTCAGCTTTCGCGACTGTTTTTCGTGAACTTCCCATTGCGGAAACCAAGTGGTGAACCGCGCAGCGACTTCGGGCCCTACTTCATAGCAGCAACCGCGAATACAGGGACCTATCGCGATGAAAATATCCTTCGGGATGGCACCGAAATCCTGCGTCATTCGTTCGATGGTGGCTCTCGCAACTTCGCCTGCCGTTCCGCGCCAGCCGGCGTGCACCGCGGCAATTGCTCGCGTCCGGCAATCCAAGAGCAGAATCGGCACACAGTCTGCTGTGCGGACGCCGATGCTTGTACCGACATGATTGGCGATCAGCGCGTCGCCTTCGCATTCGCGGTGCTGCGGTTTCCATCCATTGACGTTCCATACGCGCGCGGAATGCACCTGCTTCAGCGTGATATCGGCTTCCGGGCTGGCCTCGCGCGTTCCGAAGCCGTGCTTCTGCCAGACGAACTCTTGAAAACGGTCGCAGCGATAGATGCCGTCCTGGCCTAGCCGGAAGGAATTAGTCATATCCACTTCACGAATAGACTAAGCTGACAGCCACTAAGCACGGCTTAATACTTCTAGTTGTCCTTCGTTTTTCTGGCGAGCCAAATCGGCACGATACCAGTCAAGTGTTAATCGGAGTCCTTGTTCGAAAGTGAACCGCGGCGCGTGGCCCAATTCGCGCACAGCGGCAGTGGTATCAGCCTGGGAGTGGCGCACGTCGCCCTCCCGGGGAGGTGCATAGTGCGGCGGCAATTTGACGCCTTCGATGTCCTGCAACAATTGCCACGTCTGATTTAGCGTGAAATGATTGCCGTTTCCCGCATTAAATACTTTTCCAGAGACGCCATTCGCCTGCGATGCCTTAAGCAGCAGGCCCACTACATCTTCCACATAGGTAAAATCACGCGATTGCTCACCATCGCCGTAGATCGTGGGGCTACAGCGTTCCAACAAGCAAGTCAAAAAAATCGACAATACACCCGAATACACGCTGGTGGGATCCTGCCGCGGCCCGAAGACGTTGAAGAACCGAAGCGATACCGTCTCCAAACCGTAACACTGCGAAAAAATGTCGGCGTAATATTCGCCAACCAGTTTCTGCAGCGCATAAGGCGATTTCGGACGCGGCGTCATGCTTTCAGTTTTCGGCAGCACCTCGGTATCGCCGTAAGCAGAAGAGGAGGCAGCGTAGACCACGCGCCCCGCTTTACCTTCCATCGCGGCGCGAAATACGTTGAAGGTGCCGTCAATGTTTACTTCGTGGCTCGGTACCGGATCAAGAATCGATTTTGGTACCGATGGCAATGCGCCCAAGTGGAAGACTCGGTAGGCACCGGCAATTACGGGAGCAACCCGGTCGTAATCTCTAAGATCGAATTCGTGAACGTTGATCTGGTTGGCTACTTCCTCCAAATTGTCGAGCTTGCCTGTGGACAGATTGTCGATCACTTCGACACGGCGCCCATCCGCCAGTAAAGCTCGAACCAATGCGGAGCCGATAAATCCGGCTCCTCCAGTAATGACGTAACGTTTCATATAAGTTGTTAGGTTGCGGGCTGCAGTTGCGTGCATTCGCGCAAGCGGCTGATAGATCGCTGGGCAATTTCAAGAGGGTCTCTACTGAAATCGAACGCTTCTACTGAGACCCATCCCGAGTAATGAAGCTCCGACAATGTCCCAAGAAGCGGCGCGAAATCATAACTCCCCATGCCAGGTTCCTGCCCATCAAGCTCGTTGACATGAACATGGCGGATATAGGGCGCATA